>CAZFCJ010000014.1:0-46943 GCA_964517315.1 uncultured Anaerolineaceae bacterium | reverse complement strand
GTGCTGGACATCAGCGATCGGGTGACGGTCTTGCGCAACGGCAGGGTGGTGGCCCGCACCGAAACGGCCAACATCTCCGAGCGGGACCTGGCCGAGAAAATGGTCGGTCGGGATGTTCTGTTCCAGGTGGAAAAGCCAAACGTCGAGCGGGGGGCGACCGTACTGCAGGTGAAGGGCTTGAGCGCCATGAACGACAAGGGCGTGAGGGCGCTGGACGAGGTTTCGTTCTCGATCCGGGAGGGAGAGATCCTGGCCGTAGCCGGCGTGGCTGGAAACGGCCAGCAGGAGCTGGCGGAGGTGATCGCCGGTTTGCGTGAACCGGTTCAAGGCCAGGTGTTCTTGGGAGATCAGGATATCACCCGCATGTCGATCCTGAATCGCTGGCGCGCCGGTTTGGCCTATGTGCCCGCCGAGCGCACCTCGGTTGGATCCATCGGCGAATTCTCTCTCGTTGAAAATGTGGCCCTGAACTTCTTCTTCGATGAGCGCTTCGCTCGTCGGGGGCTGCTCGATCAGCGCAAGATGCGTCTGCTGGCTCAGGACTTGGTGCGCGAGTACGATGTCGTGGCGCCCGGGGTGGACGTCCATGCAGCGAGCCTGTCGGGCGGGAACCTGCAGCGGCTGATTCTGGCCCGAGTGTTGACCAGGCGGCCGCGTCTGTTGATCGCCAGCCTGCCCACACAGGGATTGGATGTCGGCGCGGCGGAGTTCGTGCGCAATAAGCTGGTGGAGGCCAGGCAGGCTGGGGCCGCAATCCTGCTCATCTCGGAGGATCTGGATGAGATCTTCGCGCTCGCGGATTGGGTGGCGCCGATCTATGAAGGGCAGCTGATGGACATTCTGCCGGATCACGAGGCTCGGTGGGAGGCCGTCGGGGCGATGATGGCCGGTGTGCGGCCGGAGGACAGAGCGACGGATGGAGATCGGTAGCTACGAAGTCCGTCTCGCCAAACGCGTAGGGCTCAGTTCGTGGCGGGCGGCGCTGATCTCCATCTCGGCCGTGTTATTCGCCATGGTCCTGTTCGGCGGCGTCTTTCTTCTGGACGACGTCAGTCCGCTCGTCGGGTACCGCGAGATCTTCTCCTACGGTTTCCTCAACCTTCGGGGACTCGTTCCGACGTTCAGCCGCTTCATCTTCTTGCTGCTGTGCTCGATCGCTTTCATCTTGCCGTTCCGGGCCGGGTTGTGGAACATCGGGATGACCGGTCAACTGTACATGGGCTCGCTGGGTGCATTTGGCGTGGTGCTCGTGTTCGCTGGCGGAGTTCCGGGAAGCGCCGAGCTCTCGGCCTGGCTCTACATCCCGTTGATGATGCTCGCCGCCGCGATCGCAGGGGGCGCCTACGGCGGGATCGCTGGTCTCCTGAAGGGAAGGTGGGGCGTCAACGAGATCGTCGTGACGATGATCATGAACTTCATCGCCTTTTGGCTGGTCTCGGAGTTCATCAAGGAGGGGGGTGCATTGATGAACCCGGGCGGACGGGGCGAGAGCTTCGCGCTGCCGAATTCTCTGCGCCCGCCGGCGTTCATGGGTGTGCCCTTCACGCTGCTCGTGGCGCTGGGGCTGGCGGCCCTGGCGTATTTCATGCTGAGCCGAACCCAGTTGGGGTACCAGATTCGCGCCTTCGGACGGAGCCCTGCGGCCGCCCGCTACGCGGGGATCAGTCCGCTCAAGATCTCGCTCCTGGTGTTCGTCTTGGGTGGCGCGGTGGCCGGTCTGGCCGGATACCATATCTTCGGCGCTGCACCCGGTGTGTACAAGATCGCGCGCAACTACGGGGATTTCGGCAACTTGGCGTTCTACGGAATTATCTGCGGCTTGATATCGCTGGGCAGCCCGCTGGCTTCGATCCCGGTCGCGCTTCTGTTCGGAGGGCTGTCCAACGGCGGGCGTTACGCCCAGGGGAAGCTCCACCTGCGCTTCGGCGTCGACCTGGCGATGCTGGGAGTGCTGATGATCGCCCTGGTCGCCTTCCAGTTCTTCTATCAGTACAGGATCCTGATCCGCAGGAGGGAGGCGGAAGTCGATGTCGGAATTTCTGATTAGGAGCCTGGAGGCCTCGGCGATCTTCGCCCTGGCCGGTCTCGGTGAGCTGATCGACGAGCGGGCGGGCGTTCTCAACGTCGGGATCGAGGGCGTCATGCTGTTCGGAGCCACGTTCGGATTCATCGCGGCCCAGACGAGCGAAAATCATCTGCTGGGCTTCCTGGTGGGGATCGCCATCGGCGCCTTGCTCGGCCTGATGCACGGCTTCTTTTCGATCACTCTGGGCGTCGATCAGGTGGTCAGCGGGATGGGCATCTGGATCCTGGGCTTCGGTCTGACAACGTATATCGGAAACCCGTACACCGGGCCGCTGGGATTGGAACGCATCGAAACCTACTTCGGCCTTTCGCCGATGTTTTACCTGGCCATAGCTTTGACGGTCGTCGCCTGGTTCGGCCTTTCGCGAACCGACATCGGCTTGAAGGTGCGGTCGGTGGGCGAGAACCCCAGCGTGGCGCAGGTCTCGGGGATCAACGTCACGCGCATGCGCTACTTCTGCGTCACGATTGGCGGGCTGCTCGCCGGGCTCTCGGGGGCGACGTACTCCCTCTTCTACAACCCCGTGTGGAACTACAATTTTCTGGCCGGCTGGGGCTTCATCGCCCTGGCGCTGGTCTTCTTCTCCATGTGGCATCCGATGATCATGCTCGGCGGCGCGCTGCTGTTCGGCACGCTGTGGCAGCTGTCGCTCAACCCGCAGCTTTTGCTGCCGGGTTTGATGTCCCGCTATCTGTGGCGCACCGTGCCGTTCGTGATCACCATTCTGGTGCTCATGGTGATCTCGACCAAGTGGTTCCGCAGCCGCTGGGGCGCCGCCAAGCCCGAGGCCCTGGGGTTGCCCTTCCTGAAGGAGTAGGTCTAGGCGTCTCTGCGAGAGCTGCATTTGGGTGTGCGCTGGCATCCACTTTCCCACCACAGAGAACACAGAGAATATGGGCGACAAGCTGTCCTTCTTGTCGAGCGATCTTGGTCGTCTGGCAACTCTATAGCATCCTAGGTTGATCGTTTCGGAACTCTTTCGCAGTGAGATCAACTTGTTGGAAATCTCCGTGCACTCTGTGCTCTCTGTGGTGAATATGTTGGGAGGCCGGCCGAAGCTTGACTCCGTTCGCGCGCTTCGGTACAATTTCATCACCCGAACGGGGGCCTGTGGCGCAGCTGGGAGCGCGCTTCAATCGCACTGAAGAGGTCGCGGGTTCGAATCCCGCCAGGTCCACAGGAACCATGGGCCCATGGCGCAGCTGGGAGCGCGTCTCAATGGCATTGAGAAGGTCGTGGGTTCGAATCCCACTGGGTCCACCTCAAAAGGAGCTGACAGCTTTCAGGTATCAGGGTTCAACTGCTGAAAGCTGATCGCTGAACACGAAACAAGGCCAAGACAGGAGCAGTAAGCCGTCCAGCAGAGAGCCGGGGATGGTGGAAGCCCGGCGGGGCGCCTCTGGAGCGCCGGCCAGACTATCGGCGAAGGATGAACTCGCCTGTCGCTCCACAGGATCCTCAGGAGCAGCCCTCCCGGTGAACCGGACGGTAGCCGGGGGCGGGAGCGCCCGTTAGCGCGTGTAGAGCGGCCTGCTCCCGGGCGGGCAAGCAGGGTGGTACCGCGGAGCCCTTTCGTCCCTGAGTTGACGGAAGGGCGTGTTCTTTTTCATACGGGGAGGTGGAACGATGTCGAAGCTCGGGCGAAGACTTCGGTCCATGGGGATCAGATTGCATAAACTCGTGCTCGTGGCGGTGCGATCGGCACAATCAGGGGTGCCCGCCTATCATCCGGTCCCCCTGCAGCATCCCCGTTATCCCAGGCCCTGGAGGTGAGACCATGTCCGCCGACAACGTGAAGACCGCAGCCGTCGAAGCAGCTACCGCCGTCGATCGCTATCAACCCGACGAAATCGAGGCCCGCTGGCAGGCGCAGTGGGAGGCCGACGGGATCTACCGCGCCGAGATCGATCCGGACCGGCGAAAGTTCTACGTGTTGACCATGCTGCCGTACACCTCGGGTAATCTGCACATCGGCCACTGGTACGCGATGGCCCCATCGGATGCTCGCGCCCGCTATATGCGCATGCAGGGGCGCAACGTCATGTTCCCCATTGGCTTCGACGCCTTCGGCCTGCCCGGTGAAAACGCGGCCATCGAGCGCAACATCCACCCCAAGGAGTGGACCTACGACAACATCGAGAAGATGCGGGTTCAACTGCGCTCGATGGGCGCGATGTGGGACTGGTCACGCGAGGCCATCTCCTCCGATCCGAAGTACTACAAATGGACGCAGTGGTTCTTCCTGCAGTTCTTCAAGAACGATCTGGCCTACAAGAAGCTGTCCCCCGTGGATTGGTGTCCGCACTGCAACACGACCCTGGCTCGGGAGCAGGTGATCACCGAGGAGCGGGTCTGCGAGCGCTGCGGTACCCCCGTGATCAAGAAGGACCTGGATCAGTGGTTCTTCCGCATTACGGACTACGCGCAGGAGCTGCTGGATTTCTCGCACCTGGACTGGCCGGGGCCGGTTGAGCTTCTGCAGCGCAACTGGATCGGCAAGAGCGAAGGTGCCCGGGTGACTTTCTACACCGAGGACGGCGATCCAATCGAGGTGTTCACCACCCGGCCGGATACGCTGTGGGGCGCGACGTTCATGGTGCTGGCCCCGGAGCATCCGCTGGTCTTGAAGCTGACCGCGCCGGATCGAGAGGAGACCGTCGAGGCATATGTCGAACGGGCGGCTCGCCTGAGCGACATCGAACGCGAAGCGGTCGACAAAGAGAAGACAGGGGTCTTCACCGGAGGCTACGCGATCAATCCGGTCAACGATGAGCGCATTCCGGTGTGGGTGGCGGATTACGTCCTGATGAGCTATGGGACCGGGGCCATCATGGCCGTGCCGGCCCATGACGACCGGGACTTCGCGTTCGCGCGTCACCACGGGTTGGAAATCAGGCCCGTCGTCCAGCCGGAGGGGCTGGAGCCGCTGGACGGTGAGATGATGGAGGAGGCGGCGCCGGGATACGGAGAGATGGTCAACTCCGGCTCCCTGACCGGCACACCTGCCGACGAGGCTGTTTCTCGAACGGTCGAATACCTGGAAGCGAATGATATCGGCGAGGGGGCGGTCAATTACCGCCTGCGGGATTGGCTGATCTCCCGCCAGCGCTACTGGGGAGCTCCAATTCCCATCGTCTACTGCGAGCAATGCGGGACGGTCCCTGTTCCCGAAGAAGACCTGCCGGTCCGCCTGCCGGACGATGTCGAATGGGAACCGACCGGCGAGAGCCCGCTGAAGCTTCACCCCACATGGAAGAACACCGCGTGTCCGGAATGCGGAGGGTCGGCCGAGCGCGATACCGACACGATGGATACGTTCATGTGTTCCTCCTGGTACCATCTGCGCTATCTCAGCCCCGATTACGATGAGGGGCCGTTCGATCCGGATGAGTACGATTACTGGATGCCTGTGGATAGCTATACGGGTGGCATCGAGCACGCCACCATGCACCTGATGTACACGCGCTTCTTCCACAAGGCATGCCGCGATCTGGGCATCGCCAAGGGCCCAGAACCGATGCTGCAGCTGCGCAATCAGGGTCAGATCCTGGGACCTGACGGGCATCGCATGAGCAAGTCGCGCGGCAACGTCATCGACCCTGACGCCCAGGTGCGGGAATACGGCGCCGACACGGTGCGCGCCTACCTGATGTTCGGCTACCGCTGGACGGAGGGCGGACCGTGGAACGCCGAGAACATTCAGGGTGTGGTCCGCTGGCTGCACCGGGTCTGGAGCCACGTCAATGAGACGCTGGACAGCGAACCGCAGCAGAGCGACCAGGAGGCCGAAACCGACCTGCGCCGCAAATTGCACCAGACGATCCGGCAGGTAAGCCGTGATTTCGAGCGCTTCGAGTTCAACACCGTCGTGTCAGGGCTGATGGAGCTGACCAACCGCATCATTCAAGCGCGCGAGGAGGGTCAGGCCGGCTCGGCCGCTTACCAGGAGGCGGTGGATGGGTTGCTGCGGATGATGGCTCCGGTCGCGCCGCATATCACCGAAGAACTGTGGAGTCGGCGCGGGAATGATTACTCCATTCATCTGCAATCGTGGCCGGACTTCGACCCCGAAGTGGCGCGGGAAGAGGAGATCACGCTGGTGCTGCAGGTCAACGGTAAGGTTCGCGATCGGATCCGAGTTTCGGCTGAGATCGAAGAGGCCGAGGCGAAAGAAGCCGCGTTAGCCAGCGAGTCCGTTCAATCGTACCTGGAAGGCAAAGAGCCGGACAAGGTGATCTACGTGCCCGGCCGTTTGGTTAACGTCGTGGTCTGATCGCTGCTCTCCCCAAGGGGTTCCATGAAGAGCGGATCTCTGGCTTGAGGTTTGAGTAGACCCCTGTGTCCCCGGCACTTTGAAAGTGCCGGGGACATTCCTTGAGTCCGGCGGGATCCGGTGTAGTAGGGTGAATGAGAAGCTGGGCGACGATCTGAATTTTCGGATTCATCGCGCTGTTTCTCCGATGGCGACAGGGTCATATTGTCACCGGCCACCGCGGGGCGTACAATGCCAGCCCCGGAACGCTGACCGAGGAAAGGTCGCAAAATGGATACCCGAAAACGAGACGTGTTAATCGCCAGCGGCGCCCCGCAGGCCATCGGACCCTACTCCGTCGCGGTGCGCTGGGGTGGATTGATCTTCACCTCCGGGTCGATCGGCACGGATCCTGAGACGGGAGAGCTTGTGGAAGGCGGGATCGAAGCCGAGACGCGGCAGGCCCTCGAGAACCTGGCTAAAGTCCTGAAAGCGGGAAGCTCGTCGCTGGAGATGGTGCTGAAGACCACGGTATTCCTGGCGGATCTCGACGATTACTCCCTGATGAACGAGGTCTATGAAGAGTACTTTAGCCAGGATCCCCCCGCGCGCTCCGCGGTTGGAGTTGCGCGTCTTCCCAAAGGCGCGGCCGTGGAGATCGAGGCCGTTGCGGTCCTGCGCGAAGGATACGGAGATTGAACGCGCCTCCGGCCTCGACCGGGGGACGGTCCGCCCACGAAGCAGGGTGCACTTGGGCGACACTCAGATTCAAGGCTATTCGTCGTCTTCAAACGGACAGATAATTGGGCTAGCTCGCTGCATCTGCAGCCTTAAACTGTTTCCAGGAGCGGGCATGACCGGAGAACGAATTCTTGTCGTAGACGACGAGGCGAACATCGTCGAACTTTGCCGAATGTATTTGGAGCGCGAGGGCTTCCACGTTGAGCGGGCCGGGGACGGCCAGCAGGCGCTGGAGCGCTTGGCCGCCACCCGACCGGCGTTGATCGTGCTGGACGTGATGCTCCCTGAGTTGGATGGATTCGAGGTCTGCCGCCGTGTGCGCGCTGAAAGCGATGTCCCGATTCTGATGCTGACCGCCCGCACCGACGATGTGGACAAGATCGTCGGTTTGGAGCTGGGTGCCGACGATTACCTGACCAAACCGTTCAATCCGCGCGAGCTCGTGGCGCGCGTGAAGGCCATCCTGCGCCGAAGCGAGCTGGCACTGATTGGGACTTACGAGGAAGAGATGGTGCGGGTGGGAGATCTTACGCTCGACCCGGCCCGCCGGGAGGTCCTCGTGGGCGGGCGTCCGGTCGAGCTGCGGACGAAGGAGTTCGATCTGCTGCTCGCCTTTGCTGAGAACCCGGGCATCGTGCTCACCCGGGACCGGCTGCTCGAGTCCGTATGGGGCTACGATTTTCCCGGCCAAACCCGTACCGTCGATGTGCATGTGGCCCGGCTCCGCAAACACCTCGCAAGTTCGGACTCGGTCCGCATCGAGACCGTCACTGGCGTCGGCTACAAGCTGGTCAAGGACTGAAGGTTTGTTCGACAGCCTGCGGGCGCGCCTCCTCGGAACTCACTTGCTCGTCGGTGGACTGGTCTTGGGACTGTCCGCGGCGAGCTTCTTCATTCTGCTGGCCCGCAACCCGGCGATCGATCGTTTCGTATATGGGCGGCTGGAAGAGATCGTCAGCGTGGCCACCAGTCCTGCGGCGCAGGACAGACCTGCTTTCCGCGATCGCCGCGGGCTGATCCGGGCGCTCAACGCGCTGGGCCGATCGCTGGGCGCTCGTGCGCTTGTGTACGATCCCAATGAGGGGCTTGTTTTTGACAGCCAGCAGGGGATGGTTCCGCCGCCCGCGCGGGCGGTCCCGCAGGATGGCACTTCGCTGAATCCCGCTCGCGGCCGCTATGTGGATGACGCTGGTGGGACCTGGCTGATGGCCGCGGCGGAGACCGGGGACGGCAGACGGCTTGTGGTCGCAGCCCGGCGACCGTCGGTGAGGGTCTTTGCCGGGCTCGTGCGCGACGCGCTGCCTCCCCTGCTTCAAGCCGGTCTCGTCGCGCTGGTTGCCTCGGTCTTGCTGTCGCTCCTTCTGGCCCAGTGGATTGCGGGGCCGCTTCAAGACTTAGCCGCCGCGGCGCGCGGCGTGGCCGCAGGAGACTACGATCAGTCTCTGCAGGGCGGCGGGCCCCGTGAAGTGCGCGAGGTGTCGGCTGCATTCATCGAAATGTTGGCCAGGGTGACGGCCAGCCGGAGAGCTCAGCGCGACTTCGTCGCCAACGTTTCCCATGAGCTTAAGACGCCTCTGACCTCGATTCAAGGCTACGCGCAGGCAGTCGTTGACGGCACGGTCAGCCGCGCGGAGGACCAGCAGCAGGCGGCGCGTGTGATCCACGAAGAGGCACTGCGGCTGCGACGACTGGTCGACAACCTGCTGGGCTTGGCCGAGATGGACGCCGGTCAGCTGGAGTTGCGGCGGGGTCCGGTGGAGGTGAAAGAGCTGCTGCTCAGCGTTGCCGAACGGCTTTCCGGCAGCCTGAAAGAAAAAGGGATCAAGCTTGACGTGGCCGCCGACGACCTTCCGCGGGTTGTTGCAGATGGCGATCGACTGCGCCAGGTGTTCCTGAACCTCATGGCCAACGCGATCCAGCACTCGCCTGAAGGGGGGCGAGTGGCCGTGCAAGGTGAAGCCGGAGGCGGCTGGATACAGGTCCACATTGTGGACTCCGGCCCGGGCATTCCCTCCGAGGACCTGCCCCGCGTCTTCGAGCGCTTCTACCAGGTGGATAAAGCCCGGCCTTCCGGTCCGGAGAGGGGGGTAGGCTTGGGACTGGCCATCGCCCAGGAGCTGGTGGAAACGCACGGGGGCTCTATTCGAGCCGAGAGCGAGATGGCTCGTGGCACCCGCTTCACCGTTCGGCTCCCCGTGAGCCGGCCGGAGGACTCGACTTTGGCGGCCCAAAGGGAATGATATAATCCGCCGTCCCGCCGAATTTGGGAGGTGATGATGGAAAACGAGTCCCGGTCGGGACTCTATTGGGTCGCTGGCGGCCTGCTGATCGCACTATTCTGCTGTCTGTCGCTGGTCGTTGCGGCAGGCGTGGGCTCAATTCTCTTCCTGCTGCCGTTGGATTCCGAAACGGTTCGCTCGCCGTTCGACCCCTCTGTGGTGGTGACCGGTGCGCCGCCCGCGTTGCCGTTCCAGTCCGATCCTGTGTCGCCCGAAGCCGAGCTGAGCGCGGCGACGCTTCGCGACACCCGAGTTCCGATCGCCGATCCCATTGATCTGGTGGAGCGATTGCGGGGCGTGGAGGACATTCCGCAGGTGCTTGCAGAACGGGCGGAGCCCATCGAAGTTGGGACCATGAGGACGTTCTGGGCCTCCAACGTGGATGAGAACGAGAACTTTCAGGTCGAGGCCGAAATGGTGTACGCGACCGAGCATGTCTACTTCTGGGTCGAGGAGGGGGTCAACTTCGAATTGGAGGATGTGCGTGCCCTGGTGGATGAATTTGAGAACGAGATCTATCCAACGAACCGGGCCTTCTTCGGCTCAGAGTGGAGTCCCGGCGTGGACGGGGATGAACACCTTTACATCCTGTACGCGCGGGGGATTGGGTTCTCCATCGCCGGATACTTCGCCGCCAACGACTCCTATTCGCCCGAAGTGCACGAATTTTCCAATGGTCACGAGATGTTTTACCTCAGCGCCGATAACCTTGATCTGGAGGGGGATTTCACTTTGGGAGTGCTGGCCCACGAGTTCCAACATATGATCCACTGGAACCACGACCGCAACGAAGAGACCTGGTTGAATGAGGGCTTCTCGGAGTTAGCGGCCCTCCTTAACGACTTCGATGTGGGGGGGTTCGACCGCGCCTACACCCAAACACCCGATCAGATCCTGGCCTACTGGCCCTCGGAGCCGGGGACGTCGGCTCCACATTACGGCCAGGCCTTCCTATTCGTCAGCTACTTTCTGCAGCGCTTCGGTCGGGACGCCACCCAGGCGTTGGTCGCCAATCCGGAAAACGGGCTCGGCTCGATCGATGGCGCCTTGATGGAACTCGGGGAGAAGGACGCGAGCACGGGCGAGGTGCTCACAGCGGATGACGTGTATCGCGATCTCGCCGCGGCGCTGCTCCTCCAGGACCCGTCCATATCCGATGGGCGCTACGCGATCTCCATTTATGACAGCCCACCGCAGGCGACGCTCACCGACAGCATCGATGAATGTCCGCTTCCCAGCGCCAGCCGGGATGTTCTCCCGTACGGAATGGATTACATCCGCATACAATGCGAGGCACCCCACCGGATTCTGTTCAACGGGACCAACCTCACCAAAGTGGTTCCAGCCGACCCCCATTCGGGTGACTACGCATTTTGGTCCAATCGGGGTGACGAATCGGATATGATCCTTACACGGTCGTTCGATCTGTCGCAGGTCGACGGCCCGGTCGCGATGGAATATTGGGTCTGGTACGACATCGAAGAGGGCTGGGATTACCTGTATGTGCAAGCCTCCACGGACGGGGGTGAGACCTGGGAGATCTTGCAGACTCCCTCGGGCACAGACGAGGATCCATCGGGAAATTCGTACGGCTGGGCGTACACGGCCAAGAGCGGGGGGGGTTCGACGGCGCGGTGGATCCCGGAGAAAGTGGACCTCTCGGCATACGCCGGCGGCGAGGTTCAGGTGCGTTTCGAATATGTCACCGACGCCGCGGTTAACGGCGAGGGTCTGCTGCTGGACGACGTACGCCTTGACGCGCTCGGCTACTACGAGGATTTCGAATCGGACTCAGGAGGGTGGAACGCGGCGGGGTTCGTCCGGCTTTTCAACCGCCTGCCTCAGAGCTATAGAGTGGTGCTGGTCGAGCGGGGGGACGACACGCGCGTGACCGATGTCCCGCTGGATTCCGACCGTGACGGCGAGGTGCGGGTGGACTACGGAGAGGGGGTGCGGGAGGCCTACCTGATCGTAATTGGGACAACACGCCACACGTGGCAGGCCGCGCCCTATGAGATTCAGATCATTCCCTGATCAAAACTGAGTGAACGATCCGGGGTCCGCACCGTCTCCGCGCTGTTTTGTTGGCAGGGTCGGCCTGCTACGGCCGGGATTCTCAGCTGGTACCCTGCTGCCGGAGCTGCTCGAATTCGGCTTCCATCTGAGCCCGGCGCGCCTTGTAGGCCTCGGACATCTCATCGCGCAGCGATTCCACCCGCTCTGAAGCCCTGCGCTTCAGTTCCTCGCCCGAGGCGGGCGCCAGGAGCAAAGCTGCTACGGATCCCACCATTGCGCCGACAAAGGCACCGGCGACAAAATTCATGAAGCGGCGCATCATTTCACCTCCTGGATCTTTGCGTCCGCATGCTAATATGAAGCAAGATAAGCGTGATATCGGTGGTCAGCTCTTTCCAATCATGATAGTACACTGAAGAAGCTGCACGCGCTCGACGATGTTGGTGAGTCGGAGTTTCAATTTAGGAGGAGGTAGCAAATGACACTGAAGATTCAGATCGAATACTGCGAAGTTTGAAACTACACCGGCAAAGCCATCGGTCAGATGGCCAAGGTGTTGAAAGAGTACGAGGATCAGATCAAGTCCATTGAAGTCGTACCTTCGGATGGAGGCCGCTTCGAGGTGACCGTCAACGGTGACCTGCTCTACTCCAAGCTTGAGACGGGGCGGCACGCAGAAGAGGATGAGATCCTTCGTCTGCTGGGCGAGTACCTGAACCAAGGTCGCTGAGAGAAGAGAGGTCGGGTAAGCGAACTTGCGGGTGCTTCTACAGCGGGTGCGCCGCGCCAGCGTGTCAATTGAGAACGAGCCTGTGGCCCAGATCGGCCATGGGCTCCTTTTGTTCGTCGGCGTTGGCCAAGGGGATGGACCTTCGGAGGCGGAGTGGTTGGCGAAGAAGTGCGCCGGGCTGCGGGTGTTCGAAGATGAGCAGGGTAAATCCAACCTATCGATTAAGGACGTCGGCGGATCCGCGCTGATCGTGTCCCAGTTCACCCTGTACGCAGACACAAGCAAGGGCCGCCGTCCGAGCTTTTTCGGTGCGGCGGCTCCTGAAGTTGCCCAACCGTTGGTGGACCGGTTTGCCTCGGCTTTGGCCGCCCAAGGTGTGCCGGTCGAGCGAGGTGAGTTCGGGGCTCACATGTCGGTCGGACTCGAAAACGACGGCCCGGTAACGATCTGGCTCGAGCGGGAATGACGGGCCTGAGAGCAGCCCGCACGGCCCGCCCTCGGCCGGCTCCTCGATCCTACTTTGACATCGTCTAAAGCGCAGCCGACTGCATCCAGGGAGAAAGCGCCAACCGCACTCTCGAGGCTGCACGGCGGTCGAGTGGTGCTCACAAATCCGACCCAGCCTCGTTCAGGGCCGACACTAAGCCGCTGGAAATTGCTCTCAGCGAGGCAGAGGGAGGGCTTGAGGCTGCTTGGGTCGAGGGCTCACGCGGCGGAGGTCTCTTCGGTCTGTTGTGCGGGTCGACCGGCGAGTTGGAAGCCGGCGAACATCAGAATCGCGGCGATCAACTCCCCGATGAACAACAGCGAGCCGTAGCCGGCTCGGGTGAGCGTAGAGGCCGAGGCGATGACCAGGGCGCCCACCGCGATGAGGACGTTACCCACGACGCGGTTGGGCATCACTCGCTTGCGCCAGAAGAGGTAGGAGGACCAGAGCGCGCCCCCCACGATGGCGATCGTGCCATAAATGTTGAAGAAGGGTGTGAGCAGCCGCACGTAGCGGGGAAGCATTTCGCGATATTGCTCGCTGATCGGTATCCGAGGGGTGAACTCTGAGATGGAGAAGCGGGGCACCGAGCTCAGCATGACGATCGCGGCCGCGAGGCTGGCCACAACCAAGATCACAGCGGAGTACGTCACCCAGCGGCGGCGGTACAGCAAATGCAGCGTGCCCTGACCGATCCAGGCCGCCGTCAAAATGGCGCCGAACAGGTACCACATCACGAAAACCGGCGTGCTCCAAGCCAACGAAAGCAGGACCTCGGAGAGGCTGGCCAAGCCGAACATCAAAAGTCCTACGCCCCAAAAAAAGAAGTGGGTCTTTCTCCGCTCGATGAACCGTCGCAGAATGATGCCGCCGAACACCAGCATGATGACGGCGGCCCCAAGAGCGGGTAAGGCCTGTAGCGGCATTTGGGATGCTCCTCAGGGGGTTCCGTGAACCGCGGGTCAGCCCAAGGTGGAAAGAACCACGAACACGACGGCGACGATCAAGATCAGCGTCACCGCCCCCAACACCACCAGCACGATGGGGATGCCCTTCTCATAGAGAAAAGTCCCCTCCGGCATGCGATGAGAGGGGGGGGTGGAGTCCCGGTCGGACCGTCGGCGCCGTTCAGAGACCGGATCACGCATCGTCGTTTCCACTCTGGTAGCCATCGACGATGGCGAGCTGGAGGGCGTTCATCACCGGGTTGAGCCGGCGCAGAAGCTTCAGGTTCGCCTGTGGGGGCACGTGGACCTTTTCGGGGAGATCCAGCGTCGTCTCCAGAAGACCGTCGCGGAAGAACATGGCGATCTCAAGGGCGCCCTTGAGCGGGAGACCAGCTTTTTGGGCTGCCCGGGCATAGGCTCGGCCGACCTGGCTCACTTCGCCGAGAAGCTCGTGTCCCCCCTCCTCCATGGAGACGTAGCGAAGCATCAAGCCCAGCAAACGGCGGCCCAAGACACGGCTGTGTTGGCGCTCGCTGTCGCCGAAGGAGGCCATCCAGCCCTGCTCCGGCTGCTGGATGATCTGATCCCGGGTGTGGGTCAGGGCCTCATGCGCCCAGACCGTTTCAATGCTTTTCCCAGGGTGACTCCACCGGCGGCGTTTTGAGAAGGTCTGCAGATCGGAGCGCGCGAACCTGCGGTGACCTCCCGGGGTCATCATCACCGGGAGATCTCCGTCGTCCGCCCAGCGGCGGAGGGTGCTGGGATGGATTCCCAGATGCTCCGCCGCTTCGCTGGTCGTCAGCCAATCTTCCTGTGGAGAATCGCTATCCAAGATGGTCGTCCATGCGCCTGAATCTTGAGCAAACTTGAGCAAACTTTGGCATGTGGAGGGACTATACTCGAAGAGGAGCTTCGTTTCAAGTCTCGGCCCGTTGCCGGATCCCAGCCATCGAATACGAGATGGCAATTTATCCCGCGGGACGAGGTTCGCAATCCCACGCTGGCAAGCGGCCAACGGGGCCCACGTTAGGTCCGGGCACCCCGCATGCTATAATCCCGTGGATCATCGGCCTGTCTTGTCCCACAACCATCGAACGGGTAGGAGGTTATAGTGAACGTCGCTGAGCTCATGCGTGGTGTTTCGACCCTCGCCTGGCTTGCTGCTCTTGCTGTGGTCGCCATCGCCATCTTTCGGGCGGTAAGGGGCCAACCCTTCCGGCTAGCGACCAGTTTTATCATCGGCGCGGTCGTGCTCGCGCTGCTGCTCACCAGCGTGAGCGCCGGTTTGGTCTTCATCCAGCCTGAGGAGCGCGGGATCGTCGTCTCCGCGATCGACCCTCAAGGCTACCGCACCGAACCGCTGAATCCGGGGCTGCACTGGATCGTGCCCTTTGCCGAGTCGGTGGTGCGATACCCGATCGCCAAACGGACCTACACGATGTCGATCGCGGCCGCCGAGGGTGATGTCGCCGGCGATGACTCGGTCGCGGCGCGCACGGCCGATGGACAGGAAGTCTTTATCGACGCCTCCGTGATCTACGCCGTAGACCCGGCAGAAGTGCTCGACGTTCACATTTCCTGGCAGCATCGTTACCCGGATGATCTGATCCGTCCGCTGGCGCGCGGGATCATCCGCGACGAGGCCGCGATCTACGGGGTGGAGGAAATTTACAGTCAGCGACGGTCGGAGTTGACCGAAGGAGTCCGGGAGCGATTGGCTGAGCGTTTGGATGTCAATGGCTTGATCCTGACTGAGTTCGTGCTGCGCAACATCACGTTCACTCCCGAATACGCCGCCTCGGTCGAGCAGAAGCAAATCGCCGAGCAGCGGGCCCAAGAAGCCGCGCTTACCGTCGAGCAGCGGCGCCAGGAAGCCGAGCAGGCCCGCCAGGTGGCGCAGGGCGAAGCCGACGCCAACGTGATCGCCGCCGAAGGGCGGGCGGAAGCGCGGCTGATCGAGGCCGAGGCGGACGCGGAGGCGCTGCGCAAGCTCGGTGAGGCCATCGCAGAGAACCCGGATGTCCTCACCCTTGAGTACATCCAGAAGCTGGGACCCGGCATCCAGGTCATGCTGCTGCCCTCCGACAATCCGTTCTTGCTGCCGCTGCCTGAGCTGCAGGGCGGCACAGCGGTGCCGACTCCGTCCCCGTCTCCGACCCCCCAGGAGAGCGGCGAG
Organism: uncultured Anaerolineaceae bacterium; assembly: GCA_964517315.1. Taxonomy (GTDB): domain Bacteria; phylum Chloroflexota; class Anaerolineae; order Anaerolineales; family E44-bin32; genus DASWJQ01. Next base: position 31,229 of record CAZFCJ010000014.1, on the reverse strand, counting down.
TAGACTCATCTTTCAGGCCGGCTGACGAGCAGGCGCCCCAGCTTTTGCTGGGGCGCTTCGCTACCGTGGGCAGGATATCGGAAGCCGTGCGTGCCGCGTAGTGGGTCAGGTCGGAAGGGCTGCGCGGGCTTCGGGGGCGAACCGCTCCACCATCTCGCGCACTTCATCGAGAGTGGGCACGTTGTGACCGGTGCCCAGCTTGCGGACCTTCGCCGCGCCGGCGGCGTTGGCCAAGGCGCCGAGCGTCTCGAGGTCGAGCCCCGCCAGGCGCCCGTATATCACCGCCGCATCGAGGCTGTCCCCGGCGCCGGTCGCGTCCCGCACCTCCACCGGCAGTCCAGGCGCGATCTCGACGCCCTGTGGGCTGAGCAGCAGGCAGCCGGCCACGCCGCGCTTGACGACCACAAGATCAGGGCCCATCTCGAGCAGCGCTTTCGCCGAGGCCAGCGGGTCGGGGAGACCGGAAAGGCGGCTGGCCTCGGCCTCCGTCGCCAGGACCACGTCGGCCACTTCGGCGGCCTGGCGGTGCCAACCCAGATCGAACTCGGGATTTCCGGGGCCGGGATCGAAAAACGTCGGCACCCCGGCTCGGTGAGCGACCTCCAGGCCGGCCAGGATGATTCGGTGTTCAAACGGCTGATCCTCCCAGCCGTCGGCGAAGAAGCCCTCCGCATTTCGGATCAGCTCTCGCCACTCGGACTGCAGCTCTGTGATCGTCAGCAGCCCGCGGTATCCGAGGTAAGCGGGTTCGCCCGCTCCGTCCACGATCACACCGGCCACGGGCGTTTCGGCCTGCGGTGAGATCGCGATGTGCGAGGTGTCGACGCCCTCCTCCCCCAGTCCCTCGACGACAAGATCCCCAAATCGATCTTCACCCACCTCCCCGACGCAGGCCACTTCCAGGCCCAGCCGGGCGGCCATGATGGCGACGTTGCTGGCGCCCCCGGGTCCGAGCCCCAGGTAGCCGGCACGCTTCAGGTCCCCGGCCTGCACGGGGAAGCTCGAAATGCGCAGATTAAAGTCGGCGATCAAATCACCCAGAACGACGATCATTGTGGTTTCCTTTGTGTTGGCGGAGCTCAGCGTAGCGCTCGATGAACGCTTCCGGCGTTCGCGGCCGGGCTTCGATCTCGAGAGCCCGGGCGAGCTTGAACAGCTGCGGCGGCGCGACCCCTGCCTGCTGCAGCAGCTCGTCCTTGGAAAGCACCGATTCGCTCCTTCCGTCGGCCAGGATTTTTCCCTGAGCCATCAGCAAACTGCGATCGAAATGGGCCGCGCAGAAGTCGATGTCGTGGGAAATGGTGATGATCGTGGCGCCCCGCTGGGAAAGGTGCTTGAGCACCGCTTCGAGATGGCCCATCCCCTCCGCGTCCTGTCCCGTTGTGGGCTCATCGAGTATCACGATCGCCGGCTGCATCGCGAGGGTCGCTGCCAGCGTCACGAGCTTACGCTGCGACGCATGCAGGTCGTAAGGGTGCACCTCGGCGACCTCCGCCAATCCGAGCAGATCGAGGGCTTCGTCGACCCGTCGCCGGCTCTCGTCGGGCTCGAGAGCCAGGTTCCTGGGCCCGAACGACACTTCTCGCTCCACCGTCCGCTCGAAAATCTGGTCGTCCGGATTCTGAAACGCGTAACCGACGCGCCTGGCCATCTGGGCCGGGGTGTGTTCGCGGGTATCCCAGCCGCCCACTTTCACCCAGCCCGAATCCGGCTGGAGCAGGCCATTGAGATGTTTGGCCAACGTGGTCTTGCCGGCGCCGTTTTCGCCGAGAACCGCGAGCTTCTCGCCTTCTCCGACGGTGAAACTCACACCCCGTAGCGCGACGACTTCCGGGCTGTACCGGAATTCCAGATCGTGGACCTCGACCTTCATTGGAAGTATTGGACGGCGGCGTCCAGGTCCACAGGCAGGGGACGGTCCGGTCTGACGAGGCCGCGGTCACGCCCCAGCCGCGCCGCGCGCGTGTAATAGGTTTCCTTGAGACCGGCCCGCAGGGCCCTTTCGCCGGTGAGCACTTGGCGTGGGGGACCATCGTCGACCACCTGGCCCGCTTCGAGCAGCAGCGCCCGGTCAGCGAAGGAAGCGATCCACTCCAGTTTGTGCTCGGCGATGACGACCGTTGTGCGGCGGTCTTCGGTCAGGGCATCCAGCGCCTGGAAGACGTCCAATGTGCCGGCGGGATCGAGCTGCGAGGTCGGCTCGTCGAGCACCAGAAGCCGGGGTTCCATGATCATTACCGAAGCCAGCGCCAGCCGTTGCTGCTGGCCTCCCGACAGCCCGTACGGCGAGCGTTCGGAGAGGCCGGCCAGCCCCGTCTGTTGCAGCATACGGTCGATCCGGGCATCCATCTCCTGCCGCGAAACGCCCAAGTTTTCAAGGCCGAATGCAAGCTCTTCGCGCACGGTAAAGCGAGCTCCGCTGATTTGATTGAAAGGGTCTTGGAAGACGAGCCCGACCTCGCCGGCGAGGTCGGCTGGCGTCTCCTGGGTTAGATCGTGCCCCGCCACGACGACGCGGCCTTCGGCGTCTCCGCCAAAGAAATGCGGAGCGAAGCCGGTAAGCGCATAGCACAGAGTCGACTTCCCGGCCCCGTTTGGGCCGATCAGCGCCACGAAGCTGCCCTCTTCGACTTCCAGGCTCACGCGGTCCAGGGCGGGCGCTCCGGTGGCCGGATAGCGGTAGGTGAACTCGTGGATCTCGACCATCACAAGATCAACCCTCCGAGCCGCAGCAACACGGCGAAAACCATCGCCGCCAGCAACGCGGGCCGCACGGCCCGCTCGAAAGCCCGGTCCCGGAGCACACGGTAGCTCGTCTTGGGGCCCCGACGGTTGAACGCGCGCGCTTCGAGCGCTATCGCTCTCTGTTCGACGTCGACGATGCTGCTGAGGACAAGCGGGACGATGAGCGGAAGCAGGCCGCGAGCGCGCTGCAGTATCGAGCCGGTCGTCTCGAGGCCACGGGCTCGCTGGGCTTCGAGGATCGTTTGAGCCCGGGCCTGAAAGCGGGGCACGATCTGGATTGTGGCCAAGACGATGTAGGTAATCGTTGGCGGCAGCCCGCGTTGATCGAGAGCGATCATCAACTCGTCGGGACGTGTGGTCAGCGCCAGCAGCAGGAACGCGCAGATCACCGTCAGGATGCGGCCCGTGCTGGCCAATGCGAACAACAAGCCTTCGGATTTGAACGACACGGGGCCTAAGGCGACCAGCACGGGACCGCTCTGCCAGAACAAGCCCTGGATGAGGAACACTGAAACTGCGAAGGGCAGCGCGATTCTCCAGGCGGAGCCGAACAGCCGCCCGGCGACTTGGGCCAGAAGGCTCACCGGCAGGACATAGAGGGCCAGGACGACGTAGGTCCAATAGACGCCCGTCAAGCTCAGGCCCAACACCAGAGCGACACCCGCCAACACGAGTTTCGTCAGCGGGTGCAGGGAATGAACTGCACTGTTCCTGGGGGCGTAGAGGCTGAGAGCGTTCTCCACGGATTCAGGCGCCCGCCGCCCCCTGGGGACGGTCGGTCAGGAAACTTTCTCGGCGCGCGGGAAGCGGGCCAAAAATCGCTGGGGCAGAGCGCGAACGATCGCCCAGACGATGAGGAACGTCACCGCCTTGTCCAGCGGGTCAGAGGTCACTCCCTGAGCGAACGTCGAGGGCAAGATGCCGAAGCCGATGCCGCGGAAGAATGCGACGACGGCGTCCGTGCCGGCCCCGGTCACCCCGCCGAATACATAGGCTGAAATCGGCGCCGATATGGTCGCCGCCACGAGGCCGGTGATGAGGCCTCCCAGGACCACTTTCCACCAGCTCTTCATCCAGCCGATGTCGCTAAAGAGCCCCGCCAACAGGCCGATGATTGCGGCCACCGCGGCGAACGGCGCGTAAGTGACGTTGAGGCCGCTCATACCCCAAATCAAGTTGGCCAGCAGACCGGTCAGCGCGCCGGCCCATCCGCCGGCCAAGACACCGACCAGAACGGTGCCAATCGAGTCCAGGTACAGTGGGATCTTCAACGCGAACACGAGCTGGCCGACGGCGATGTTGATGGCAATCGCCACCGGGATAAGCACCACCGTGAGGGTGTTGAAATCACGCTTCACGTTGTCCATGGCTTTTCCTCTCCTCCGCCTCTGACGAATGAACAATTTCCGAATCAGAATATAGGCTAAAGCCCCCGATCTGTCCAGAAGCAGGGGATCTGCACCACCACGGCATCGGCTCCCGGCGGTGCCGACTTGGCCTCAGTGGGGGCTGTGATATCCTATCTCAATGCTGGAGGCGAGGACGGAGACAAAGTTGTGTCAATTTTGGACGCGCTGCCTCTGAGACATGTGGCCCGCCCACCGGAGCGAAAAATAGGCGGCTTGTCGCCTTTGCTCTTGCTCCTGCACGGGGTCGGAAGCAATGAACAGGATCTCTTTCAATTCGCCCCGCAGCTCGATCCCCGCTTCCATGTGCTGAGCCTGCGTGGACCGTTCGAAGTGGGTCCCGACCAGCATGCCTGGTATCCGGTGCGTTTTGCCGCCCGGGGATACGCCCTCGATCCCAAGCACGCCGAGCAGAGCCGGAACAAGTTAATCGAGTTTATCGACAGAGCCGCCGAGCACTACAAAGCCGACCCCTCGCGTCTCTATCTTTTCGGATTCAGCCAGGGGGCAATCATGAGCTTGGCGTTGTTGTTAACCCGCCCGCAAGCTCTGGCCGGGGTCGTCGCCATTTCCGGGCGCACGCTTCCCTACCTGTTCAGGGAGGACAACCCCTTGGGTGGGCATCTGGCCCCCGTCCAACAGCTGAAAGACAAGCCCCTCTTCTTGGGCCACGGGGTAAACGACAACGTGATCCCCGTCGCCGAAGCCCGGCAATCCGAGTCGATCTTCTCCCGCTTGCCGGTAGCGATGACCTACCGTGAGTATGAGATGCCTCATGGGATCTCCCCTGAGTGCTTTCAGGAGGTCGGGGATTGGCTTAAAACGCAGCTCGATGAGCACGAATGAAGCAAGTCGGTGCCATGGATTGAGGGCGTTCAATCCGGCGCAGGATCGCCCGGCCGCAAATCGACGAGATCGTACGCCGATCGAAAGTAGCTGGAGGCCCCATGCCAGACCGTGACCGCACTTCGGTGATCCGAGCGCGCCAGCGACACATGAATCGCCTGTTGAGCATGCCCAACGTCGTCGGTGTCGGCGACGGTTACAAGACAGTCGGAGAAAAGCGTACGGATCAGCTGTCGGTCGTGGTCATGGTCAGAGACAAGATCCCGCGTGAAGGTCTGAGTCCGGATCATGTGATTCCAAAGCGGTTGGAAGAGGTGAGCACCGACGTCATCGAGGTGGGTGACCTGCGGGCAATGAACGACCGCTCCGACCGCGTGCGCCCGGCTCCACCTGGGGTCAGCCTGGGACACTACCAGGTAACCGCGGGCACATTCGGTGCAGTGGTGCGCGAGAGGGCGACCGGGGACCGTTTGATCCTCTCCAACAACCATGTGCTGGCCAACAGTAATGGAGCCAAATTCGGAGACCCGATCCTTCAGCCCGGCGCGGCGGATGACGGCCGACGCATGACCGATGAGCTCGGCACGCTGGAGCGCTTCGTGCCCCTGGAGTTCAGCATTGAGCCGCCATCCTGCATCGCGGCGCTGGGGGTCGCCCTCGTCGGGAACTTCATCGCCCGGGGCTTGCGTTCAAACCACCGACTGCAGGCGTATCAGGTGAACCCTCAGGCCGTCAATCATGTCGACGCCGCGGTGGCCCGACCGATCTCCGAAGAGGTCATCAAGGATGAAATCCTGGAGATCGGGGTCGTCAGGCAGAGCGGAACGGCGGACCTGGGCATGAAGGTCCGCAAATCGGGGCGCACGACCGGTTTCACGATGGGCGAGGTGATCGTGGTCGAGGCGACGGTCACCGTGGGCTACGGGCCGACGCGTAGGGCGCGGTTTGAGAACCAGGTTGTCACCTCGGCGATGTCGTCACCGGGCGACTCGGGGTCCCTGTTGGTGGCGGCCGATTCGCCCACCGCCGTCGGATTGCTCTTCGCCGGCTCCGATCGGGCCACCATCCACTGTCCGATCGGTGCGGTTCTCTCCGAACTCGAGGTGGCGATGTGAGCCCGGAAGGCCAGCATATCGAGCAGGCACGTCAGGTTCTGCGGCGCCATGAGGGAGAGCTTCTGGGCAGGGCCAACGTGATCGGTGTAGGCGTGGGGCTGCGACAGGTGGGCGGCCAGCCCACCGATGAGGTGGCGATTGTCGTGCTGGTTCGCAATAAGCGGCCCCAGACCGCATTGGCGCCGGAGGATCTGTTGCCACGGGATCTGGAAGGGGTGCCGGTGGACGTCCAGGAGATCGGCGAAGTCCGCGCTCAAAATTAGCCTTCAATCGTGAAAAAAATTGGCCCGCGCCGTCGGTGGGCCCCTATCTCATCCTTATTCCTTCGCTCGAATTTGGCCGTCCAAGAAGGAGGAGAGCCATTCCGGGCTCGTCGGAGGGTGGGCACTCTCCGGCTAGGAGGGGTAGCTGAAGGGGTTTTGCACCTGCGCACTTCGACAAGCTCAGTGCGTTAGATCGCATTAGGTGAGGGAGGTATTTGCAGCCTGTTCCAGATCGGGGATCCAGGGGCGGGCTGCGGGTGGCGCGCAGGTCCGCTCAAAAGGAGCGAGCCACTCTGATCCTATCCTGAGCTTGTCGAAGGGCCTGTCGAAGAGTGAGCGAGCGGGAGCTTGCCACTATTAGAAACTTGGTGGAAGAGCGGTCTACCAGTGGCTCAGTGCGTTAGATCGCATAAGGTGAGGGAGCTCGCTCTGCTGCCGGCCATTTCGAATATGCGCGAATCTTCGCAGCGGGGTTCCGACCATGGCGCTCGAAATCCGCCGCACCGGTCAGGGTTGAGCGGGCGTGCGCTCCACCTCGACCCATAGCTGCTGCCCATCGGTGGACAGTTCAATCCACCCGTGCTGGTCGGTGCGCAGAATCGACCGGCCGCTGAGTTCGTCCAACAGCCGCGGCGAGGGCAGACCTTTCTGGTTCCCGGCCTCGACGGACAGCAGCCCTGCAGCCGGATTCAGCCATGCCAGATCCGTGGAGCTCGTCGCCTGGCTGTCGCCTCCCGCGGGCAGCAGGGCGGCGGTGAACCCGCCTGCGACGCCTCGGGAGCGCAGGTCCGCCGTCCATCCGGCGGTCTCTCGTGAGGCGACGAGAAACCTGGCTTGGCCGGCACGGACGGCCACAACGGTCCCGTCCTCGTCGCGGTCAAGCACCTCGAGCCAGGCCTCCGGGCCCAGGATGAGCCGCTGGCCAGGTCGGACGCCCACCACCGGGCGGCCGGCGCCCTGCACCTCCTGGAGCAGTCTTTCATAGGCGGGCGACTCGGGACGGGCGGCGGTCAGAGCCGAGCCCAACGGGTAGCGTTCAATCAGACCGGCCAAGCCTCCGATCGTCTCTTCATCCCCGCGCAGCAGGATAACCCAGTCGAGGTCGCGCTGCAGCGGGGACAAGCGGCGGTCGAGCGCCTCCCCCAGACGAAGTGAGCTCGCGCCGCCGTTGATGAGCAGATTGCGTCCCGTCGGCGTGCGCAGAAGCAGCGCCTCCCCGCTTCCGACGTCCAGAACGGTCAGACGCAGCAGGTTGTCCGGCCGGACGCCCACCGCCTCCCACGCGAGAGCCGCGGTCAAGGCCAATCCGGCCAACCCAAGAGTGCTGGGGACGGGCAATCTCGGTAGCTGAATGCTCCCCCGCCCCCCGAGTTTTCCCAGGAGAGCCGCGCCGAAGATCACCGCGTACATCCCAAGTAAGCTCGGCCAGCCGACGTCGGAGAGCGCCAGGCTGGTCCAGCGCTGCTCGGCGAAGGTCTCGACGATGCGGATCGTGAGAGCGGGGAACGGCCACGCGATCCAGGCCAGGGGAATTCCAAGCGGCAGCCATGCCATGCCGGCCAGCGTCGCGATCCCACCTAGGATCATGACGGCCGGCTGCAAGGGCAGAATGGCGAAATTGGCCAACGGAGCGGCGAGGGAGACGCGTTGAAAGTGATAGATCGTGAGCGGCAGCGTGGTAAGCTGCGCCGACAGCGTGACGAACACCACATCCTGCAGCAACCTGGCGATCTTGGACGCCGCCTCCGGTTTCATCCGCAACCGCCCCGATACCGTTTTCTCGAACGCCGCCTGCAGGGGCTCGGCGAACCGCAGCAATCCCAGGGTGGCGGCGAAGGACAGTTGAAAGCCGGCGTCCCACAGGATGGTCGGACGGTGCAGGGTCATCAGTACCGCCGAAGCGCCCAAAGCGGCCATCCCATCGCTCTGGCGTCCAACCCGTCGGGCGACCAGGGCCAGTCCGGCCATGATGGCGGCGCGGACCACGGCGGCGTCGGCGCCGACGAGCAAGGTGTATGCGCTGATCGCAGCGCCCGCGGCCCACGCGCCTCGGCGGGCGCCAAACCAGCGCCCCGTCCACTGCACGAAAATGCCGGCGATGATCGAAATGTTGAATCCGGAAATCGCGATGATATGGGTCGTTCCCGTGGCGTCGAACGCGGCCTGCACCGTCTCCGGGATGCCGCTCTCAACGCCCAGGAGTATCCCGGCCAGCAGGGAGGCCTCCGGTTCAGGGAACAGCCGATGGACCGTCGCCAGTCCCTGTGCCCGAAATCTGAACAGGAGGTCGAGGAATAGGTTGGCCGAGGCGTGCTCGATCTGCCGGCCGCGCTCGGCGAGCATGACGCTGTAGACCCCGCGGCGGGCCAAATAGGCACGGTAGGAGAAGGTCTCGAACTCGGGCGGATCTTCGAGGCGACCGCTGATTTCGATGCGATCTCCGTAGCGCCAGTCGGTCCAGCGATCGGCCCAGACCAGGAGCTTTCCGCTGGCCGTCCTCGAATCATTCCGAGCGAGCGCGACGGTTTGCACGTCGACGAGAAGGCGGGTACGGCTCTCGGTCCTTTCGGGGAAATCCGCGACCGTTCCGCGTACGGTGACGGGGCGTCCCAGGTCGTGGTAGCGGACCAAGTCGCTCTCGGCGGGAGTCGAACCCTCGGCGCCGTTCGCGGCGCCGAGGGCGAGCACCAAGAAAAGTCCAAAGATCCAACGCGGAGCGGGGTGGCGGTGCAGGCGGAGGCAGAAGACCGCGCTCATTGCGGCCAGCGCGATCCAGTTGAGTGCGGTGAAAGGGGCTGCAGGGGCAATCCCAACGCCCACCAGCCAGGCCGCCGAGAGCCAGAACAGCGTCAACGTTCCCCCCTTCTGCTGTCCGGGTTCCCGCTATTATAGCGATGAAGGGGACGGCGGAGAAGCTGAGGAGGCGACCATCCGAGATGAGCCAGAACATGACGGCGAGGCGGTTTCACAATGGAACCAAACATCCCAACGGGAACCTGCTGGACCCCCGGCATCGGTACAGTCCTTGGGACCGCCCGCGGCTGGTTAAGGACTACGGCGAGGGGCGTTCGATCGACCTTCCCGCTGTGGAGCCGGGAATCGACGTCCCGGCGTTGGAGGCGGTGGGCGCGGCCGAGCCGCCGGGCGAACCCGAACCGTTCGACCGGGACGGGTTGGCGCGCTTCCTTCATTTTTCGGCCGGCGTGACCAAACGGCTGCGCATGCGTGGCGGGGACAGCATGCCCTTCAGGGCGGCCTCGTGCACCGGGGCGCTCTATCACATCGAGCTGTACCTCGCCTGCGGCGGCTTACCGGAGCTCGAGGCCGGGCTGTATTGGTACCACCCGGAGCAGCACCATCTGAGACTGCTGCGCGGCGGCGATCCGCGCCCACAGCTCGCCCGGACCGCCGCCGCTGGATCCGACGTTCGCCAGGCGCCGCTGACGATGGTCTACACCTCCGCCTACTGGCGCAACGCCGTGAAATACCAGACGCGGGCTTACAGGCATGTGTTCTGGGACGGCGGCACCTTGCTGGCCAACAGCCTCGCGCTCGCCAATGCGCTCGGCTGGGGCGCCCGACCCAGGCTGGCCTTCGCCGACAAGCAAATCGAGGCGTTGCTCGGAATCGAGGACGAGCCGGAGCTGCCGGTTTGCCTCCTGCCGCTGCAGGGCGTCACGGCGGACGACGTGGGTGATGGGGAATCTGGATCCTTGGAAGCGCAGAGCCGATTGGCTGGAGGCTATCGGCTCGGCTGGCCGGCGATCGAGGCGATCCAAAGCGCTACGGAGCTGGCTTCCGCCGGGCAAGCCGAGGGGTGGGTCGAGTCCGCGCGCAACACCGAGGCAGATGCCCTCGAGATCCCCGGTGAGACCCAGGATCTGCCCGCGCCCGCGACTCCGTCGGACGATCGACTTGAGGAGGTTATCCGCCGCAGGGGCTCGTCACGGCGGTTTCGACGCCGGCCGATTCAAGCTGACCAGCTTTCGCTGCTGGTCGAGCGGTCGATGACGGGATTCAGGGCCGATGTCTCACCGCAGCCCGGGCCGTTTCTTGCCGAACCCTATCTGATTGTGAATGAGGTCGAGGGGCTGGAGCCCGGCGTCTACCGTTACCTTTCATCCCAGGGTCAACTGCGGCAGATCCGAACGGGGCAAGACCGCACGGCCGCCGGGCAGCTCGCGTTGGGTCAGGCGCTGGGTGCCGACGCCGCCGTGGACATCTACTTCCTCGCCGACTGGGAGCGCATTCTTGCGCTCGGGCAGCGCGGCTACCGGCTGGCGCAGCTCGAAGGCGGCGTCCTGGGCGGAAATGTGTATTTGTCGGCCTACGCACAGGGGCTGGGCGCCACGGGGCTGACGTTCTTCGACGATGCCGTGGCCTCCTACTGCCGGCGGGATCCGAGCGAGACGGCGGTGTTGTTCCTGATGGGGGTGGGCGTGCCGGGGTAGGTTCGGGATCCGGGAGGCCAACCACAAAGAAACGAAGGGCACGAAGGGAATACGACAAAGACATAAAGGGTTCTCTTGAGTCTTGGTTTTCTTTGTTTTCGTGACGGGGAAATGGTTGCCTGAGGGCTGATACCTGATACCTGATGACTGATGCCTGAATCCTCAAGCCGGAAGCCATGGGCCAGCGGCCAGGGGCCTGGAGCCAATGGCCATTCCTACCGAAAAGGTGAATCCTCCGGCTGTTCGCCTTCCAAGACCCGCACGGCGAGGACATCGGCCTCGGCGGTCTTTTCGCCGTTGGAGTACACGTCGCAGTGGACCCGGCTCTTGCGGCCCTCTATCTCGACGATGTGGGCCTTCAGTGTTACGGGCTTATTGTTGGGCGTCGGTTTAAGGTAGCGCACGGTGATCGTGCCGGTCGCGTAGCGGTATACGGGGTCGGATCCCAGCGGCCGATCCTCCGCCCGATAGGCGGCCTCCAGCGCGGTGGCCATCGAGTGGCAGTCGATCAGCGTGGCCAGGATGCCGCCGTTCATCACATTTTCCCACCCGTGGTATTTCTCCTCGGACTCCCAGACGCAGACGCAGGTCCCCCCTTCCATGTAACTTTTGATCTGAAGCCCGTCCGGGTTCTCCGCGCCGCAACCGAAGCACACGTTCCCCGGCATATGGTTTTGGATGTAGGTTCGATCGGTCATGTTTTCGAGGGTGGGGTCGATCGCTTCTACGGCCTTCAGCCCGCCTGGTCCTCGGTGGGGATGTCCTCCTTGCGCAGCGGGCTCATCGCGCTCAGGCGCCCGTTGTTGAAGAGCATGGCGGGGCTGGTGGCGCTCACGTCGGAGGCCAGGATCGCGTCCACGCGGGCGTTGTACAGTGGCGTAAACGTGTGCTCGCTCTCGACCATCACCGCCGTGATGTCGAGCTTGCCGGCGGTCTCGAGGACGCCCCGAAGCTCAAATCCGGGCATCAGCATGTGCACCCAATGCGGTACGACGGACGAGTATCCGTGGCGGGCCACGTGAACGGGCCCGAGTTCATTGCGGTTGCTGAGCAGCACGCAGGCGATGTTGTTCTTGCTCAGCCACAGCTTCGGATAGCGGGCGACGAGCCGACCTGGTTGATGGAGCCGGTTGAGATGGGCGCCCTCGATCTCGATCGAGGACCGGGTGGGGACGTTCATGAATCCGTGCAGGCCGGCGCTTCCGGGGATGATCCGACCGAGCACGCGGTGGCTGTCCGTGTAGATCTCGACGGAAACTGGAGTCTGTTTCATCGGTTACACCTCAGTCGCCGGGCAAAGCAAAGACAATCGTCGAGGTAGCGGGCGTCTGCTCATACGACAAGCGCCCGCCCAGAGACTCGGCGATCATGCGAATTTCGCCCATCGAAATTCCCGGGCCCAGGTTGCCACTCTGCGGATTGGGCTCGGGGCCGGTGAGCGCCTCAATTGTGTCCGCAGACAACCCTTCGCTCGAATCAGAGACTCTTACGGCGATCCACAAGCCGTCGGAAAGTTGGTGTTGCGTCGGCAAAGGGTAGCCTGAACTGTGATCCTCGCGCACGGTGAAGTGCTGCAGCTGGAGTGAAACCCGTCCATGATGCGTGCGGCGGATCGAGGCCGCCGTTAAGGCCTCGATGACCCGGTGCGCCCGATCTCGGTCGGTGGGGATCCTTGGGGTGTCCTGTTCGGTTTCCGCGATAAGTTGAAGATCGCGCTGCTTCGCCGCCATGGTCAGCTCGTCCACGACCTGATGAACGACCTGACCGAGGTCAACCGTTCCTGCCGAATCGCGATCCTCGGTGACAATCATCGGCAGTGCAGAGATCTTCTGTATCTGCCTGTGGAGGGCGATCAGCTTCTGGCCTTGGACGGTTGCGGATCCGCCGCTTGCGCCGTTCAGCAGTGAGCTGATTTCCTGTTCCAATGCCTTCAGCCCGGTGATGACGTCGGGATGGACGTGAGTCGTTCGAGCCCGGGTCGCCTTTTCCCGCTCCCGCCGCGAGACGCAAGGTGAGGGCGTGGACTTGGGCGCTGGCTCCCCGGCCTGCTCCAGCGCGACGCCGGCCCAATCGGCGAGGGCGCCCAAGAGGGTAACATGGTGTCCGCTGAAGCGCCGGGGGGCCAATCGGTTGTACACGCCGAGAACGCCCACGATCTTGTCGGCGCTGAGGATGGGGACTTTGATGAGCGACTGAACCAGGAAGCCGGTTTGTACCTTCACCATCGGGCCCTCTTGGTTCGGCTGGCGCACAACGGGCTTGCCGGTTCGGTAGACTTGGCCGGCGAGCGTATCGGTGATGCGTAGGCGCTCGAGCGTCCCACGCGATTCCCCGGCCGACTTGCTGGCCCGCAGCACCACTTCCCGTGAACCCGGTTCGGCCAGGTACATGCTCGCCTCCTCGGCGTCGGTGAGGAAGGCGGCGGCCTCGACCACGCGGGTGAGGATCTCATCGAGACTTTCCAGGCTCACTACGGTGCGCCCGATCTCGCTCAGCATGCGGATTTCTTCCGAGCGGCGGCGGGCCTGCTCGCGCGTCGTTTCCAGACGCCGCGCCAACAGCTGGCTTGTCACCGCCTGGGCCCTTGCTTCACTCAGCTCGTAAATCGCCTTGCACAGCTCTACGGCCTTGTACGGCTTGAGAAGGATGTCGGCCACACCGAGCCGGAAAAGGTCGCGCAGATTGGCGGTTGGGAAGTGGGCCGCCAGGACGATAGCGGGCGCCTCGTCATCGTTCTCTCTGCGGTGACGCAAACCCGCCAGCGGATCGCCTCGAAATTGAGTGACGTCGACGACCAGCACATCGGGGGTCGGCGCGGAGGGATCGTCCTCGCGCCAGGCCTGGATCCCGGCCGGTTTCAACGTTCGATCCATGAGGTCTTGTGCGTTGCTGGCGACATCGGCCAGCACCATGACTCGAGGGTTCTTGCCGCGCGAATCGCTCTTACTCATATATGCGAACCGAGTCGACGATGGCCACGACGACGGCCCGAACGCAGCCGTCGGCCAGATTCAGCACGTCTCTGGCGCTGTTACCCTCGTCGTTAACCAGGACCGTGTCGCCGATGCCGGCGTGGGTGATGTCAAGGGCGATGACCTCCGCACCCTCCTCTCCATCATGGCCCAGCGGTTGGACCACGAGCTTACGGCGATTTTCAAAATGCGGGTGGCTGATCGTGGTGACGACGGTCCCCACCACTCTGCCGAGGATCATGGATTGGCCCTATGCAAACCGACTGTAGCCGCTGGCGAGTTGGAGGTCAATGCCCTCACGCACTTCCAATTCATCGACAATGCCCACGATCGCCAGGTCGATGGGCACGAACGTCTCCTGACGCATCGCCAGCGCCGCCTCGCGCGAGGCGACCATCACACAAAGGTCTCCCGGTCCAGCTTCAACGACGTCGGCCGCGACCTGGAGGGTGTCGACCGGTTTCAGCTTCTTATTCAAAGGTTGGACGACAAGCAGATTGACCCCCTCGATCCCCCGCACTTTGAGTGTTGAAATGGCTTGCCCGTGAACCCGCCCGAAGATCATGTCAGCGCCGACCGACCTGACGCATCACGCGGCGAATGATGTCGTCGAGCAGTGGCGTGTCGACCTGGTCGCCCAGTTTGGAGATCACGGCCTTGCGCACGCGCTGGTGGATCTCGGAGGGGTCGCCTTCGCTCTCGGCTGAGGGAAGAGGCGCCTCGCCTTGGCCCTGCGCCGCGTAGCGGGTTGAGGCCGCCCGGCGCGCGGCCTGTTCGGGAATCTCGTAGGGCCCGACGATCTCCAGGCCTTCCTTGGCGGCCCGGTCTCGCGCCAGGTCGGTCATGCGGTCGCCTTCCTTCAGCTCCAGGCGTCGCGCGCCGCCTCGGACGAGATCGACGATATCGCGTTCCGTGTAAAACTCACCGGGCATGAAGCGTTTTCCCCTCTCGGTCACTCGCTGCGGCCCTCCAGCGCTTCGAGGGCCTGGGAGGCCGCGTCGCGGGCGGTTAGGATTTCTGATTCGGTGCCCGAAAGCCACATTCGACCGAACCGGCCGATGCCCGAAAAGTGAATAAGATTGATGCTGGCCGCCTTCTCGGCCTCGTTGCAGGCGTAGGCGATGTAGGCAGCGGGGGCGACCTCCATCACCAGCAGAGTCTGACTCGGGATCAGCATCGTCCCGCGGCGGAAGCGGTTGAGTAGTTGGGCTTGATAGGGGTCGACGTTGGTGATGACCTGAGTTGACACCACCGCCGGCTTGACCCGATCTTCCTTTTTGAGGCCCAGGCGGTCGAGCACGATGCGGCCGGCTTCGAGCACCTCGGCCTGCTCGTGGTGATGCACCTCGAAGGTGCCGAACTCCCGCTCGACGATCTGAACCCCAGGTCGGGCCCGGGTCGCCTTGACGGCGATGTCCACAACGCGGAAGACCTCATTGCCGGGGGCCATCTCGATGTACAGCGAGGCCATGCCCTCGACTGAGAGATCGCCCTGGGTGATGGTGCCGATAAATGCGGCGAACTGGGCCTGCATGCGGTCGAGGTAGACGTAGCAGCGGAGTTGAAACTCGTCGGTCATGTACGGCTCCCGTTCGATGCTGGGGTAGTGAGCGTTTCGGCCTCTTGGACCGGCGCTCCGGTTGCGATGCCGAGGGGGGTGACCCACTGCGCCTCCGGCGGGACTTGGGTCGGGACGCGGGTCACCTCCTCGACGACGGCGGCGAAACCGGGGAACGCGCTGGCCCCTCCCACCAAGGTGATCTCGTGTACGTCCCAACCCTGGATGTGACGGTTCACAATGGTGCTGACTTTCTCCATGACCGGCCGCACCAAACCGAGCAGCCGTGACTGCTCCTCGGCGGCTTCCTTTCGTCGCTCGGCCTCTTCGTAGCTGAGGTCCAGCGCTCCCGAGATGACCAGGTTGAAGTGGACGCCGCCAGTGGCCTCGTCGGCGCTGTGGACGACCTGGCCGCCTTGGACCACCGCGATGCCGGTGGTACCACCCCCGACGTCGACGATCGCCCCGTCGGAAATGCCGAGCACGTTGTTGGCCGCGCTGGGCTCATCGATCAGCTCTGTGCAGCGGATTTCGGCGCTCTCAATCACGTTGGCGATGGCGCGGCGCTCGGGTTCGGGCACCCCCGGAGGATATCCGCTGCGGGCTTCGATCAAGGGGGCACCGAGCTCAGCCTCAACCTCCCGCTTCATCGCGCGCAGGCGGTCCACCGCACCGAGGAAATCAACCACCAGGCCGTCGCGCACGACTTGGGCCTGCTGCGCCCGACCGGCGAGCGGCCGGCCTTGATCGTCCACGACCAGCAGGACCATCACCGCCGTTCCCAGGTCGACGCCGACGCGCAGGCCTTCGTTTGGGCCTGCCTCGGTCGCCCTTCGGCCTGCGAGGACGGCGGCGGCTTCGGCCAATTGCGAAGCTGCGCCGCTGTTCACTTATGGGTGGCTAGGACTTCTTTTCGGACGACTCGGACCGTCCGCCGAGGGAGCCCTTGGTGCGCTGCGGCAGGATCATCTCCACCTCTTCGTGGGGGCGTGGGATGACGTGTGCCGACACCAATTCGCCGACCCGCTTGGCCGCCGCGGCTCCGGCGTCGGTGGCGGCTTTCACCGCGCCGACGTCGCCGCGCACCATGACGGTCACGTAGCCGCCTCCGGTGTACTCGGAACCGATCAAAGCCACGTTGGCAGCCTTGACCATGGCGTCGGCGGCCTCGACCGAGCCGATCAGGCCACGGGTCTCTACCATGCCGAGTGCGATCATCGAGATGTCTTGGGCCATAACCTTCCTCCACAGTGGGTTTGCGGTTGCCGGGGATCATCCCCGAAACGAAGCGCAGTTCAGCGGCGCTCCGACTGGATTTCGTTGAGAATCTTGACCACCATTTCCTGAATGCGGTCCTCGTCAATCGTACCGGTGCTCGTGGCGCCCGGAGTGGTCGCCGCACGAGCCGGGCCTCCAGTGCGCTGGAATACCTCGGGTGGCGGCGCCTTGCGCTCAAACGCCAGGCGCTTGACATTGTACAGGTGGTGCACCGTGATATTGTCACCGGTGATCGATCGCCCCTCCCCGCCGGGACCGAGCGTCATCGAGGGCATCACGTTCGTGGTCAACCCGATCGTCCCCAGCGTGCCGACGGTGTTGACCACGATACGGAAGACGGGTTTCTCCAGGCCGAAGGCCATGATGACCTCGTCGTCCTCCGCGTGCAGCACAAGCGAATGCCCCCGCCCACCGAAATGGATCAGGTCGATGCAGCGGTCACAGCCCGCGCGCCATCCGTCAGCGACGTACCAACCGAGCACCGTGGTCAGCTTCTCGCGTGACAGCGGTTCCTCGGGTCCCACCTTCTGCAGCGGGACGACCAGAATGCGGGCCGATTCGGGGACTTGAATCCCCGCCATGCGCGCCAAGGCTTGCGGCGACTGACCCACGGTGGACACGTTGATAGCGCCGTCCGGATGGAACAGCGTTCGCCGCAGCGCCTCGGTTTGGCCCTCGTCGGCGAAGTAGGCGCCCTCCGTCTGCATCAGCCGCTTCAGCTCCTCGGCGATCGGCCGGTCGGCGATCACGGCTTGTTCGGTGGAGCAGATCACCGAGTGGTCGAAGGCCTTGCTGCCCACGATGTAGCGGGCGGCTTGCTCCAAATTCGCGCTGCGGTCCACGTAGCAAGGAACATTTCCCGGGCCCACACCGTAGGCCGGCTTGCCGACCGAGTGGGCCGCCCGCACCATCTCCGAGCCGCCCGTGGCCAGGATCAGGCTGGTGCGCTTATGGCGCATCAGCTCCTGCGTGCCGTCCAGGTGAATCGTGGACAAACACTGAACAAGGTTGGCCGGCGCACCGGCGCCTTGCGCCGCCTCGGCCATCACGCGCGCGGTCTCCAGGCAGCTCTTCACGGCCGCGGGATGGGGAGCGTGGACGATAGCGTTGCGCGCTTTCACCGCGATCAGCGTCTTGAACATGACCGTTGAGGTCGGGTTGGTGCTGGGGCTCAGGGCGGCCACGACGCCGGTCGGCCACGCGATTTGGATGATCCCCTTCGCGTCATCCCGGTCAATCACGCCCACGGTGGTCACATCCTTGATCGACTCCCACACGTTGCGTGAGCTGAACTCGTTCTTCAGGCGTTTGTGGTCGGAGACTCCGAAGCCGGTCTCATCATGGGCCATCCGCCCCAAACGGGCCGAGGCCTCGAACGCGGCCTGCGCCATGGCCTCGCAGACGCGGTCAACTTCTTCCTGCGAGGCATCGAAGAAATCCAAATAGGCTTCATAGGCGGCTTCGGCCGCCCGGCGAGCCTCTTGACGAGAGCGCAAGTCCTTTTCGTAGGTTTCGGCCATTCAGCGCCTCCCTGCGCTACGATTTACGGAAGGTGACTTCGCCGTCGACCTGCAGGGAGTCGATTACGGCCATAATGACCGCGTCCACCGGGGAGCGGTCGGTCATGTCGGTCTGGCGGGCCGCGCTGCCCTGCGCGATGAGCACCAGGTCGCCTACGCCCGCCTTGACAACGTCGACCGCAACCAGGGGTTTGCCGGTCACCTCACCGGTCTCGTCCGTCTCCCGCACGACGAGCAGCTTACGCCCGTGCAGCTTCTCCTGCTTGATCGTCGAGATCGTCACTCCGACGACTTTGGCGATCCTCATGCCGCTTGCCTCCCGAACAGCTCGGTCCGCTTGAGGGGAACAGGGGACCCGCGGTTTGTGTCGCCCGCGGTTTTCGTGTGGCCGGCGGGATAAGCATCGAGGGCTTCGAAGGCCGACTCAGTAGGCACTCGACTTCGCCTCGCTTTCCGCTCCCTCCGGGCCCGCCGCTTGGCGCACGATTTTGACGCCCGCGCTGGCCCCGATGCGGGTTGCGCCGGCGGCCACCATGCCCTGCGCCTCGCTGAAGCTGTGGATGCCCCCGGCGGCTTTGATCCCCATTTTAGGTCCGACCACGCGCCGCATCAGGGCGACATCTTCGACGGTGGCGCCCCCCGGTCCGAACCCGGTCGATGTCTTCACGAAATCGGCGCCCGCCTCTTTCGCCAGCAAGCAACCGGCGATCTTCTCCTCTTCATCCAGCAGCGCCATCTCCAAGATGACTTTAACCAGAACCCCGCGCGCGTGACAAACTTGAACCACGCCGCGGATATCCTGAGCGACGGTCGTATAGTCGCGGGCTTTGAGGGCGCCGATGTTGACGACCATGTCGATCTCGTCGGCGCCGTTCTTGATGGCGTCCAGGGCCTCGAACGCTTTCACTTCGGGGAGGGTGGCGCCAAGGGGGAAGCCGATGACGGTGCAGACCCTGACCTCCGAATCCTTCAGCAGATCGGCGGCCAGCGCTACGTGGGCCGGGTTGACGCACACCGAGGCGAAGCCGTACTTGCGGGCCTCAAAACACAGTTGAGCGATCTGATCGGGCGTGGCATCCGCTTTGAGCAGGGTGTGGTCGATGGCGCTGGCGATGGCCCTGTCGGCAGGTATTGCACCCAATCCGGCGCTGACCCGGGAGGCTCCAGCCTTGACCACCGAGCCGACCTCGTCCATGCAGGTCTGTACGCACAGCCCTTCGTAGCAGCTCTCCTGGCACGAGACCCCGGTCTGGCGGGTGGCCTGTTCTTCAGCCATGGCCAGAAGCACCTCGCGCGCCACGACTTCGACGAGGGTTTCAATGCGTTCTGGATCGAAGTGGATTGGGCTCATCGGTCCTGTCAGCGCCCTTGGCCGTAACGGCGTTCGATTGCAGTGATCTTGTCGACTCTGCGGGCATGCCGACCGCCGGCGAAGGGGGTGTCCAGCCAGATTTCGACGACCGATTCGGCCATGGCGGGGCCGGTCAGGCCGGACCCCAGGGTGAGCACGTTCGCGTTGTTGTGCTCCCGAGAGTTCCTGGCGGTCGCATGATTGTAGCATAGCGCGGCGCGGGCGCCGGGCACCTTGTTGGCCGCCATGCAGCTGCCGATGCCGGCTCCGTCGATCACAATCCCGCGCCATGCGCCGCCGCTGGCGACGTCGCGGGCCACGGCCTCGGCGATGTCGGGATAATCGGTCGACCCATCGGACCGCCGGCTGTGATCCCGTACTCGATGGCCCTTTTCCTCCAGGAAGCTCACTAAACGTTCTTTGAGCTCCTGGCCGCGGTGGTCGGCGCCGATCGCGATCCAGCCCGCCTCCGTATCCTGTGTTTGATTGAGCGGGGTCCCCTGCTCAACCAAGCGTTGAACCACATGCGTGACGATACGTTCAAGTTCGCTGTCGGAGACGGTGCCGGGCATCAGATTTCCCTTCCCCTTCGATCGCAGCAGCGCGGGAGGTGAAATCGAGTTGAAGTTCTCGTGCAGATGGGGGCGATTGTAGCACAGCGGAGACCGCTAGCCGTCGGCCGCGATGGCAAGTTCGTAGTGCGGAATCAGGCCGACGTCCTCAGGCGGCCAATACACAAGTACGGCCTTACCGATGATCTCATCGAGCGGCAACATGCCCCAGTTCTGGGAGTCTGAGGAGTTGTTGCGGTTGTCGCCCAGAACGAATACCTGTTCCCGCCCAACACGCCACTCCCCATCGTACGAGGGGGGCGACGAGATGTACGGTTCGTGAAGCAGGTCACCGTTGATGAAAACTTGCCCGCCGCGAATCTGGACGACGTCACCCGATTCGCCGACCACGCGCTTGATGAACCGGCGCCCGTTGTCAAGCGGGAAGTGAAATACAACAATGTCTCCCCGCTGCGGCTGGTCAAATCGATAGGCCAGTCGGTTGACCACGACGAACTCCCCGTGGTGCAAGCTCGGCTCCATGCTGCTCCCTTCCACCCGAATGCGGGCGGTCAGGAGATTGACCACCAGAAACAGCGCTCCAGCGATGAGGAGCGTCTGGACCACCTCGCCGAACGCCCGCAAAAGGCGCCGACCGAAGCTGGGCGGGGCAGAAGCGCCCCACTCCGGGGGCGCCTTGTGGTAGGGTCGTTCGTCCGACATTGTGGAGGATGATAACACTCGCTCGCGCCTGCGGCAAGAGAGCGGTCGGTCACCCCTTAGTACTGCTTCCATTTCTTCTCGGATTGATGGGTTGGTTGGGGTCTTATCGAGGCGCCGACCAGTTACCTCTGTTGTGGTTTTTGAAACAGGTTCTACGTGAAAGGTTCCGTCGCAGACACGTACGATCGCCGCAGGATGTCCGCGGCAGCTTGTTGTAGGCCCTGACCGCCCGCCGTCGGCGGTCGCGTGGGGACGGCCGCTGGGCCTCGGCTTCAATCTGTGCCGTCGTGGACCGAGCGGCCGATGGCCCCACCATCGATCGCGTCATGCTGCGATGGCCCTCGAGCTCGTCCGTCCAGGTCAGTCGGAATTGATCATCGGGATAGCTGCTCGTCAGGGGCGAACCGAATGACGGACGTTCAGAAGCGGTCGGAGAATCGGTCTGCGGAACCTACCGAGCGCGGAAGGAGAGCCGAATCGGGGTGCCGATAAAGCCGTATGCTTCGCGGATCTGATTTTCCAGGTAGCGGCGGTAACTGAAGTGGACCGGATCCGGATGGTTGGTGTGGAACAGGAATGTGGGCGGATCCGTCCGCACCTGAGAACCGTAATAGATCTTGACCGTCTTGCCGGAGCGGGTCGGTGGCGGATGCTTGGCCAGCGACTCGCGCAGCATTCGGTTGAACTCACCGGTGGGGATGCGGCGCAGACGTTCTTCCTGGACCTGCAAGGCCGTCGGCAGCACAAGATCGAGGCTCTCGCCCGTGAGCGCGGAGATGAACAGCACCGGCACATGAGCCAGAAACCGCAGGCGACTCTGCACGTGTGCGGCGAAGGCGTCCATGGTGCCCTCCTCCTCCGGAATCAGGTCCCACTTGTTTACCAGAACGACCAGGCTCTTCCACTTGTCGAAGACCATCCCGCCGATGTGGGCGTCCTGGGCCGTTACCCCTTCGCTCGCGTCGATCAGCAGCAGAACGACCTCGGCGCGATCGATGGCCTTGAGCGCCCGCAGGACGGAGTATTTCTCCACGCCGGGTTCGACCTTGCCCCGGCGCCGGATGCCGGCGGTGTCGATCAGAGTGATGGGGTGGCCCTGGAAAAGGAGTTCAGTGTCGACGGCATCGCGGGTTGTGCCAGGGATGGACGATACAAGAACGCGGTCCTCCCCCAGAAGTCGGTTGAGCAGGGAGGATTTGCCGACGTTTGGCCGCCCAACGATCGCGATCCGCAGCGACTCCTCGTCGGTCGGCTCCGGCTCGGGCTGGGGTGGAAGCGCGGCGACGATCTCGTCGAGGAGGTCGCCGATACCCCGACCGTGCAGTGCGGAAATGGGATGCGGATCTCCCATTCCCAGTTCGTAAAAAGAAACCGCCTCCTGGCGGCGCACGGCGTTGTCGCATTTGTTGACCACCAGCAGGATTGCGGGGACCTTCTCGTCGGTCCGTTCCCGTTTTCGCCGACGAAGGTGCTGGGCGACCTCCCGGTCGGCGGCGGTGGGTCCGCTTTCAACATCGACGAGGAACAGGATAAGGTCGGCATCGCGGGCCGCGATTTCGGCTTGGGCGCGTATGGCATCGATGTAATCCGCCGAGTCGAGCGACAGCGGCTCACCGGAGCTGAGGCTGGTCGGGTCGATCCCGCCGGTGTCGACAAGATCAAACGTCCGCCCTTGCCATTCAGACTCGGCGACCAGCCGGTCGCGCGTCGTCCCCGGTGATTTGGCCACCACCGCCAGCCGTTCGCCAGCCAGTCGATTGAAAAGAGTGGACTTGCCGACGTTGGGTCGGCCGACGATGGCGACGACGGGCTGGGTCATTCGCCCTCGGGCGTAGGAGTGGGAGCTGGAGTGGGGGTGGGCGGGGGCTCGGTGCTGATCGTGACCTCGATCGTGTCCGGCAGAATGGACTGCACGCTGACCTCCGGCGAGGCCACGATGAGTTCCGGCTCGAGTTGGTGGGTGCCCGTTTCGAGGCCGAGAAGATCGACGACAACGCGAACGTCATCAGGGCCAAGGCCGTCGAGAATGGAAACCGGCCCGAACAGGATGAGGTCCACCGTCGGTGGTGATGCGCTGGCGAAGAGATCCGCGCCCAGGCCCTGGAGCTGGACCGGGCGGGTGACGGTGATCGAGCTCTCGATCGGGTCGACGCTCACCCGCACCACGACGCTGGGCTCGCCGACGATCGAGACGCCCTCGGGAAGGTTGAGACCTACCCGGCGCTCGAAATCCTCCGTCGCGCCTGAAAGCTGGACGGTCTCGGTCTCGACGAAACTGCTCAGCTCGTTGATCACCTGTGGATCGGGCGCGAAGACCCGCACCAGGGTGGGCGAGACCGTGATCCGAGTCAGCTGGTAGCCGGGTTCGACCTCCCCTTCGATCTTGGGCAGGACCACCACCGAGCGGTACCCGCCCAGATCTTCGACGCCGAGAGTAACGTCGGCACTGGCCGGATCGACCGTGACGTCCGCAACCAGGTTTCCTCCGGCGTCGAGCGCCTGTATCCTGACGTTCTGGTTGAGATCGGTGCTACGACCTGAAATGTCGACCTCGACCAGCAGTTGGCTGACCCGAGCTACGGCCGAGCTCGGACCGGTCACGACGGCCCTTTCAGGGTCGACGGCCGTTTCAGCCGCCCGGTAGCCAATTGCCGGCTCGCCGATCACTTCGACTTGAATGGGCATGCGGTTGGAGGCCGATGACTCGAGCACCAGACCCACGGTCGAGGGTTGAAGATCGGTAACCCGCACGGGATCCTCGGCCACGTGGTGCCGCAGCTCGACCTGAAGCTGGCCGGGCTCCGCGTCGGAAAGGTCGACCCAAATCGAGATGTCCTCCGCGGAGAGATTATCCCAAACCGAACGAGGCGCTCGGAGAGAGATGCGGGCGTTGGAAGGCGGCAACTCGACGATGAGCAGCCCGGGGGGTTTGTTGCGAAGTTCGATGGGAATGGCGCTGGGAAATGTGCGCTCCTCAATCGGGTCCTCGGCGTTGACCGCGGCCACCCAAACGGTGAGCGCGAGCACAAAGGCGAGCAGCAGGGAGCTTAAATTGTCCCACAGCCAGCGCAGAATGATCATCAGGTTGAACCTCGACCCGCCTTCTCCGCGGTGAACTGACCGAAGCGATCGAAAATGCGCTCGAGCCAGGCCGGCAGAACGGTTGGGGCGGGAGGCCGGTAGAACGCGATCAAGATATTGCGCAGTCGGCTTTGGTCGAGCCGCCGGATCATACGGCCATTATGGGCGACCGAAACCGCGCCTCGCTCCTCGGAGACCACCACGGCCACGGCGTCGCTGACCTCGCTGATGCCGAGAGCCGCGCGATGGCGCAATCCCATCTTGCGCTCCGGGGTGTGCGACAGGGTTCCGCTGGCGGAGAGCGGCAGCACACAGGAGGCGGCGACCACTAGGTCCCCGCGCAGGATCACGGCGCCGTCGTGGAGCGGTGTGTTGACGTAGAAAATTTGCAGCAGCAGTTCGGCGGACAAACGCGCGTCGAGCCGAACGCCGGTCTCAATGTATTCGCCAAGTCTGACCTCGCGCTCGATAATGATGAGCGCGCCGTGATAGTTCTCGGTCAGGCGCTGGGCGGAGGTCACGATGGCGTCAATCCGGCCCTCGATCTCCCCGGGTTCGGCATTGGTGGTCAGGATCGTGCCAGCGCGGCCGATTCGTTCCAGGGCCCTGCGGATCTCCGGCGCGAAGATGACGGGTATCGCGACCAACAAGGCCGGGAGCGCGGTGCGCAGCAGGAATGAGAACGCGGGCAGATTGAGAAGGCTTGTGAGCAGGGTAATCCCGATGATCAGCAGGATCATGCCGCGCAGCAGCACGACGGCTTGAGTGCCCCGTACCAGGCTCAGCAGCAAGAAGAAGATGACCGTGACCAGGAAGAGGTCAACGACGTCCAGCCAGTCGACCCGCTGGAAGAAGAAGAGGAGTTCGTTGAGCAGGTCAGTCACGGTGGGTTTTCAATCGGCCTGGCCCCGAGTGGGGGTCACTCACTCTCTTGCAGGTTCCGCAGTAGCTCCTTGTAGCCTTCGATGTCTGGCGGATCCAGATCGATGATCTTCTTGATCGTGTGGATCGCCGCTTTCGTCTGGCCTTTATCGAGCTGAATTTCGCCCAGGGCGTCGTATTGGGCGATCGCGTCGGCCTGCCGGCCCGCGGCCCGATAGGCATCGGCCAACCGCGCGTGGAGGATCTGTCGGCCCGGATGCTCGCGCGCCAGCTCCTCGAGCAGCTCCAGCGCCTGATCGCCTTGGTGCTGCTGAACCAGCTGCTCGAGGAGGAAGTCAAGAGCCTCGCCTGCCCGCTCCTCGTCCCCCACGCGCAGGCTGAGCTCGACGATCTTGCTGCGGGCTTCGCGGTCCCGGGGATCGATCTCAATGATTGCTCGGTAATCGTCCAATGCGGGGCGCAAATCGAGTCGGGCCTCGTCGATATCGCCCATCATGTGCAGGATCCGCAAGCGGACCGCCTGGCCGGCCATCCCGCGTTCAGCGTGCTCGTGCGCCTCAGTCAGCGTCTCGCGCGCGGCGTCGATCTGGGCCAGCTGACGGTAAAGCTCGGCCAGTTCGACATACTGATCCAAGGCTTCGTCGAGTCGATCCTGCTGCTCCAACAGTTCGATCAGGCGGCCCCGAGCGTCGACATCGACCGGCGAATCGCGCAGCAACCGCGCGTATACGTCGGAGGCTTCGCGCGCTTCACCCCGCACGCGGTGAGTTTCCGCCAGCAAGGCGAGCTTGCGGGTTCCGACATCTGTGTTCCCCGTACGAATCTGCAGCTCGGCCATACGGCGGTGGAGCGGGAGATAGCTCGGCGCGTGCTCCAATGAAAGCATCGCTTCTTCCATCGCGGTCTCGAACATTCCCTGGTTGGCCAGCGTGTCGATGCGCTTCAAGGCGGAGATCACGCGGTCAGAGCCGCCGAGTGCGATCACGCGCGCGATCGGGACCACGGAGGAGTCGTCCGCTTCGGAACGGAGCTGCTCTCGGGCCTGGCGCACTCGACTCAGCCACTCTGGGCCGCTGAGGAATTCCAGGGTGTTCTCAACGATTTGGGTCAGCTCTTCTTCATTCCCCTCGTCCTGAGTTGCGAGGATGGAGTCGTAAAGTTGGGACAGCTCGCCGGATTTGGATTCCTCCACGGAGAGCGAGTCGGCATTTCTCAGTGCCTGGACCAGGTGGCGGGCCGCCTCACTCATATCACCCTGAGATTTGCACAATCGGCCGAGGGCCAAATTTGCGCCGAGTGAAAGGTCGGGATGGGCGGCCGCCTCCCGAAGGTTTTGTCGCGCCTCATCGTACTGGTTCATCTCTTTGTAAAGATGACCGAGCAGGTAATGGGCGGCCGGGTGGTTAATCCCTGCCTGCACTGCCCGCTCAAACTCCTTCGCCGCCCCTTCTTTGTCATCTCGCGTCTGCAAGTCGATGGCCTGGCCCAGATATCTGAACTTCGCGGGCTGGGCGACCGCTCCGCCGGCCGCGCCGGAAATCCCGCTGGTGAGGCTGGCAAAGTCGACTCCCTGCGTGTCTCCGTCTTCGCTGCCCTCCGGATCCTCGAAAAGCAGACCCGCCAGGATGGACAGTGCTTGCTGTCGGGCGGCCACTTCGGGGTCTTCGACTTCTACGTTGTCGTCCTCGGTGAAGGCGGGCGCCTCAACCCTTTCGTCGAGCTGCTCGTCTTCAGGCGGCGATTCGAGAATGGCCTTGACCTGGCTCATGCGCAGCGGCTTGGTGGCGCCGAGCGGAGGCGTGGGTTCGGGCAGGGCCGACCCCTGACGAACGCTGCGCATGGCTTCCGTCGCCTCCTGATCGCCTGGGATCACCGCCAATGCGCGCTGCAGGGCCTCGGCCGCCCGTTCGGTACGACCGGCGGCCTGCAAGATCGAGGCCACCGCGAGGTACTCGTGGACCGCCTCCTTGCGTCGCCCGAGCCGAGCGTTGGTGAGCGCGAGCCGGGAGCGAGCTTTGAGGTTTGTGGGCGCCAATCTGCCAATATGAGTCCAGTTCTCGACCGCCTTCTCCGCGTCTCGGCGCTTCATATATCGTTCCGCCGCCGCTTCGCGCTGCTGAATGGCATCCTTCGACTGGCCCAGCGATTCGAAAATCTCGGCGCACTTTTCAAAGGGGATCGGGTCCTCGGGCGCCGCCTTGCAGGCCTTGTGGTAGACGGTCAGGGCCTCCCTTTCGCGCCCGGTTTCCAGCAAGGCGAGTCCCAGGCTGGTCAGGGCGTCCGGGTTCTCGGGCGCTTCGGCAAGCGCCTTGCGGTAGAACTCGATCGCCCGTTCCCATTCCTGCGACCACGCAGCGGAGTGGCCCAGCTGCATGGATTCTTCGAATAAGTCTTCCCGAGGGGTCATAACCGAATCTTAAGAGAACCGAAGTTGGCGAACGGAGTATAGCATAAGTTGCCGGGACCGCCGACGGGCTTTAGGTACCGGGTTCCAAGCGGCGTGCCGGCGTGTCGCTAGCCGGCATTTGCTGGCTGCATGTCGAACCAATTGTGCCCGTACTTGGCCTCCGTCTTCATTGGGACGTCCAGCTCATAGGCGGATTGCATGACGCCCTGGATCACGGACAGAGAGGGCTCCAGTTCGGCTTCGGGCACTTCGAAGACGAGCTCGTCATGGACTTGAAGCAGCATGCGCGCGGAAAGATCGGCTTCGTCCAGCGCATCGGGAAGGCGGAGCATGGCCAGCTTGATGATGTCGGCTGCTGTGCCCTGGATCGGAGCGTTGATCGCTTCGCGCTCGGCCCGGGCCCTGGCTTGTTGCGAGACCGGCGGACCGCCTTGTTTGAGCTGGGGGAAGTACCGTCGTCGACCGAGGAGTGTCTCGACGTAGCCATCGCGGCGGGCCTTCTCCCGGGTTTGATCGAGAT
Source organism: uncultured Anaerolineaceae bacterium (assembly GCA_964517315.1). Classification (GTDB taxonomy): domain Bacteria; phylum Chloroflexota; class Anaerolineae; order Anaerolineales; family E44-bin32; genus DASWJQ01. The sequence goes on along the minus strand of CAZFCJ010000014.1, from coordinate 3,560 downwards.
AGCGCTTCATGCCGGGAAAGCGCTCGAAATAGGCCTCCACGAAATCCTCCGCTTCGGCCAGTGTGAGATCGGTCGACCGGGTCAAACCGTACGGGCTCATGCCGTAAAGGAGGCCGAAGTTCACCGCCTTGGCGCGCCGCCGCATTTCAGCGTCGACCTCGCCGATGTCCACTCCGAAGACGGCGGCAGCGGTGGTGGCGTGGATGTCCTGATCCTCGGCGAAGGCAGTGAGCATCGCCTCGTCCTGGGAGATGTGGGCCACCACGCGCAGTTCGATCTGGGAGTAGTCAACGGCCAGAAGCACGTTTTCATCCCCGGCGGTGAACGCCTTACGAATTTGGCGGCCAAGTTCGGTCCGGATGGGGATGTTCTGTAGATTGGGTTCCGAAGAGGCCAGCCGGCCCGTCACCGAGCCGGTCTGGTTGTACGAGGTGTGGACTCGGCCCGTATTTGGGTTGATCTCATCGCGCAGGGCGTCGGCGTACGTTGACTTGAGCTTCGCCACCTCTCGGTGCTCCAGCACCAGTTCGACAATGGAATGATCCCGGCGGAGCTCCTCCAGCACCGAGGCCGCGGTGGAGTAATAGCCCGAGGCAGTTTTGCGGGTGCGATCCGGGGGTTCGAGCTCCAGCACGTCGAAGAGCACTTCACTGAGCTGCTGCGGCGAGTTGATGTTGAACTCGCGGCCGGCCTGCTCGTAGATGGTGCTCTCGATTTCGGCCAACCACCCTTCGAGTTGGGCTGCGAACTCGTCCAGAAACGACTTGTCAAGCCGGATCCCGGCGAGCTCCATGTCGGCCAGGATGGGCACCAGCGGCATCTCGAGGTCATCAAACAGCGCACTTTGCTGTTCTCGTTCCATTTCGGTGCGCAGGACTGGCTGCAAGCGAAGGCATACGGCGGCGTCGGCGGCGGCATAGGGCGCGACCTCGCTGATCGCGACCTCGGCCATCGTCTTCTGATTCCTGCCCGATCCGATCAGCTCTCTGATCTCGGTCATCTCGACGCCCAGTCGGACCCAACCCAGACTTTTCAGGCTCAAATTGCGCGAGGCCGGGTCGCAGAGCCATTCCGCGATCATCGTATCGAAGCCGAGCGGCCGAACTCGCAGCCCATTACGGGCGAGCAGCATGAAATCGTATTTGAGATTGTGCCCGATCTTGGGGACGTTGGCGTCGGTCAGCGAGGGCCGCAACGCGGCCAGAACCACATCCAGATTGAGTTGAGGGCCTCCCGCATATGCGGCGTGGTGGCCAACGGGCACGTAATAGCCTTCCTCGGGTGTGACGGCCAGAGAGATACCCACCAACTTGGCGCCCATCGCGTCGGTGCTGGTGGTTTCTACGTCAAATGCGATGCGCTCGGCCCCGGCAAGCTGCTCGGCCAACCCCTCGAGCTTCTCCATATCATCGACGATCACCGCTGAACGGGAGGCCTCTGGAGAGCGGTCCTCGCTGCTGACGAAAAGCGCCATCTGCTCGCCGGTCTCGCTGAGGTCCCCATCCGGGATCCGATCCATCAGTGACCGGAATTCAAGGTCCCGGAAAAGTGCGACGACTTGATCTCGGTTGTAGCCCCGGGCGCGACAGGCTTCCAAATCGAACTCCACCGGGGCGTCGGTTCGAATCCTGGCCAGCTCCTGGCTGAGGAAGGCCCGGTCTTTACCCTCGATGAGCTTGTTGCGAAAGCGTGTCTGGACCTGGTCCAAGTTCTCATAGATGGTCTCGAGATCCTTGAACTTCTTGAGCAGTTTCATAGCCGTCTTCTCCCCCACGCCCGCCACGCCGGGGATGTTGTCACTGCTGTCACCGACGAGCGCTTTGTAGTCCACGATCTGCTCGGGTGGAACGCCCATTTTCTGCTCGACTTCGGGCGGGCCGTAATCTTCGGCCTCGGAGAGCTTCTGCCCCGCCAGCCGAATCACGACGCTGTCCCCGGCCAGTTGCAAAAGGTCGCGGTCGCCGGTCAGAATGACCACCCGGGCCCCTTGTTGAGACGCCACGCGGCCGACGGTCCCGAGCACATCGTCGGCTTCGTACCCCTCCGCCTCCAGGATGGGGATGCCGAACGAGTCCACCACTTGGCGGATGCGTTCGATCTGCAGCCGGAGATCGTCGGGCATCTTCTCTCGTGTGGCTTTGTATTCGGGGTAGATGTCGTCACGGAAGGTGGGTCCCACATCAAATGAGACCGCCAGGTACTCCGGTGATTCCTGTTCCAGCAGGCGCAGCAAGACGGAGGTGAAGCCGTAGGTGCCGGCCGTGGGCTCGCCGCGTTTGGTCATCCAGCGTGAGCCTCCGCCCACCGCAGTGAGGGCGAAATATGTGCGGTAGGCCAATGCGTGGCCGTCGATGAGAAACAGACGCGGTGGACCGTTCATGAAGGATGCTCCAAGGCTAGGAATGGGACCGCTTCATTGTAGCATCGCGCGGAGGAGGAGCTAGACCTCGAATCCCTGCGCCCGACGGGTCCGCCGGAGGAATCTTCGGACCTGCTCCGATTCCGGTGGGGCGCCCGCCGTCAGGAGGTAAGGACGGGCCCAAAAGCGTCCGGATGGAAGCTCCTTCTGCATCTTCGGGTAGCGGTCGATGATCCGCTCGGAGAGGCCTTGCATGAGACGTTCGACCGCCTGCGCCGGCGCGCTTTCCGGGATCAGGCTAACCTGAAGATGAAGGGCTTGTGGCTCAACACGAATCCAATCCGCTCGCCAATCCCAGGCGAGGCAAAGTCTTCGGGTCCACCGACTCAACTGCTCAGCCAGAGATCCGGTGAGTTCGTGCTCCGGGAAGCGGGGAATGAGTACTGCGTTGAAGCTGAGGTGGTAGGAGGTCGGCTGCATGGGAGGCCTGACGGGCGCGGGTGCCGCCTCCCCGTTCGTTTCGGTTTCTTGAGCGGCCATCAAATCGTCGAAGAACGCCAGGCGCCCTTGCGGCGAGTCCTCCTGAGGGATCCAGTCGGTGGGCAGCTCCATCGCCCCGGCGGTTTGAGCCTCGCCCGTTACGTCCGACGTTTTTTCCGGCTCGGGATCGGCCTCGGGCGGTTCCAGTTCCGCCCACTGCTCGAACAGGGCCGCTTGCGTAGAACTGAGCTGTGCCTCGGGCACCCAATCGCCCGGCATATGTTGCGGTTCGGGCTGCCCTTCGTCGGTCTCCACCTCAGCTGGTTCCGCCTCGGCAGCCTCGACCTCGGATAGCCCTTCCATGTCAGCTTCGGTCTCAGGAGCTTGTGCCGCCGCGGCTTCGTGCTCCGGCGGCTTCGACGCCATGGCCTCCACCTTGAGCGTCTCCCCGTCCCCGGCTTCTTGCGGCGGTGCCGTCTCCTCGGGGTAGAGTTCCGCCGCTTCCGCTTCGAGCTCCGTCGAAGCTCCCTCCTCGGCCTCAATGTCCTGCCCTTCGGACGGCTCGGCCTGTGTTTCGGGCCCCTGCGCCTCGGCGGCTTCGACCTCGGACGGCTCAGGTTCCACGGCCTCCCCCTCGGGCGCCGGCTTCTCTTCCTCGGCCTCGGGCGCTTCAGCCGCTGGGCCTTCAACCTCGGCTGGCTCCGGCTCGACGGGCCGAGCT
>CAZFCJ010000013.1:44192-48017 GCA_964517315.1 uncultured Anaerolineaceae bacterium | reverse complement strand
GCCCGCACACGGGCCTGCTTCATCTGCGGCATCACCTGCGCGAAGTCGATGATGAGCTCGGAGGGGGTATGAGTGATCAACGCGAAATTGGCGTATGTCGGGTCCAGGTCCGCCGGGAGCTGAACCTCAATCCGGCTCCCACCGCTGGACCGTTGCTCATTGGAGGGCATGGGTCTGCTCCGGGAGATAAGATGCACCTGCGGCCGGCTGGATCAGCCGGCCGCAGGTGTCGATCCGTGAACCTAGAAGGGGATTTCGTCCTCCGACTCGGGCGCCTGGTCGAAGGCTTCGTCTTCTCCGAAGCCGCCTTCACCGCGGCCGCCCAGGAACACAACCCGCTGCGCGTTCACTTCGAAAGACGCGCCGGTCGTTCCGTCGTTGCGCTCAAACGTGCGCGGGTTGCCGTTGTCATCGGGTACGAGCCGGCCCTCCACCAGCACCCGCCGTCCCTTGCGCAGGTACTGGTTTACGGTCTCAGCCTGACGCCCCCACACAGAGACGCGGAACCAGGTCGTTTCTTCCACCTGTTCACCATCGCTCTTGGTGTAGCGTCGATTGGTCGCCACCGAGAGATTGGTGACGGCTTGCCCGCCCGGCGTATAGCGCATCTCCGGGTCGCGGCCGAGATTGCCGACGAAGATTAGATTTTGGTACATGGGAGTCTCCTTTCCGATGGGGAGCTTTCTTGCGGTTCCGGCCCGGACGGCCGTATCGGACTTGAGGTGCACCCACCGGTACGATTAGAACAAGTGTACTACTTTTAATTGCGCCGGTCAAGAGGCAATCCCAGCGCGTGATCGGAGGCCGGAGCCTGCGTCTCACTCGTCGGTACCGCGCGTCTCAACACGCGCCCTCTCGAGCCCACTCAAGCCCTTCAGATTCTGCCGCTGCGGCCCAGATTGTGTGCCCGAAACTTTCCGTAAGGTGTATGTAAGGTGGCTGGCTGTTACACGAGACCCCGTCCCTCGTTAACAATGATAGAGGGGACAGCAAGGAGACCAAATGCCCAAGGAAACTCGAGTGCGCCGCCCCACGATCTTGGTCGTCGACGACGATCACGCGTTTTCTCGTTCGGTTTATAGTTTGCTCAACTCGATGGAGCTTCGCGTTCACCGCGCACACAGCGCGCAACAAGCACTCGAAATTCTCGAATACGTCGACCCAGATCTGATACTGCTGGACATGGTTCTGCCGGACGTCAGCGGCCTAACGCTGCTGCGACGGCTGAGAGCCTCACGCGAGCACAGCCAGCACCCGATCCTCATGACCAGCGGCTTCGTCATGGCTGGTGACCGCAGCCAGGCGATCGACGCCGGTGCCGACGACTTCCTGCCGAAACCCTTCAGCGTCACAGAGTTGGAACGGGCGGCTGCCCCGCTTCTCGGGCAGGGGTTCCACTCGAACGGGACTCACGCCGAAGTCAACCTTTCTTAGACTGAACCTCAAAATGAAAACGGCGACGCGCGCGTCGCCGTTGTTGCGCTACGGCCTGACCTTCCCGCCGAGCGGTGGATAAGGGTCAGCTGCCGACGGCGCTACTCCTCCTCTATTTCACGATCGGGGTCATGCCACTTGACGCCGTTGGAGACGCCTGAAGCCCGGATCCAGCGCTCCGTGCGCGGTTTTCCGAGCTCTTTCTCCTTCTCATTGCGCCATTCAATCGCCGCCTCAAGGGCCTCTTCCGGACCACCGTACGTGCCATCCGCGAATCGCTTGTAGGCCGACTCCCCATCCCACTGAACACGAGCTTGCCAGCCGTGCATGCGCTTCTTCTCACTGTCATAGCGAGAGATCCCTTTGACGGGATTCGACTCCTTGACGCGCTTCTTTGCCATAGTCGAACTATCTCCTTTCACAGATGGGGGTCAACCTTGGATTTCAATCACACTACCCAAAAACATCAAGAAAGCGCCCCCTCCTGCAGAGCGCTTCCCCTCAAGCTTGTCTGTACCCCAGGTGCGATTCGAACGCACAACCTAGGCTTTAGGAGAGCCTTGCTCTATCCTGTTGAGCTACTGGGGCACTCTCAAACCATATTATACCCAGCGGCCGCTGCATTGGTAGTCCACCGAACTTCCAGGAAGGCCAGGGGACTTCCCCAAAGTTCATCCCTGCGATTAGAATCGGACACGGAACCTCGCCGCCCTGCGATCTGTCGAAAGGACCGCACGTGACCTCCGGCCAATCCAGCTCCGACCGCGCTCACCACCAACACGACGGACACGATTCGGGCAGCCACACTGACCACCGAGGCCACGAGCACATGTTCCGCCGGCGCTTCTGGATCAGCTCCCTGCTGTCGGTCCCAGTCTTGCTGTACAGCCCGACCCTCCAAGGTTGGCTCGGCTTTACGATGCCGCAGTTCACCGGCAGTCAGTGGATCACCCCTCTCTTCGCGGTCGTGGTCTTCGGCTATGGTGGGATCCCATTCCTGCGGATGGCGGTGCCCGAGCTGAAGGGGCGCCGACCGGGAATGATGATGCTGATCTCTTTGGCCATCAGTGTGGCCTTCATCTACAGCATCGCAACCCTGCTGCTGCCGGGGACGACCCCCTTTTTCTGGGAGCTGGTGACCTTGATCGACGTCATGCTGCTCGGACACTGGATCGAGATGCGCAGCGTCCGGCAGGCTTCCGGCGCGCTGGACGAGCTGGCCAAACTCATCCCCGACACGGCCGAACGGATTGTTGAAGAAGGGCGGACCGAGACCGTCCCGGTCGACCAGCTCGCCGGCGGAGACCGGTTTCTCGTGCGACCCGGCGCCAGCATCCCCGCCGACGGGGAGGTCATCTCAGGAGAATCCGAGGTCAACGAGGCGATGGTCACCGGCGAATCCAAGCCGGTGGCCAAGGAGCCCGGATCGCAGGTTATCGCGGGCACGATCAACGGACATGGAAGCCTGAGGGCGCGCGTCACTGCCACCGGCGAAGAGACGGCCTTGGCGGGCATCATGCGCCTGGTGGAGGAGGCTCAGGAGAGCAAGTCCAACACGCAGATCTTGGCCGACCGGGCGGCGGGGTGGCTGTTCTACATTGCGCTCGGGGTCGCCGCGGTCACCGCGATCGGCTGGATCGTCGCCGTCGGCTTTCAAGTCGACGTCATCGCCCGCGTGGCCACGGTCCTGGTGATCGCCTGCCCCCACGCCCTCGGCCTGGCGGTTCCGCTGGTGGTCGCGATCACGACCGCCCTGGGCGCCAGCAACGGGATCCTCGTCCGCGACCGCCTGGCGCTGGAGAACACCCGCCAGCTCGACACGGTCATCTTCGACAAGACCGGCACGCTCACCAAGGGGGAGTTCGGCGTGACCGAAGTTCGAGCCGTTGAGCCTTGGTCAGAAGATGACGCCCTGGCCCTGGCGGCGGCGGTCGAAGGGGACTCGGAGCACACCATCGCCCGCGGAATCCGGCGCAGCGCCGAGGCGCGCGATCTTTCTTTGCCGTCCGTGTCCGACTTCGAAGCGATCAAGGGTCGCGGAGTCCGCGCCACCCACGACGGGCAGCAAGTGTACGTGGGCGGCCCGAACCTGCTTGAGATGTTGGATGTCTCACTGCCCCAGGAACTGGATCAGCTCCGCCGTGCAGCCGAGGAAAGCGGTCAGGGAGTTGTCTACCTGATCAAGGAGGACGATCCCGTAGCCGCGATCGCGGTGGCCGATGTCGTGCGGAGCGAGAGCCGCGCGGCGGTGGATCGGCTGCGGGAAATGGGCATCAGCGTCGTCATGCTCACCGGTGACAGCGAAGCGGTGGCGCGGGCGGTCGCCGAGGAACTCGGCATTGACCAGTATTTCGCGGAGGTGCTGCCCCAGGACAAGGACAAGAAGGTCGG
>CAZFCJ010000013.1:0-44182 GCA_964517315.1 uncultured Anaerolineaceae bacterium | reverse complement strand
GGCGAGCTTCAAGGTCGGGGCAGGCGGGTGGCGATGGTCGGCGACGGGGTCAATGACGCCCCCGCACTGACGCGCGCCGACGTCGGAATCGCCATCGGGAGCGGCACCGACGTGGCCATCGAATCGGCGGGGATCATTCTGGTGCAGAGCGACCCTCTCGATGTTGTCAAGGTGTTCGAACTCAGCCGGGCCAGCTACCACAAGATGGTCCAGAACTTGATCTGGGCCACCGGATACAACGTGATCGCCCTGCCGCTCGCGGCTGGCGTTCTGGCTCCAGTGGGCATCCTGCTCTCGCCGGCAGTTGGAGCGCTTTTGATGTCCCTGAGCACGGTGATTGTGGCGATCAACGCTCAGCTCTTGCGCGGCGCTGATCTCGGCGGCTTGCAGGCAGCTTGACGGTCCACGAGTCTCCAGCCCTTCACCGGCAGCTACAGAGCGCAAGAAGGGCCGGATCGTTCATGTCCGCATTTCGCCTCGGACGATCGAGGAAGATTGGACTCAGACGACCCAATCCGCCAGGCCTTGCGCCAAGATGGCCGCCAGGAGGGTGAAAAGATAGAGATTTGAGGCCACGAACGAGGCGCGGGCTTGCTTCGGCCCGGGACTGCGCATGAGGTTAAGGCTCTCCTTCATGAACCACCCCGAGACCGTGGCGGTCGAGATCATCTACACCCAGCCCAGGCTCGGCACGCTCCCCAGGAGGAGCCCCGCGAGAACCGTGGCAGCGCTGTGGACAAAGATTCACGAGCTGGCGCGCGCCGGGTCCAGCTGCGCCGGCCAAGCACATTGAGAGCGTGCCGTTGACCGCTGCCCCTCGGCCTGAATTCCATCGAACCCTCCAACTACTCCGGGCAGCCGGTTGAGGGGCCCGCTCCGCCGTCTCAGGTTTTGATCAGATACGAGGTGATCGAGCCGCGCCGCCCGGACAGCTCGAGCTCTTCCTTGACCACGGCCTGGCTCGTCTCGATCTCCTGGTAGGTGGCGCTGGTGAGCAGGATCTGGCCGGGACCCGACCGTTCCTGCAGCCGCTTGGCCACGTTGACGACATCGCCGACGACCGTGTAATCCATCACCTCGTCGGATCCGATGTTCCCCACCACGGCCTCGCCGGAGTGCAGCCCAATCCCGAGCCCCAAGTCCTGGAAGTCGGAGGACTCCCGCTTCAGCTTCTGGAAACGCTTCTGCATTTCCATGGCCGTCTCAACCGCCCGCTGCGCGTCGTCGGCCTCGGCGACCGGCGCCCCGAAGAACGTCATCAGCCCATCTCCAAGGTACTTGTCGAAAGTGCCCCGGTGCTCGAATACGACCTCACTCAACGACTGAAAGATCGTGTTGAGGGCCGCGATCACCTCCGGGGCTTCGTGCTGTTCCGTAAAGGGGCTGAACCCCCGGATGTCGGCGAACAGCACCGTGATCTTCCGGAGCTCCCCACCCAGCTTCATGTAGCGGTCGGGGTCGGTGAGGATGACCTCGGCCACGTCCTCGGCGACGTAGCGGTTCAGCACCTGGCGCAGAAGGCGGTTGCGCGATTCGACCTCATCGTGCAGACGCTTGATCCGCAGCAACGAGCGGACCCTGGTGAGCAGCACCACCGCGTTGTAGGGCTTGCTGACGAAGTCGTCCGCGCCCACCTCAATCGCTTTCAGTTTTTCCTCTTCGCTGTCCAAGGCCGTGACGATCACGACCGGCACGAAGCGCGTTTCCGGAGCGCGCTTGAGCTCCCGGCACAAGGTGAGGCCGTCCATGCGGGGCATCTGGATGTCAGCAAGGGTCACATCAGGGGGATCGTCGAGCGCCAGCTCCAGCGCCTCCTGGCCGTCGGAGGCGGTGACCACGTCACAGCCGGACGCGGTCAGATAGGCTTTGAGGAGGTCACGGTTGAGCCAATCGTCGTCAACGATCAGGATACGCGGCGTACGGTCCAGAATTTTGCCGAGATCGACGGCGTCTTGAGAGGGACCGACCTCCATGTCTCACGTCCGGGCGGACATACCCCCTCTACTCGAGCCGGCCGGTGGCGATGGCCTTCTTCACTTCGCCGATGGCGCGCGTGACCTTGATGTCGCGCGGGCAGGCCGGAGTGCAGTTGAAGATCGTCCTGCAGCGCCAGACCCCGAACTGCTCGTTCAAGATCGACAGCCGTTCGGCGGCCGCCTGATCGCGGTCATCGAAGATAAAGCGGTGGGCCTGGACGATCGCGGCCGGCCCCACGTACTCATCATCGGCCCAGTAACAGGGGCAGGGCGTCGTACAGGCCGCGCACAGAATACACTTGGTGGGGCCTCCGTAGCGGGCGGGCTCCCGCCGGGTTTGCGGGCATTCGCCATACTGCAGATGCCATGCTCACCCCAGGACCGGTAGGACAAGTCACCCTCCTGGAACCTCTTCGCCGGCTGCAGCAGGTCCAAGACACGCTGGGTTTGCTCGGCTTGGACGGATGTAGCTTTCATGGTACGCCTTGTCATTTGCCTCAAAATTGTCGCGCAGGATGGCTATCGAACTCGCTGTCCGGAACCACCGCCCTCCCAGCACTGCCAGGGTACGTCGCAGGGTGATCACAGTGTGATCAACACGAATGCGGCTGCCAAGGTCCCCAACAGGGCGCTCCCGTAGCAGGCGACGGCCACAACCGTCCGCCCGCCCTTAAGCCCCAGGTCGTGCACCACGTATCGAAATCGATGAGCCCAGTGGAACAGGGGTAATGAGATCAGAACGAACAAGTAGAGCCGGCCGATGGGATGGGTTACAAGGGCCAGCAACCTCTCATAATCAAGATACTGGCCCAGCCAACCTGCGGGCAGCGCGATTCCTGTGAGAAGGATATGCACGGGCACCAAGAACGCCGCGATCGTACCGCCAGCGCCGAACAGGGACCACCAGAGGGGGTCAATGGATTTGGACACCGGTCAGCTCCAGACGATGACCCAGACGATCACAGCCGAGACTGCGATCCAGGCGGCGTAATTGGCGCCCACCAACAGCGGCGCAGGTAGCTTCTCTCCGCCGACACGGACCGGCATGACCGAGGGGGTCAATTCAAACCAGGTGGCCAGATGGTATACGGCCGCGAGCAGCGCAACCAGATGGAAAGCGATCATCCACGGCGAGGCCATCTTGGCCAACCAGGCCTGGTAAGCCGCGGGCCCCAGACCGATCTTGCGCACGGTGACAAGCAGCAAGATCACATACACTCCTATCGGGACGCTGGTGAGCTCGCGTAGAACATAGAGAAAGTAGGATCTCTTGTGCAGCCACCAGGTACTCGGAACCGAACGTCGGTAAGGGTTCATCGCTTCCCCCAAGGAATCAGCAGATCTTTATACCAATCCAGCGTGCTGGCGAGTTTGGCTTGCTGAATGGCGCCCGCGGGGTCCACATCGGCCGGACAGACTTCTGTGCAGTCGCCCACGAAGGTGCACTCCCAGATGCCTTCCATCCCAGCCACGACGTCTTCGCGCTGCTGTCGGCCCTGGTCGCGCGAATCCAGGTTATAGCGCTGAGCCAGCGCGACCGCCGCCGGACCCAAGAAGTCCGGATTTTGCGCATAAACGGGACAAGCAGAGTAGCACAGCGTGCAGTTGATGCACATACTGAATTGCTTATACAGGGCCAATTCTTCCGAAGTCTGATGATACTCGCCTTCGGACAGGGGCTTCTCTTCCTCCCGAATCATCCATGGCCTAACCGATCGAAGCTTCGCCATAAAATCATCCATCACGGTGACCAGATCCCGCTCAATCGGATAATTCGCCAGCGGCTCTAGACGGATTGGCTCAGGATAATACTCACTGATGAAAGTCTCACAGCTTAGCTTGGGGACTCCGTTGATCATCATGCCGCAGCTCCCGCACACGCCCATGCGACACGACCAACGAAACGACAACGTCCCATCTACGCGGTCCTTGATGTAATTGATGGCATCCAGGACCACCCACCGCTCCTGGAATTCGATTTCGTAAGTTTGAAAATTGGGTTCTTTATCTTGCTCAGGTCGATATCTCAAGATCTCGAGTTCGATGGTGTCAGGTGCCATATTCATCTCCCGTAGACGCGTTCTCCGGGCGGCCAGTTGGTGATGACGACATCCAAATATTCGATCCGAGGGGCCGCGTCGGTGCAGTAGGCCAAGGTATGCTTGAGGAAATTATCGTCGTCGCGTTCGGTGAAATCGCTACGCTGGTGTGAGCCGCGCGATTCGCGCCGGTCCAACGCCGAGTGGGCCACAACCTCGGCCAGATCGAGCATGAAATCAAGTTCCAGCGCGCCCACAAGCTCGGTATTGAACCTCGAACTTGTGTCATCCAGACGCAAGTCCACGAAACGTTCCTTGAGCTCCGCTACCTTTTCGCAGGCCTCCTTCAGCGACTGCTCCTCCCTGTAGATGCCAGCGCCGCCCTCCATAACGGAGTGCATCTCCCCTCGCAGATCCGCGATCCGCTCACGCCCTTGTTCCGCCCGGCGGAACCAATCGGAGATCCGTTTCTCTTCATCCTGCGCCTGGCTTTCCAGCGCTGAGGTTTGAAGTTCAGGTTGATTCGAAGCGAATTCGGCCGCACTTCGTCCGGCCCGGCCGCCGAAGACGAGCAGCTCGGTCAGCGAGTTCGAGCCAAGGCGGTTGGCGCCATTGATGTTGACGCAGGCCACTTCTCCGGCCGCGTACAGGCCCGGGACCGGGGTGGCGGCGTTTATATCGGTGTGCACGCCCCCCATCATGTAGTGAACCACCGGACGCACGGGAATGAGTTCCTCCACAGGATCGATGCCGGCGTATTTCGTAGCCAGCTCGCGCACAAACGGAAGCTTTTCATCGATCACGGTGGCGCCAAGATGTCGGATATCCAAGTGAACCACTTCCCCCTCGGGCATCTGGATGGTCCTGCCCTTCTCGGATTCATGCACGAACGCCTGGGAAAGTTTATCCCTCGGGCCCAGCTCCATGGCCCGCAGCCGCGGCCAGGGATCGGGAGGCCCCAAGCCATAGTCCTGCAAGTAGCGGTAGTTGTCCTTGTTGAGCAGGACACCGCCCTCGCCCCGGGCGGCCTCCGTGATCAGAAGCCCGGTCCCTGGCAGGCCCGTCGGATGATATTGCACAAATTCCATATCCTTCAACGGTACGCCCGCGCGGTAGGCCATGGCCATTCCATCCCCGGTCACGATGGCGCCGTTGGTCGTGAAGGGAAACACGCGTCCCCCGCCGCCGGTACACAGAATGACCGCATTGGCAGTCATCAAGTACACCTTGCCCGACTTGAGCTCGATGGCGCAGACACCCTGACAGCGGCCATCCTCGACGACCAGCTGGGTGACGAACCACTCGTCATAGCGGGTAAGCTCACCGAACTTGAGCGAAGTCTGGAAAAGGGCGTGCAGGAGATGAAAGCCCGTCTTGTCGGCCGCGAACCACGTTCGTTCGATCTTCATCCCTCCGAAAGGACGAACGGCGACGCTGCCGTCGGGTTCGCGGCTCCACGGGCAACCCCAGTGCTCCAACTGAATCAGTTCGTTGGGGGCCTGTTCAACAAAATACTCGACCGCGTCCTGGTCCGCCAGCCAATCCCCGCCGCTGATGGTGTCGTAAATGTGGTCCTCGAGGCTGTCATCCTCTTTGATCACCGCTGCTGCCCCGCCCTCGGCGGATACGGTGTGGCTACGCATCGGATAAACCTTGGAAATGAGGGCAATATCCAGCGATGGGTTGGTCTCCTTCGCCGCGATAGCCGCCCGCAGCCCCGCACCGCCGCCCCCCACGATCAGAATGTCATGCTGAACAACGTCCGGCATCGTTTACAAGCCTTGTCTCCGTTGGCCCCATTAAGAAGGGATTGACACGCTGACTGCACGCACGAGCATGCGTGGTCGGCCGCGTCCTGAGTGCACATGGCCCGCCGACAAACGCACCCGGCGGGAACCAGAAATCGCCCGCCGTCTGGCTCGAATTCCACCAGTCCGACCGAGGGGGTGCCCGCTCCTCTAAGCAAAAATCATACAACATTGTAGCATAGGGCCCAACCGACAATCGAGCGGCCCCTTTCCCTGGGCCGGAGCACTTCTTGCGGCAAGACTCAGTTCTCTTCTCCCGACCTTCGGCCGTCGGCAGCCAGCTCCTCGAAGCGATCGATGTCCTCGCGCACGATGTCCAGACTGGACCGCCAGAACTCGGGAGTCCGAATGTCGATGTCGAATCGGGCCGCCAGCTCCGCCGCGTTGGCCATTCCGGTGGCGCTCAGCAGGTCGTCGTAGCTGCCACGGAAGGCGTCCGGGGCTTCGACGTATCGGGCGTACAATCCCAAGCCGAACAGCAACCCGAACATATACGGGAAATTGTAGAAAGAGAGACCGGCGCTGTAGTAGTGCGGCTTTACGGCCCACATGTAGCCGTGGCGCACCTTCGGGTCCAAACCGTCCCCGTACGTGTCCTGTTGGGCCTGCAGCATGAGGTGGCAGAGCTCGTCGGGCGACAGCTCGCGCTCCCGGCGTCTTTCGAACACCTGCTGCTCGAACTGGTACCGGCTGATGATATCGACCACAATCTGACAGTAATCCTGGATCGCGGCTTCGAGGATGTAGATCTTCCCGGCCTCGTCGGCCTCTTCAAGCGCTCTCTTCTGGATGAGGGTCTGACAGAAGATGCTGGCCGTCTCGGCCAGCGTCATCGGCGTCTGCCGCTGGAGATAGGTCCTCTTGGCCAAATTGAAGTTGTGGTACGCGTGGCCCAGCTCATGCGCCAGCGTGCTCATGCCATCGTAGGACGGCTGATAGTTGGCCAGCACGCGCGACTCCTCGTCCCTGATCCACATACAGAACGCTCCGTCCCGCTTCCCCGGGCGAGGCTCGGCGTCGATCCACTGCTCCTGGAACGCCCGCGCACCCAGCGATCGCAGCGCGTCGGAGAAGCCGCCGAAGTGCTCCAGAATGAACTCGCGCGCCTGATCGTAGGACCACTCACGGGCGCCGCGCTCCATCGGCGCGAACATGTCGAACCACGTCAATCGCTCGAGCCCCAGCGCCCTGGCCTTGGCGCGCAGATAGCGTCGAAATGCGGGAAATGACTCTCGCCCCGCCTGCAGCATCGCGGCCAGCGTCTCGGAGTCGAGGCGTGTCTGAAAGAGGGTCAGCTCGAGCGGAGAGTCCCAATCGCGCTCCCGCGCCAGCGTGTTGACCTCGCCTTTGATGCTGTTCAGCGCCGCGGCCAGCGGCACTTCCCACGCTTCCCAGGCCGCGAGCTCGGCGCGATAAGCGGCCCTGCGCACTTCGCGTTCGGGCTCGTACGCCAGGTTGCGGACCGCGCTCATGGGAAGCTCCTGCCGTTCCCCCTCGATCTCAAGCTCGACGCTAATCTGCGAAGTCACATCGCCATGCAGTTTGCCCCACGCTGAAGACCCGCTGGGTGCCAGCTTGGCCGCCAGCTCCTCCTTTTCCGGAGCCATCAGGTGCCTGGCCTCGACCTTCGCTTCCCGCAAGGTGAACCTGTGGCCGCGGGCGAGCTCCGATCTCTCGATCAGCCTCTCCACCGCGAGCGATCCCAGCCAGGCCGTGAAACGCGTCTCCAGCGTCGACAGCGTCACCAGCTCCTGTTTGAGCTGGCTCAGCTTCGACTGGGCGAGCTCATTCCTGGAGTCCGTGCTCACAAAGCTGTAAATATACCCATACACGAGGCGCACTTGACTCTGCACTTCGTTGAAGCGTCCCACCACGGTCTCGAAGCGTTCGACCAGCTGCTGGTTCACTTCAAGCCCGTCGCTTTCCCGGATCTCCTCCTCCTCGAACAGCCTCTTGAGATCGTTGATCGAGGCGATAGTCTCTTGAAACGCCGTCTCGAACTCGGCGGAGTCCAGATCAGGGAAGAAGGTGGTGAGATTCCATCGGGGCAAGGCTTCCGCTTGGCGGGTCAAGTTGGCCGTCCTTTCTGCTGCGCTTCGTCAGTTGTCAAAGGATAATTCATTTGCCCCGAGCGCGCGGCCCACCCCGAATCGAACTTCCGGGAAGTGCAATGCACTTCCCGGAAGTTCCCCAAGGTACACCCGTCAACGGCGACACCCTACCGCCGCCCGAGCGCTTCCTTTAAGAACGCTTTCACCTCGTGGGCCGGCACCGCCAGCCCAACGTTCGGGCCGGCCATGCGCGCGTTCAGCCCAATCAGGCTTCCCTTGCCATCGACCACCGGTCCTCCCGAATGGCCCGGTCGCAGGTGCAGCGCAAGCGCCAGCCAGTCCGAACCGAGGCCCGGTGTTTCCGGAAGGTCGCCGCCGACGCCGATCACCGTGCCGGCGGTGGCGCCGCCCAGAACGCCAAACGGGTGACCGAAGGCCAGCACCCATGTCCCCGGCCGGACCCGCTGTGAGTCGCCAATCGGGAGAGCCCGATAGCGCCCCGCTTCAATCGTCAGTGCCGCCAGGTCGCGCCTTGGGTCGAACGCCAGCATCTTGGCGGTAAGCTGACGCCCGGCACCGATCTCGACTGTGGGTTGAGCGGCTCCAATCACGTGGGCGTTGGTGATCACCAAGCCCTCCTCGTGGACGATCACCCCCGCTCCGGCGCCTCGCCTGCCGCTGATGACGCGCACCAGGCTCGGTCGAACCCCTTCGGCGACGGCGGCCAGGTCGGCGTTCAGCGCATCCAATGAGAGCTGCAGGCCTTCGACCTGCGCCATCGCAGTCAACCTTGACCCCCCGGTCCCGGCCGCTGTCCCACCGTCGCGGTGATCGAACGCAGCTCGCCGCCGCGCAACACCCGCAACTCGAGCTGCTGGCCGATCCGGTCGCCACCCAGATGCCGGAGCAGATCATCAAGGCCCGTCACCGGGTCGTGGTCGACCGCCACGACCGTGTCCCCCAGCGAAAGCCCCGCCTGCTGCGCCGGGCTATTGGGCTCGACCCCCACCAGCAGCAAGCCGAGCTCCTGATCGAGGTCTCTGCTGACTGCGCCCGGCAGCTCTACCGGCTGCGCGGCCACCCCGAGAAAGCCGCGACGCACGCGGCCGTGTTCGAGCAGTTCGGGGATGACCCGCTGCAGCGTTTCGGTGGGCACGGAAATGCTGGTGCCCCGCAGCATCGCCGAGGTGTTCATCCCCAGCACCGCTCCCCCGGCTCCGACCAACGGTCCACCCGAGAATCCTGGATACATGACGACGTCAGTTTGGAAATAGCGGTCAAGGCCTCCGCCCATCGGCGATCGCCAAGCGTCGCCGAGCGCGCTGACGATGCCCAGCGCGGCTTGCACGCTGCTGCGGGGCCGTCCCATGGCGAGCACGATATGACCGACCGCAGACCGCTCCGTGGTCGCCCACGTTGCCGGCTCGAGCCCGTTCGTCGGCACGCGCACCACCGCCAGGTCGATCGAGGGCTCACGACCCACGAGTTCGGCCTCCAGGGTCGAGCCATCCCCCAGACCCACCCCCAATTCACGCTCGCGCTGCACGACGTGATCCGCCGTGACGATCACCCCCTCACGGTCCCATACGATCCCGGTGGCGGGCAGCCGCCGCCGGCCCTCCAGCCGAACGATCGCGGGCGAACTCGACTCCACCAGTTCCGCCAGCCCTTCGGATAACGATTCCACGGCCTTAACCATCGCTGTGACCTCCATTCCCCGCCCCTTCAAAGGGCGAGCTCTATTCCCTATGATCCAAGATTACGCTCGTAAGCCTGCGCGCCGCCACGCAAGAATGGGGAGATGCAACCTAGACCATCGTATAGGTCAGAGGACGATGAGGCCTGCCCGGACGCCGAGCATCGCCGCTTCGGTGCGGCTTTCGGCGCCCAGCTTCCCCAGGATCGAGGTCACGTGGAATTTGACGGTGTGCTCGCTGATCGAAAGCGCCTGGCCGATGGCCCGATTGGAGTGTCCTTCGGCCAGCAGGTGGAGCACTTCGAGCTCGCGCGGGGTGAGCGGCTCCGGGATCGGAGAGGGGCTCACCAGGGGGCCGCCGAACTGTGGATCCGCCACCCAAAGCCCCTGGACCACCGCTTCCACGGCTGCACGCAGCTGCTCGGGGCTGCTGCGCCGGGCCACGATTCCTGCGGCCGTGCCGATCCCTCTAGGATTGAACTCGCCGCCTTCGGTCTCCACGAGCAGGAGCGCCGGTGGGCCGAAATCCACCCACGCCTCGAGTTGTTCACCGGCGACCTCATCCGGATCCCATCCCAGATCGATGATGACGGCGTCCGGTTCGACGCGCCTTGCCACAGCGCTGGGATCCTCCGCCAGAGCGTGCTCACCGACGACCCGCAGGCCGGGCATCCCCGCCAGGGCAGTCACCAATCCGGCCCGCGCCAGCGGATCCGCGGCCGCAACCACCACCCGTACCGGGGCTTCGCCGGCCGCGCTGTCCTGCTGCACCCCGCCTAATTTCATCGACCCGACCTCCTGGGCCGGATCATATCACCACGCCATTGACCGAGGGCGACCATAACGCGGAGACCGAGTTAGCTGAATCATCCTTCTGGGTGATGGCATCGGATCGAGACTGAGTCACACTGGGATCTGCACGGGGGTGCCGGAGGGAGAATGAAATGTCAACATTATCTTTTGCTCGCCGTCACCCGATCCATCGCGAGCCCCTGGCCACCCGGGTTAGAGGCACGCCGGCGGAAAGCTTGCAGGTTCTGATCAAGGAAGGACTGGAGCCAATACATCATGCCAATCAACTCCAACAGCGTTCACTCCAAAACACGCACAAGCCGCAATCGCGGGCGTGCACAAGGACCCGACGTGGACACTGTGCAGGAGGAGGTCGACAGACCGACCGTGCTGGTCGTGGACGACGACTTCGACTCCTTAGAGCTTCTCGCCACGGTCTTGTGCCGCGAGGACATGGACGTCGTTCGTGCATTGGATGGACATGAGGCCGTGGAAAAGTGCCGCCAGGTGAAACCGGACGTTATCTTGCTCGATCTTGTGATGCCCGGAATGGACGGTTGGGAAACCTTCCAACGTTTACGCGCCTTTACAGACACCCCCGTCGTGGTGATCTCGGCCAAGGCGGCCGAGGAAAATGTCGTGACCGGTCTCGAATACGGGGTCGACGACTATATAACCAAGCCCTTCCACATTCGAGAACTCGCGGCGCGGGTCAGGGCCGTCCTCAGGCGCTCTCGGACGGCTCAGCAGGAGTCGCGGGAACCCTTTCCTGAAGTTCAGCTGGCAATTGAACCCGACGCTTCCGATCCGGAGCCGACATGGACCCCCATGGATGTCGGCTCCCAGCTTCACCGCGGACGGCCCGACAATCCCATTCGGAAACTTAGGCCGGTCCACCGCGGCACAGGAGGATGAGAGATGATTAATCGTTATTTTCACGGAATTCTTGGCAAGCTCGCCGGAGTAGGATACTCTCTTGGAATCGTGGCCCTACTTGCTTCACTGGCGTTAGCCACATGGACGCCTGGGCACGCCCAAGGGAGTGGCGCAATTTGGACCACACACGATGGCTGCGGGACACCCGATCAAGATGTCAACCACTATGACACCGGTGAAAGCGTTTGGATCAACGGGTCGGGTTTTAGTGAAGGGTCCCATAGCTGGAGCATCACCGGGAAACCCGGCGGGGCTTCCGGTGATCCGGGGCAAGACGTGGCCTCCGGGACCGTCAATGTTGATGCAAGTGGGAAGTTTTGCTTCAACGCTTACACGGTTGCGGCAGATGACTGGGGCGAATACCAGGTGAAAGTGGGCAATAAGGGCGACAACTACCGCGTAGAGCAGCAACCTACAGCGACACCGGTTCCGCCCACCAACACGCCTACAGACACACCGGCCGGGGCCACGAATACACCCACTCATACGTCGACTCACACTCCAACCGATACGCCGACTCACACGCCGACCAGTCAACCCTCCAACACGGCCACCAACACCCCCACCCATACGCCGACGGACACGCTGACACCAACGGCGACCAACACGTTGGCGCCGGGAGAGACGCCCAGCATCACACCGACCCCTTCGGATACGCCCGCGCCGACGGCGACATTCACCAACACCCCCGAGCCGCCCAATCTCATCGACCCCAAGGGAGACAGTCTGCTGACTGACAACGATGGCAACGGGGTGCCCTCCCCGGGTGACGTGCTGCTTTATACCGTCACGATCACCAACACGGGCGCGACCGCAGCCGGAAGTGTGACATTTTCGGACTCGCCCGATCCGAACACCAGTCTGGTGGTCGGCTCGGTGACGACGACCCAGGGCACGGTCACCAGCGGGAACACCGGGGGGGATACGACGATCGGTGTGGACATCGGCACGATTGAGCCCGACGCGACGGTGACGATCACCTTCGAAGTCACCATCGACGCCGGACTGCCCTCCTCCGTTCAGGAGGTCGCCAACCAGGGCGTCGTCAGCGGCGACAATTTCGACGACTCCCCGACCGACGATCCGGACACCGAAGAGCCCGACGATCCAACCGTCACCCAGATCGTCCATCCGACGGCCACGCCAGCCCCTGGCGGACCCACACCCACGGAGGCGCCGGCCGAAGGGACGCCATCAACGGTGCTGATCCCGGTGACCGGCGCCGAGCGCACGGTGGTGCACACGAACACCAACCTGCCCGGGATCCTGTACAACCTCGGACTGAGCCTGCTCGGCATCAGCTTGATCCTGCACGGCCTGTCGTTCGGCCGGCGCAAGGATAACTGACCGATGATTGATCCTTGCCTGTCGGGCGCGCTGCCCTTGAGCAGGGCTTCGGAAACTCGAGGCCCTGCTCCGGGCAGCCGCTCACCCCGGGGCGAAGGCTGATTTCAAGATGTCACTTGTTTACGCTCGGCCGCCCCGCGAGGGCATCCTGCTCCCCGCCCTGCAGTCCCTCATGATCTTGATCGGTGCTGCAGTGTTTACCTTCGGGATCCTGCGAATGCAGCCGCGCTCCGCCTCCGCCGACCACGATTCGCCCGCTCCGGCCGCTTCCGAGCAGGGCTTCGTCCCCGTGGTGGCCGCACCTGCGGATCATACCGGCGAAAGCCTTTCACCATCGACCGCGGCCGGCCAGCACCGATGGAAACCCGAGCGCGCACTCGGAGCCGAGGCGGCCGAGCCATCGGGGCAGCAGGCGGCCCCAATGGCGCTGAACCGACCGGTCCGAATCGTGATTCCGAACATCAAGCTGGATGCACCGATTGTCAGCGCGGCTCTTTTGCGGGGTGAAGTCGACGACCAGCGCGTCTACCAGTGGTCGGCGCCGGATTTCTTCGCCGCCGGCTGGCACCACGATTCGGCCGAATTGGGCGAGCGCGGCAACACCGTGATCAACGGCCACCACAACGTATCCGGAGAAGTGTTCCGGGATTTGGACCGGCTACAGGAGGGGGACCGCATTTTCGTCTACGCCAACGAGGGCCAGCGGCCACTTCCCTATGAGGTCACGAACGTTTTGATCCTCAAGGAACGATTTCAGTCGCTCGAGCAACGCACCGAAAACGCCCAGTGGATTCGCTCGACCCAAGACGAGCGACTTACCCTGATCACCTGTTGGCCCTATGAGAGCAACACGCACAGATTGATCGTCGTCGCCAAACCCATCATAGATGCGGTACCCGGCGCCCTGCGGGAACTGGAGTAGTTTTCGGATGATGTACGAAAGGTCGTCAGGTTACAACCCGCTGAAGTGCCCGGATTCGAACAGTCGCTGGTACTTGACATCCAGCTCCGCATCCGGGGCGACGACGAGCGGCGTCGCAACGACGAACAGACGCCCCCAGTACGGGTTGCCTTCGCGCTCGAAGCAGGTCTGGAACACGAGCTGGTCAGGAACAGTGTACATGTCGACGAAAAGCTCTCGCGCAGAGATGCGCTCGCCGGTTCCATCCAATGTCAAAAAATCCGACACCGCGCTGGTCGGAGTGAGCGCCTGATAATGGACCGCTTTTTCGATCCGGTACCGTTCATGGGTCCCATCCGCCAGGATAAGCACGACAGTCTGGCCAGATCGAAGGCCAAAGAATTTTTGGCCGGCCAAATGATTGTGGGCAAGCAAGCCGATCGCACCATGGGCAGCGGCCAGGCTGAATTGGCTCACGGCGTCCGGAGCGCTGGTCACGTGAGCGGGGCTCGATCCGGGCTGTTGCAGCACCCGCAGCGCGAGTTCGCCCGGCACGTAGACGCCCCGCACCGGTCCACCTCGGCCGCCGGTGATCGCGGCGGAGAACTCCGCCAGCGATGGAAGGTCGGGCTCCGGCTGCGCTCGGTTGATGGCCGACCGGGTATCGGATTCAAGATCGCGCGGGCCGGTGACCGGTATGGAGGCTTCTGCACCGAGCGCCGGCCTCGGTCCCAGGGCAACGAGGCCCAAGAAGATCAGGGAAAGCCCCACGATAGCCCGGCCGGCATTGCTGATGGATTTCATAGATTCACCTTCAGTCCCGCGCTGTCCGAGAATTGCTTGCCTGCGAACTCGTGCACGGATTTTAGTGTGAAAAAGGTTGGAATCACCCGCTCGGGACGACGCTGTAAGGAGAATGCAAGGTTAGCCAGACCGATACTGACATGTCCCAAACATCCATAGATGCGGCGCAGGAAAGCAAATCGATGATGAAGCCCTCGGGTACTCACGGGGCGAGCAGACCATCACAGGGGGATTCCACACGGGTGATGATCGTGGACGACCACGCGGTCGTCCTGGCTGGTCTCCGCCTGGCGCTCGAGTTTGAGG
This sequence comes from uncultured Anaerolineaceae bacterium, assembly GCA_964517315.1. Taxonomy (GTDB): domain Bacteria; phylum Chloroflexota; class Anaerolineae; order Anaerolineales; family E44-bin32; genus DASWJQ01. The sequence goes on along the minus strand of CAZFCJ010000013.1, from coordinate 29,526 downwards.
GATTCAACGTTGCAGCCACGGCCGAAACGGCGGAGGAAGCAATCCGGCTCTGCCAGGAACTGGAGCCCGATGTGCTCCTGTTGGACATACATATGCCTCATCAAGAGGGATTTGAGGTGCTGGAGCGACTTAAGCAGGAGGGGACCCGTACAAAGATCATCATGTTAACGGCCTCACTGCGCTCCGAAGATCGCCGTAAGGCGGAAGCCCTTGGCGCCCACGGGTACGTCTCCAAGGAGGTCCTGACGGATCAGCTGGGAGAGGTGATCCGGCGCTCCGTTCGAGGGGATCTTTCCGCTGAGGCTGTGATCGGCGATTCAGGACGGACTTTGACGGCCGACACCCAGCCTTCAGTCCGGACCGCGGGTCTCACGGAACAGGAAATGCAGGTCTTGCGCCTGATCGCCACCGGCATGGACAACAGCGAGATTTCACAAGAGCTCTATGTGAGCATCAACACGGTGAAGTCTCACGTCACGAGCATCCTGTCCAAGCTTGGCGTGGACAACCGAACCCAGGCCGCAGTCTGGGCCTTCCGTCATTTTGACCAGGAAGACCCGGTGAGTGAACAGTTTGGTAAGGAATCCTGAGATGTTTGCCAACGATCTGACCCGTCAAGATCCGCTAATCCAGTTTGGGGGCCTCCGGACCGGCGAACCATCAGCGCAAGCGTCCGCCATACTGGGGCTGGGGGTGCCGCACCCCGGCTTGGCGCGAGTTCAAAGGGCCGAGAAACACAAACGCACTGCTGCCACACGCTTGGCATTCGAACGACCCGATTGTAAATGGGCATTCCTTCCGGCCGAACCCCAGCAGGGCGGCAATAGCGCATCGCGACAGCAGGAGATTGAATCGTGTGAACGACGTGGTTACCTCCTGTCAACAGATGTCGCCAGTCCCACGGAGCCGTTCACATATGAAAGGGAAATGGACGATGAGCCAAGGATCTAACGGTGCCCAGGATCGCCTCGCGCATCTCCTCGCGCTGGCCATCAACCTGGAACCCATGTTGTTTGAGGAAGTGGTCGAGGTCGCTACAACGGACAACCTTACCGGAGCCTACAACCTTTCGTTCTTCCACGCCAGTCTGAAGAACGAACTCAAACGGGCGCATGTGATGCAATATCCGCTGGGACTGCTCTTGCTGGAGATCGAGCTCCCGGACGAACTTGAACCAGAATACCGAATTATGGCCGCAGATCAAGCGCTGCAGGCCGTCGCGCAGGATCTTGAACAGCGGTTGAGGGTGACCGACTGGCTGGCCCGTTACGGCAGTGATGAGTTCGCGATCGTCCTTCCGGGCTGTCCGCCCAAAGAGTTGGAGGCCATCGCACAGCGCCTGCTGGGAGAGGTCACCTCTTTGACCATCCCGCTTCCAGACCCTCGGACGATCGAACTGCGCGCCTTCATCGGCGGCACAGTGTACCTGAGCGGTTATCCGGATCTCGAGCAAATCATCGCCGAGGCCGAAGCGGCTGGTGCCGAAGCGCGCCGCCATGGACGGAACGGTATGAGGATTCACAGCGTCGACCCATGGGCCAGCAACCAAAGCGTGGCCTGAATCGGCCTATGGGCCACACATAAACACGGACTGGAAGTCGAAAGAACGAGGTTGAGAGAAGATGTTTCTGATCACTGAGTGGAAGCGAAAGAGGGACGCGATCAGGGGTGCACCCGCCAGGGCCAAGAAGCTGGATGATGAGATCACCGAGGCTCTTTACCACTATCGCATCCACCTGACCGAACTTCAGATAAAACCCCATCTACTCGATCGAGAAATCTGGGAAAGCTACGATTCGATCTTGGAAGTTCTGGGTGAGTTGAAGTCTCGTTCGGAGGGGCGATTACTGCACAGACCCTCAACACTCGCCGACTTGATGGTCCAATGGGAGAAGCTCTTTGCGCGCCAGAAGCAATTACTGAGCACGATCGATCTGACCATGGAGCGGTCCGAGTTCTATAACAAGATGGAGACCGCGAAGCATCGCAAACACCGCGAACAGGCCCAAAAAGCGGAGGCCGAGGCCGAGCTCTCCGAGTCCCGACGGAGCCTCATACAGGCCATTCACTACGTGTTGCTGCGCGAGCGTTCCGGCGAGCCGGTCACCGCCGATTCCGTTGTGCTGGATCTGGACCAGGCGATCGATCGCTGGCAAGAGCAGCTCCATGAGGCGATCTCCCGGGTCGCCTCTGAAGGTCCGATCAAGGACAAAATGCGCACTCTTGATCAGCTTCGCCAGCGCATCCTCGAAGCGCCCGCTTGGGCGGACAAACTGAAGAGCGTGGAAGAGGATTTAGATGAACTTCTCGAGCTGGAAGATCAGCTGCGGAGGATGACCAATCGCGGCCAGCTTTCGGACGCCGACATCGACGAGATGGTCAATCTGCTGCGCATAGACGCCGCCGAGAGTTGGGCCCAAGCCGATTGGGAGGCACTCGAGTCGGTTATCGAGCGCATCCAAACGTATGTCCAGCGCCAGTACGGACACCTGCAGTCCGAGCTGTATGTGCTCCGCAAGCGCAATGGGCCGGCTCGCGTTAATGGCCGCAACACGCCGCTCTCCCAGCTGGCTCACTCGGACGCCTCCGGGGCTGATCAGTCCGAAGCATCGCAGGAGCCGACGCAGTCTCAGCCGGACAAAAGCCAATTTAGCTTGCTGGCCCGGGCCGTCCGCACCCGAACGACCGCCGCACCCTATGCACGTACTTTGGTTGACCCTGATGCGGATGAATCTGTCCGCCGCGTGTTCGAGGCGCGCGAAGGACCACGCAACGAACATGACGACTAGCCCGGGCACCAGAGGGCCGGGCCACCGACAAGAAGAATATAGCCTGCCCCGCAGAGACTTCATAAAGCTCCTGGGAGGCGGCGCTTGTTCTTTGCTTCTACCCCCCGCGTCCTTGGCGCAGGCCCGCTCGTCCGCCAGCCCAGGGCGATGGGACGCCGAGCCTCACCTCCCCGAGCCGATTCAAGATATGCTCGGCTCTGTGGTCCCTCTCAGGATCGATTCCCGAGGGTATCTCAACCTGCTGATCGAGGTGCGGGGCACGGTCGTACCGGGTCGCGTCGAGGTGGTTCCCACCCGTTGGAACCTCGAGCGGGACACGCTCGCTTACGTCATGCGGACCGACCTACGGCCGGGAGTCGTACTTCACTGGGATGGAGCCCCCACCGGCAATCAGCGCAGCATCCATCAGCTGGTGCGTGGACTGAACGAAAGCGTGCATTTCGTCACCAAAGCAGAATTGACCAACAGCGCGCATTTTGGTGTGGGGGGCGCGCCCATCTCGGTGGCGCGGGACGATCCGACGGGGGAACTTTCCGTGGCCCAGCTCCAACACCCCTGGCACGACGGCGTACCGTTGATCGCCTCGCATCTCAACCCACGCGTGGGGAAGCCCGATTTTCGTCGCGGTACGCCGGAACAGTGTCTGGCGGTGATGAGGGCGCTCACGATCGAGTCCACGCTGCGCGCCGTCTTCGACGGGGTTTGGATCGACCCCAACTACCGTACCGTTGCGATCGAGATCACCGGAAGCCGCTTTGATCGCCATTTTCCCCATGGTCTGCCTCCCACTCAGGTGATTTCCAACCTGCTTTCGTTGCTGTCCGCGCTGCTGCGTCACTTCTCGCTGGGGCCCTGGGACGTGCTCGGTCATCAGGAATTGCAGTTCGACAAACCCGATCCCGGCAAGCTCTTCACCGCCCTGATCCGCTATCTGCTTGGAATCCTGGCGCTCGTCAATCCTGGATCCCGACTGAGGAAACTGACGTTCGGGGTCATCAACTCGGGCCATCATCTCATTTATGCCGCGCGGCATTACTTCACAACCCTCGCCGAATACGTTCGACGGCTCGTACTCAGTGACGATTATGAAGCCTGGCTGAGCTTCTGTGGTCTTTGGGATCTGGTGGAATTCCTGAGGGAGCAGGAGGCGAGGATGTATGAGGGAAAATTGTCCTTTCCCTCGCGGGGACTTTGAAAGGTGGCCCGCAGATCGCAAGCTGAGTCCGGCATCGGCAGGCGGGGGGCACTTCAGGTGTTCTGTGCCGGGGCGGCTTCCGTGGTCCTGACGCCGATCTTCCCGGAGGATGAGGCGGAGGTACCTCTGGCCGATCGATTCGTGTATCCGCTTGAAGGCTACGTCAAGTTAGGCTATTCCCACCTCGACGTCGTGAGGGACCGTTCCGGCCATCCGACGGGCGGGCACCATATTGGGATCGATTTCAACGCCGGTGAAGGTGACGAGGATCTGGGACTCCCCGCCGCGCTGATCGGTCACGGACGCTGTGTATCCATCATTGAAACGCCATTCGGCTGTGGACTGGGAAGGGTGGCAATTTTTGAGCACCGGCTGCCGGAAGGTGACACTGTCTACAGCCGCTACGCCCATCTGGACACCGTTGAGGTGTCACTCGGCGCGACCTACCCCCTCGGGGCGAGGGTGGGAACGATCGGGCGGTCAGGATGTCAACGTTCTTCGCATTTGCACCTCGATCTGGGCACGGACGCAATCTGGCAGCGCACTTTGTGCAGGCGAGCCTGGTTCTACCCAGACAAGGCGCCGCCCAGCTGGATCAACCGGCATTTCCTGGATCCACGCGCTTTCATCGAGGCGCGGATGGAGTCGGAGCTGCCGCTTGCCCGGTCGTCATGATGCTCCTGGAGAGGCGAAGCGCGTCGGTCATTTCATCCCGTCGGGTGATGTCTTTCCTTCACACCTTTGAGATCATACTCACATGGATTCCACCGGAGGGATCCTCCCGGCCGCCCATTGAGAAAAACCGAGATTGCCATGAGAACTCCCCACAAACGGCTTAAAGGCCACAAGAACGTCTCTGCAAGCGAACGCGGCCAGAGCCTCGTACTTTGGTCCCTGGTCCTGTTGTTCGTCATACTGCCGACCTTGGCCTTCGCCATCGACCAAGGGAGCCTGTATTGGGCCCGTAGATTTCGACAGAAGGTCGCCGATGCCGCCTGCCTGGACGGTGCAATTGCCGGCCAGATCGGTCTTGATCCCCGCACCGAAGTGGAAGACACTCTGACCGGTCACGGTCTTGATCCTTCGTACTGGGATCCGCAGGTCGGTACAGGAGAGACCCTGAGCAAGGGCATCGAGGTCGGCGGGGGAGAGATTCGGGTCGCGGTCTGGGGGCCTACCCTCTCCTGGTTCTCCCAATTCATCCCAGGCTGGTCGGGGTGGGAGATCGGAGCCCGGGCGCGCTGCGACACCGGCATCGGAGGTCCGATGCCCCTGACCCTGAAAGAGTGCGAGCTGGCCCCCGGCGCCTCCGAGTGCATCGCAAACGACGGCACCATAAACTACGCGCCCGGCTGGGAATGGGGCGACGAGATGGACCTGGCCGGCCAGCAGCACAATCCCAACATCTCCACCGGGATGAGCTTCAGCGGCCTCGTTGCGCCGGATATCCGCTGCTTAAGGGATGACGACGAGTGCGACGAGAAATGGTTCATTCCGCCCGTCGACGAAGGCACCTCCTCCAACACGATCAAGGAGCTCACGCGGCAGTACATCCTGGACGGCGGCTACAACGGTCCTGCGCCGGTCCGAGATGAAAACCTGTCCGCGCTCGACGGCGTCAGCAACAAGAAACTGGCCTCGGCGATCGACACAGTGTACGACATCGGTGACGTCGTATTCGTCATGGTCTATGAGACCGGCGAGGTGCACGACGGCAACGCCAACTACGACTACGTCAAGGTGATCGGATATACGTTCGTTCGCATCACGAACATCTTCACGAACAACGTGAAGGTGGAACCCATCGACATCGGTAGCTGCTACACGGGCGGGGCGCCCCGGACACCGGAGGATGACATCATCGCCACCCCCGACGATTCGCCGTTGAACCTGAAACCGGTCCTGCTGCCCTGGGATTATGGCTTGGGCGGCGCGGGCTCGGCCGCGCTCGGGCTCACCTGCAACTAGAAGGACGACCTTCCATGAATTTCCTCGACCCCCAACGCACGCGCAGCGGGCAAAGCCTCGTCGAGTTCGCCTTAGTGCTGCCGCTATCACTGCTGGTCATCCTCGGGATCGTGGTCTTCGGAATGGCCTTCGCCCGTATGGAGTCGGTTGAGAACGCCGCCTCCGAAGGGGCCAGGGCCGCCCAGCGATGGGTGCCCGCCGGCACGGAGACCTGTGTCGAAGCGGTCGACAACGCGGTGGCTCGCAGCACCCCTTTCAGCACCGTCAACACCGTAACCGGCGCCTGCCCGGACGACACCTCAACCCGAGTGTCAAGCGGCGAGTTGATCACCGTCGAGATTTCTCATTCCTACCAACCCGTCTTCTTCGGAACCCTTTTCCGGGACATGTGGGAACCGCCGGCAACGCTCGATTTGCAAGCCGAGGTCACGGTGATGCACGAATGAAGAGGCCGGACAAGCCACCCTACCCAGCAAAGAGAGTGAATCGATGAACTTCTTCAAAAGCCTGACACGTTCGTCACAAGCTGAGCAGTCGGAGACCGAAACTACCAGCGATTCCTCTCCATTCCAATACCTGGCCGAGCGACGGGAAGAAGAACCCCAAGACGACGCGATTCACGAATCACCTCGCAAACGCCACGAGCGCCGATTTCAGGAGCGCGTCGCCACCGCCAAAGAGCTCGAGACTTGGATCCGGCCGTTGCTCTACGACCTCCAAACCGCCGCCTACCCCAATGACAGGATTCATGGATTCATCCACTGGATCAACCAGGATGACGACTGCCCCTGGATCCTGGTCTCCAAGGAGCTCCAATATGGGTCGCGCCATTACGGCCCGCGCGCGGAGCTGATCCGCTGGGAAACCCATCCCCAACCTGAGATTCGGTGGAGCATCGGTCGCTACCCCGATCACCCCTATGCCAAGGGCCAAACTTGGGCATACAAGTCGAAGGTCAGCATAAAGCTTGTGTTCGAGGACGACCGTCCCCACCGGCTGCGCGTCCAGCTCAGCAGCGGCAGGGGTGAGGTCAGGGAATGCAAGGTCGAACTGCTGGACCTCACCAAGACTTTGGTTCAGCTCCATCCCTGATCACGGTTTCCTGGTTCCCCCCTGTTGCCCCGGGCGTACCCTCGCGCCGCCTTCCACCCAACAGCTCTTATGTCGCCCGCAAACGAACTAGAACCTGAGTAACGTTTTCTCCGCTTCATCGTTAACTTATAGTGAAGGGGGAGAGACCATCGAATCACGCCATCCGGGTCGTGATTCACGTTTGCGTCGATCCGTTGCAACAGGATCCCAAAATATCGGGGGATCTCCCGTTGCATTCTCGCGTCAGAGGTACATGGCCAACGTCAACGTACATCCCCAATCGGTCCGAGTGGGCATCGCCGACGATCACAAACTCGTCGCCGAATCGCTCGGCTACGCCCTCGAGGGAGGCGGCTTCCGCGTCGTCGGCATTACACACAGCGCCAGGGGCGCGATCGATCTCGTGCTCCGTGAAGAGCCGGATGTCCTTCTGCTGGACATTTACATGCCGGACATGAGCGGATTCGAAGTCGTCTCGGCATTGCGTCAGAAGGATTCCACGGTCAGAGTGCTGATCTTGACCTCAAGCCGGGACCTGAATGACGTCACACGAGCGATCAGCCTGGACATTTCCGGTTATCTTTCGAAGGAATTGACTTCGGAGGATCTCAAGGAGGCGGTCTTGATGGCCGCCGCGGGGGATCGGGTCCCGGACATGCAGCTGCTGAAGGCATGGTTTTTCTCGCGGTCGTCTTCGGGGGACAATGATTACGGACTCATCGAGGACCTGACCGAGCAAGAATTCAGAGTATTGAGGTTGATGGCTGAGGGGCTCAGCAACGATGAGATTGCCTCACTGCTCACGATCAGCATCAACACCGTCAAAACCCATGTGCGGCACATCTTTCAAAAACTCCAAGTTTCAGACCGAACGAGCGCAGCCGTCTGGGCTATTCGCAATGGGATGATGCCATTCGAGGCGGTTTCAATGAACGATAGTGCTTGATCTCCTCCGGGCTGCGGCGTATCCCCATCCCGCAAAGACCTCAGAATCATCCAATGGTCATGAGCCGGCTGCGCGCCAGATCGGATTCCCGATCTCGCCAGGGCCCTGGACGGGCGCGTGTAGAAACGCCCAGCCGCGGCGGTAGCCCGATGAAGAGCCGATATTAATGGCCTTTCATGATATGTGGGATGAGGAGGCTGAGGGGGCCGAGGAGGCCTCGTCCCAGTTTCTCTTGGCGTGGACCGCGCTCCTGATGGGCGGGGTCGCCGTGGGTGTAGGCTCCTATCTCATGCTTCTTCCTGGGGGCCCGTTGCATCCCGCACTGGAGGCTTTTATCGCGACGAAGCCGACGCCTGTCGCCCAAGTGGCAAGCCCCACGCTCGAACCAACACCATGCTTCACACCGCCGGTCTCCCCTCCTGAAACCCTTTCCGCTTTCATCACGGCCATCGATCGGGGTAATTACCAATCCGCCTGGTCGCTCCTCGACCCGACGCTGCAGCAGAATCTATATGGTGGGCAACCGGAGGCGATGGCGGCCGAGTGGGGCCAATATGGGTCCATTGAGCTTGGGCAGGTCACTTTTGTGCAACCCAGCGAGGGTGAGGCGACCCTCCTCGCCGCATTGACGCTCGAGAGGCCACAGCGGGCTAAGTTCAATTATCATCTGCAGCTCAATTATCGGCCCTCATCGTGTGGATGGCTGATCCACGAGATCTCACTGCAAGCGGAGGGGGACATCAACGGCTCTCCCTCGGCTTCTCAGACGCCAGCAACTGAGTGACGATTTAAACGGAAATCGCGCCCAAACGCTGAGTGCGCCCAGGCGCGATGTGCTCGGACTCCACCCACCTACGCGACGGGGGATTCGGCCTCTTCGACCTCTTCGGGTTTGTAGTATGGGTTCGTGCCCGACGCGTGGTCGGTGGTGTCCACCACCTGGCGGATCTCCGGCACGTTCTTCTCGATCGCTTCGACCACGCCCTTCTTGAGCGTGACTTTGGACATCCCGCAGCCGACGCAGCCGCCACCGAACTCTACGTAGGCGGTGTCGTCTCTAACGTCCAGTAGCTTGACGCGTCCGCCGTGCATACCGACGCCCGGGTTGATCTCGTTGTCAAGCACCCGTTGGACGGCGACCGCGGTCTCGTTCGTCCACACCGGGTTGGGGTTCTCGATCTTGAAACCCCGCTCGCGCGCGGTCTTGACGTAATCGAGGCGCGCCCCGCGCAGGTTGTCGACGCTATCGGCCGCCAGATACACCTTCATCTTTCCGTCGGCGACCTTCACGTCTCCGGCATCGACATCCTCCTCCGCAAGAACCTCCAGGCGGTACTCGAAATCATCCGCCGTCCGGCCGACAATGCGGACGCGCAAAATGTGCTCACCTTTTCCTTCAGCCTCCATGCGGGCGAAGACCTTTTCTTCGGCCGAGGGGCTCAACTCAAACATCGCTGACTCTTACCTCCGCTCCGAATACAACCTCCTCATCAGCCCCCATTATAAGCGCTAATATGGAAGACCTGCCCCGTTCGTCCCATGCGCACAACTTGCCGCGCCGAGGTCACCTTTATCGCCGCCAACCCTCCGCCCACCAGAGCTCCTGCGGAAGAACATGACGGTCCGCCGTCCCGGTTCGGACTGCGCCGTATCCAGGCCGGGCCTCGCCACCCCCGACACTTTGCCGAGTGCCGTGAGCACGATCTCTGCCTGCCACCGCACGACAGCATGCGCGCCGCAGGTACGCCGGAGAAAGTCCCGCCATGTGCGGCGGGTCCGAGCTGGAACCTTCAGCCGCCAAGACCCACCGCCAGCGCAAAGGCAATGACAACGTTCAGGCCGATCAGGTACAGGGAGGCGGCGTGACGCGGGGTGCCTGGTCCCTCACCAACTTCGACGGAGGCAAACCAGCCTGCCGCCAGGCCCCCAAACAGGGCAACCCCTCCCATCGCCCACGTTCGGGACACCTGGAGGGGCATCCGCCACAATCCCAGCACGATCCAGCCCGCCAGATAGAGCCACGACCCGAGCCAAAGCCAGCGAGTAGGTGCGGCAAGCCACCGTTCCCCCCACTGACCCACGAGAAACGCGGCCATGAGAAGAAGGGTTCCAACCGCGACAGCCCGCGCCCACGTTCCATCGCCCAACCCGGGCAACCAGCGTCCCAAGATCCCTCCTGCGAACACCCCGAAACCGATCAGCATGGAGGAGGATAAGATCGCCCGCTCCGCGGTCAGGATCACACCGATATAGCTCAGCCCGGCCAGCAACAACACCGCCAGGTCAAGGACCCCAGATGAGAGTCGGGGGGCGATCCACAGCGCGCCCAACAGGGTGCCGATCCCTGCGGCCCCGACTAACGGTACGACCGTAGCCCCGAACCCAACCCATGCAGCCCATTCGGTCTTCATTGAAGCGGAATTTGCGACAAACCCATGGCCTCCAGCAAGACGAAATCTTCTCCCAGCAGGCCCGCCAACAGCACCACCGCCTGGCGCCGCAGCGTGACGCGCATACGGAGGACATCAGACCCCGCACCAGAATCGTAAGGATATTCGACGGAAACTTCGGCCGCGTCCTCCCCGCCCGGTTCAATCCCGTTGCGCTCGGCGTACATCCTCGCCACGGCCCGAGCGGTGGCCCTGGACTGCGGCCCGACCAACGCAGCCCTGTCCTCATCCTCCAGCCAGTCTCGGACCTCATCGAGTTCGGGAGTCGCCGTGCACGGGACGGCGGTCGCAGTTACGCTCTCCGTCGCGCACGGGGTCCGCAGCGCCGCCTGTGTCTGCCGCTCCGCGGCCATCGTCACCATCCGGTCCGAGACCCAGCTGATCCCCGCATCCGAAGAAGACTGCGCGGCGCGCCTCAATCGGCCCCGCTCCACATAGAGCCGGCCTCCGTCGGTCGCCAGGGCCAGCAGCATCAGGCCCACGATGAGCAAGACGGCGACAATTACGAGCACCTGGCCGCGCTCCCTCATGGATTCTGATACTCCATGCGGGTGACGGCTTGCGCCGTCAGGGGCACCTCCGGGGCGATCGGCAGGTAAAGCGGGTAGCTGTAGGCCAAGGTCACCGTCAATGAGTGGCCCCGCGGCATCGGCCACGGCTGGTTGCGGGGCCATTCGTCGGCTTCGGGATCAATATCGATTTGAACCGCGCCGGGATCCAACGAATTGAGGGCCGCGTGCACCGCGCCAACAATCTCGCTGTCGCCGTTTGGGGGATCGGTAATCGTGGCGCCCGCCCGCGCTCCTTCCCACGCCGCTTGCGTGAGTTCGATCTGCGCGTTGATCATCAACCCGACGTTCACCAGACCGATGGCAAGCAGCAGAAGCACCGGCAGGACCAGTGCCAGTTCGACGATCGCCTGCCCAGCCGTTCTCTCCCGCATCGCCTGTCACCTGGACAGGAAAAAATGGAGCAGCGGGGGCGCCAGGTAGATAATCAACAGCGCCGGGAGGAAAAAAAAGACCAGAGGGAACACGATGAGGATCGGGAGTCGGCGGCTGGCCTCTTCCGCGCGGCGGCGTCGCCGCGACCGCAGCAGGTCGCTCTGAACCCTCAGCGTCTTGGTCAATGACGTGCCCAGACGTTCAGATTGCTTCACCGATGCGACGAACGCGCGCAGGTCGCGCGACGGCGTCCTCTCCACCAGCCGTTCGAGCACCTGATCCTTCGGATGCCCTCGATCCAGGAAGCGCACCGCCCGGCGCATTTCGTCACCGAGCAACCCACCGAACCGCTCAGCGGTCCGCCGAAGTGCGACCTCGAACCCGAGCCCAGCCTCAAGACCCAGGGACAAACGATCCAAGAAATTGGGCAGCGCCCGGTCGACCTCCTGCTGCCTGTCATCGGCCCTCAGCCGCAACCAGACCGGAATGAAAAACCATCCAAGTAAGGCCAGAAAAATCGCCAAGAACCAGCCCACAAGTCCCAAGCCGCGCAGCAGCAGACCGACGGCCGTCGCCAGTCCGATCCAGAGCGTCAGCCAGCGGGCCGTTGCCAGTGCGTTCGGCGTCCACGGCACGCCAGCTTGGATCAACCGCGGGCGCGCCCGCTCGCCGCCCCACACACTCGCAACAACACCCGGAATGGGAACCGCCTCCAAAAAAGCACCCAACCGTACCTGTGGGTCGCCGGTTTCCCGGTCTTCGTCCTTCTCTCGCCCACGGGCAAGGAAGGGCCGAAGGGCGTACAGCATGAGCCCTGCAGCACCGCCCGCCAGCGCCGGCACACACACGAGATAGAAGGTCATCAGAATCGAACCCTCACCAAGCGCGAGATGATCAGCCAACCGATCAACTGCAGCAGCAGGGCCACCACCAGCAGCACCTGGCCGATCAGGGTGTCGAAAAGGACGTCGATGTAGCGCGGGTTAGACACCAGCAATATGATCGCCGATACGGGCACCAGCGCGCCGATGACCCAACCGGACAGCCTCCCTTGGGCCGTGACGGCCCTGACCTCCTGCTCCAGCTCGACTCGCTGCCGCACCACGGACGAGGTCTCCTCCAACATTCGCACGAGGTCACCGCCCAGCTGGCGCTGCAGAACGACGCCCTCGGCGGCCAAGTTAAGCCCCTCTTCGGGGTGCTTCTCCTGCAGCCAGGACAGCGCTTCCTCCACGGAGTGACCGAGCTCCATCCGCCGGTGGAGCGACCGCATGGCCTCTTTCATCGGAGAGGGCAGCTCATCGGCGGCGAAAGCCACCGCGGACGGAAAAGACAGCCCCGCTGCGATCCCGGCCGCGATGGCCTCCAGCGCAGCCGGAATCTGATCGCCGAATAGCTTCCGATGGTCCTCCGCCCTGCTTCGCACCCCCTGCACGGGCAACAGCGGCAAGATAATTGCCATTCCCACGGCCAAGACCGGACCGCCGATCCTGCTGCCCGTCAGGGCGCCCAAGGCCGCGACGCCAGCCAAGAGCAGCAGGTAGCGCGACAGCTTCCCGTCGAAACCGGCATCACGCCAGTCCTCCAACAATCGAGCCCCCAGCTCGGTCCTGCGCAACGGCGCAACCATCCACTCCAGCGGGTCGGGGATCCGGCGGCGGACTTTGGACCAAACCGATTCCCGTCCCAACGGGGCCAATCCGCTCCAGGATTGCGCCCGATGGAGCCAGAGACGGGCCTTCAACCGCCCTTCCAGGTAGAGTGTAGCCGCCCCGAGCAGCAGCCATACGAAGAGGCCCACGACGGCCGCCGGCACCCCGGCGGGGCTGGTCTCCAGCCAGGCGTTCAGATCCTCCCTGAACCACCAGGCGACTGAACTGGCGATCACGATCAGACTCATGGATGCGAGATTGGGCCGGCGACTCCAGCGTCGAAGCAGCTGCTCCCTCCAGTCCCCGCGCCGTCGAGCGGTCCTCATGGCCGGCCGCCTTCCTCGACTCGCGCGTGACGGCCTTGTTCGGGGTCATAAAGGAATAGCGGTCGCAGCGCCAGCTCTTCGGGGCCCTTCCGGTGAAGCGCGTGGATGGCCGTCATCACGCGTTGGCCATCGGGCCGGCGATCCTGCTGGATCACAATTTCCACCGCCCCGCCGATCATGCGGCGGATAGCCGAGACGGGCATGTCAAACCCGGCCATCAGGACCATCGACTCCAACCGGATCAGCGCGTCCCTCGGTGTGTTGGCGTGCAGGGTTGTCAGGGAGCCGCGGTGTCCTGTGTTCATGGCCTGCAGCATGTCAAACGCTTCCCCGCCCCGCACCTCTCCGACGATGATGCGGTCCGGACGCATCCGCAGCGCGTTGCGTACCAAGGTGCGAATCGTGATCTCACCGCGGCCCTCCACGTTCGGCGGCCGGGATTCCAACGAGACCCAATGCGGGTGGCGCAGCTGAAGTTCCGCGGAATCCTCGATGCTGATCAGCCGCTCACCATCCGGGATGCAAAGCCCCAGCGCGTTCAGCGTCGAAGTCTTACCGGATCCCGTACCGCCCGAGATGATCATGCTCACTCTGCGGCGCACGCATCGTTCCAAAAACCGGCCAATGGCGGGGCTGATCGTTCCCAGATCGACCAACCTTTCGAGTGTGAACGGCTCGCTTGAGAATTTTCGGATCGTGAGTGCAGGACCGCGCAACGCGAGCGGCGGGACAATGGCGTTGACCCGCGATCCATCCGGCAACCGGGCATCCACCAGCGGTGAGGACTCATCGATGCGCCGGCCCAGCGGCGCTACGATGCGGTCGATCACGTGTCTCAAATGCGACTCGTCGCGGAAGCGAATTTCCGTTTCTTCGATGTGACCCTCGCGCTCAATAAACACATTGAACGCATTGTTGACCATGATCTCAGTGATCGTCGGATCTTCCAACAGCGGCTGCAGCGGCCCGAGGCCCACAATCCGATCCACCACGGACCGTACAATCCCGCTTTTCTCTTTTTCGGTCAGGATCTCGGGCTCGCGATCGAGCGCTTCTCTGGCTCGGCGCTCGAGATCCCCCCGCCCCGGGACGCCATCCAAGTTTCCGCGCTGAGACTCACGCTCGATGCCCTGTGAAATCGCTTCGTGAATTCGATCCTCGAGCTCGACCCGACGACTCGGTGTATCAGCCACCATCAGCCACACTCACCTTTTGAGCGCGTTGAGTCTCCGCTGAGTCTCCGGGGTGACCCATGAGTTCCTGGACCAGTGTCCGCACACCCGCGCCCAGCCGCGACCGGGGCTCCATAACGGCGGGGCGTCCGAAGTGCACCTGCTCGCCGGCGCTCTTCCTGTCCAGCGGCAACACCGCCAGCAAGGGCAGGCCAAGGGCGTCAGCAACGCTGTGGGGATTGGCCGGGTGTCCCGGGCCGATCTGACTCAGCACCAGCCCCAAGCCGTCCTCCCCCAGCGCCCCACGAAGCCGGTTAACCCACCGCCCTGCGGCCCGCAAAGCCGGAGGGTCGGGGGTCGCCACGAGGATCGAGTGATCCGCGGCCTTCATCGGCATCACCCCCCACGGCAGTTCTCCACTGCCCGCGTCGAGCACGAGCCAGGTCCATCTCTCCGAGAGCGCCTGGATCAGCTGGGCCAAATTTTTCAACGAATCCTTCTGTTTTTGAAAGGTCGGAACCCCCGGGGCGGCCAAGAATGAAAGCCCCGAACTGTGGGTCTCCGTCGTCAGCTCCAGGTACTTGTCCCGCAGCTCGCCGGCGACCGGCAACAGTTCACGCCACGACCTCTCGGCTTCGAGATCGAGCAGCAGGTCGCAGCTCCCCACTCCCGGGACGAGATCCACGAGCAAAATTGGGGCCTCCTGTGCCAGCCGCAAGCCGAGATTGGCGGCCAGCAGCGACGTCCCTACCCCTCCCTTGGCGCCGAAGACAGCGACGACCGGCACGTCTCATCCCCCCTGGGGTCGCAGGAGAGCCAGAAGCTGGAAACCGTTGCTTCGTGAATACAAGATGGAGATCGCCTCTTCCATCGTGACGGCTAAGATCAACCGGCCCTCGCCCTCTTCACCCGGAAGCGAGAGGATCTCGATCTCGCTCACGATGACGCCCGCATCCTCAACTGGATCCCCCGATTGGTAGGCGACGATGTCCAGACGGTCTCCCGAGGCCAGCGGAGGAACCGGACTGACCAGCCATCCGACCGGCAGTATCATGGCCCAGCGTCCGTCGGGGAGCTGGCCGGATATGCCCGCCCCACCTTCGCCGACGAGATCCCTGGCCACCACCACCTCCCCCGACACAATGGGGAACGCGGCGGTGCGGCCCACCGCCTCAGTGGTAGAGGTCAGGGCCCCATCCGGCAGGATCGGGGCCGGCGCGCCGCGCAGTTCTACGGAGTTGGCCGTAATCACCGTGCCCGGTCGGATCTCGCGCACGGCCACGACCGCCTCGGCAGTCGGCACGGATTGGGAGCGCACATTATCCAGATATATGAATGTGAGCACCGCCGCGAGCGTAGCGAGCAACAAAGCTCCCAGCAGGTAGAGAAACGCTCGCCTGCGGCCGGATCGAGTCCAGGCGGGGCTGGTTTCAGGGGTATTCGGGGTCGGACGCGTCATGTCCCCCTCGTGGGCGCGTCAGCAACGTGGCAGTATTCTAGAAAATTACAGTTGAATGATCAATCCGCAACGGGCTCGTCCCCATAGGAATTCAGTCAGGTTGCCCCTCCCCACGGGAACGAAATGGCCAGTAAAGCGCCACACCCAGTACGCTGGTCCCAATACCGACCACCAAGCCCACGGTCTGGACCGGGCCAAAGTAGATGTTTGGCATGCGGTGGGCGCCGATGGATATGAAATCGGCCAAGGAGGCGACGGCGGCGACCACGTAACCGGTGGCCACCAACCGCAATCCGATGTCCGCCCGCAGGCTGTTCTTGCGTCCGTTGCGGATCACGCGCACCGCCATCGTGGCGCCCAGCAGCAGCATCGCCAATCCGGTCAGCCAGACCCCGATCTGCACAAAGCCGACAACCGGGCTGCGGTTCATCCCCAAAAGATCGGGCTCGAGCCCGATCAAGAAGATCAGCAGTCCCATCAGGGCGAGCGTCATCCAGCGACGAGCCCAACCGATCTGTCTGCGGTTCAACGGCTCAGTCGACATCAAACTGCGCGAAAGCGAGAGCGCCATTCGGGTCCCAAATTCAAGTGCCCGTGAGACTCTCAAGCATATCATCTCCCCCCGTCGCCCGTCGAGGGGCATGGTAGTCCCTCAACGCGGCCTCGCCGCACTTCCAGGCGTTCGAAGAGCGGGCCGCCCCTTTCATCAGCCGTCTCGAAACGGCTCCCGGATCGGTCCGAAGGGACGGCAGTTTCGCAATCGGTCCGTTACGACGATTGAGCCCTCAGCTGCGAGACAAGCTGCGCCCAAAACGGCTCCGCATCACCGCCTTCAAACGGCAGATCGAGGTTGATCCGGTCGACCAGCCCAGCGTAGCGGGCGTGCAATGCGGCTGGCAATTCATCCGGCTCGGATACCACAGCAAACGTTCTGAGCATCTCATCGCTGATTTCTTCGGCCATCTGGTCCCACGCCTTCCGCCGGGCCAGCCCGCTCAAACGTTCCGCCGCCTTCTCCCAGCCGTGGAGCGCCAGCACCGGCTTGTAGCTGGGGGTTGAGGCGTAGAAGGCGATCTGCGACCGCGCTTCCTGCCTCTGGTCTTCATCGGTGACCACAAACGCCGTGACCGACAGTTCCACCTCTCCCGGCTCGCGGCCTGCCCGCTCGGCGCCTGTCCGCATCGCAGGCCGGATCACTTCGCGCAAATAGCGCGCCGAGTGCAGGGGGTGCCCATGCAGCCCATCGGCGGCCTCGCCCGCCAGCCTGCACAGACCACGGTTGACTCCCGCGATGAAAATGGGGATGTCCGGCTCGGCGATCGGCCCCGGATTGAAGAACGGAGTCATCAGCGTCAGCTTGAAGTAGTCACCGCGGTAGTTCAGCCGTTCACCCCGCTGCCACGCATCCCAGTACGCGCGCAATGCAGCGATCATCTCGCGCAGCTTGCCCACCGGCGAATCCGGCCATGGCATACCGAACCGCCGCTCGATATGCGGCCGCACTTGGGTCCCCAAGCCAAGGATGAACCGGCCCCCGGAAGCGGCGGCCAGATCCCAGGCGGTATACGCTAGTGCGCCCGGGCTGCGGGCGAAGGCGACCGCAATCGCGGTCCCAAAATGAAGAGTGGTGCTGTGCTCGGTGATGGGAACGAGCGGCAGGAACGGATCATGCTGTGTCTCGCTGGTCCACACGGCGTCAAATCCGACCCGCTGCGCGGCCTGCGCCAGGACCGGGACGTCAGCGAGAGAGGTTGGAGCCACATTGGCGTCGATCTTCATGTCGCGTTCAGCCACGGGGCTGGCATCGTACTTCAGCGGACCAGGAGGACCGGACACTCCAACTGGTCCATAAACTTCAGCATCGCCTGCTCGGGCATCCCGGCGAGGTCCGCAGGCAGGACGAGCACGCAGTCCAGCGCCTCGGCCGCTTCGGCCAGCTCGTCTGGATCGGGCTCGATCAGCGTGCGGTAACGGGCGCTAAGCCCACGTTCGGCAAGCATCTTCGCGGCCTGCTTGCGAAGCTCCGCCGCGTCCGCTTCGCTCTCCACCAGGAGCAGGACCGACAGCTCACGCTGGGACTGAGCGGCGAGCATCGCCGCCGAGTCGAGTGCGCGCTGGGCGGCCTGGGATCCATCGTAAACAACTCGCAGCGCGGACACCATGCGGGCCTCGCTGTGCAGGACCAGAACTCTGCCGCGTGCTTCGGTCACCACGACCCGGGTCGTCGAGCCCATCCTGCGGCTCTCCGACCACCCGGTCTTGCCCAGGATGACGAGGTCCGCTTCCTCGGCCTCGGCTAAGAGCTCGCGCGGGATCACCCCGCGCGCAACTCGAAACCTCCAACGCACCCCCTGGCGCATGGCGTGGCGGGACAGTTCGCGACGGAGTCGGGTGGCCTGAGCGCGCAGTTGAAGCTCGACATCCTCCTGGCCGAGCCTGCGCACCCGCGCCGAGTACTCAGCCACCTCGCGAGCGAAGGGAAGCTGCGCCAAGCGCAGCAGGTCGAGGTCCTCGACAAACAGTCCGACCAGATCGGCCCCCCACTCGGACGCCAGCTCCACGGCCGCTCTCATCGCCGCCAGACTGTGGGGCGACGTATCCAGGGCGACCAGGATGCGCTCGATCCTGCGGTCCTCCTCCTCGGTCACAACTCACCCCCCTCGCGCGCCCGGGCTTCGATGGCTCTGCCGAACGCTTTACGCCGCTGGGCCATCTCGTTGAGGGCCGCCTGGACGCGGCCGTTCACTGAATCCTCCGGGTAGCGACCGTTTTCATCCCGGTCCCCGGCGGGCATTCCCGTCAGCAGCTCGATTCCCTGGTCCACCGTCTCGATCGGGTAAATGTGGAACTTCCCTTCCTCGACCGCTTCGATCACCTCGTTGCGCAGCATCAAGTGCTTGACGTTCGACCTCGGGATGAGCACCCCGTGGTCGCCGGTCAAGCCACGCGCTTTGCAGACGTTGAAGAAGCCCTCGATCTTCTCGTTCACGCCGCCGATGGCCTGGACCTTGCCGTGCTGGTTGACCGACCCGGTGACCGCCAACGTCTGTTTAATGGGGATCTCGCCGATGGCGGAAAGTAGGGCATAGAGCTCGGACGACGAGGCGCTGTCACCATCCACGCCGCCATACGTCTGTTCGAACACCAGACTGGCGGACAGTGAGAGCGGCGTCTCCTCCGCGTACCGCTCTCCCAGGAACCCGGAGAGGATCATCACACCCTTCGAATGTAGCGGCCCGCCGAGTTCGACTTCCCGCTCGATGTCGACGACTTCGCCGCGGCCCAAGCGAACGCGCGCGGTGATGCGACTCGGCCGGGCGAACGCGAAATCGCCGAGCTGCATGACCGACAGCGCGTTGATCTGTCCGTCGGCCTCGCCCTCGGTGTCCACCAGGATCGTCTCGCGCAGGATGGCCTCCTGCATTCGCTGGCGGATTCGGTCGGCGCGGTAGATCTTGGCGTCAATCGCCTTCTGCACATCCTCGGCGGCGACCACGCCGTTCCCATTTTCCTTGGCCCAGTAGTTCGACTCGCGCAGCAAATCGGTGATGCTGCGCATGCGTGTGGACAGCTTCTCAGCGTCACCGACATTGCGCGCGCTCTGCTCCAACACGCGGGCGACCGCCTGCTTGTCGAACGGCCGGAGGTCCTCCTTGCGGATCAGGGTGGCGAGCAGGCGAGCGTAACTCTGCTGGCTGTCATCGGTGCGATCCATCTGCTCATCGAAGTCAGCCATCACTTTGAACAACTGACCGAACTCGGGATCCAGGGCATCCAAAAGGTAGTACAGCCTCCGGTCCCCCACCAGCGCCACCTTGACGTCCAGCGGGATCGGCTCGGGCTCAAGCGAGATCGTGGTGATCAACCCGTAGGCCTGGCCCGGCGACTCGATCCGCACCTCCGCGGCCCTCAGGGCCCGCTTCAGGCCCTCCCAGGCGTAGGGCTGGAGCAGGACTTTGCGGGCCTCGAGAACCAGATAGCCTCCGTTAGCCCGGTGGAGGGCGCCGGGCTTGATCAGGTTGAAGTCCGTCAGCAGCGCGCCCATCTGAGGCACATGCTCGACTCGGCCGACTAAATTAGGATAGGTCGGATTGTCCGCGTCGATGACCGGGCCGTGGTCCGATTCGCTGTGATCGATGAGCACGTTCACCTGAAAGCGCCGCAGCCTCTGGCGGCCGCCGCTTCCCGCAAAGGCGGCCAGGCCGGATTCAGCGAGCTGGGCTCGAGACTGATCCCCGCCATCCTGCGGCAGGAAATCACGTACGTTCTCGACGACATCTTCCTCGACTTGGTCCAGGTAATCGACGACCTGTTCCATGTCGCTGTATTTCTGGCGAAGGTCCTCGATCAGCCCTCCGGCCGCCAAGTTGGCCATCTCCTGGTTGAGCTGCCGCATGCGCTCCTGCGCCTCCCGCTGCAGGCGGGGGATTTGCTGCATGATGCGTTGCAACGCTTCCTGCAGCTCCGAGACGGTCTGCTCCATCTCCTCCCGCTCTTCCTCGGAGAGATCCTGCATCGCATCCGGCGCCACGACCTCGCCGTCTTTGACCGGGGCGAAGCCCAATCCGGCCGGTGTGCGCAGAAGGGTAAAGCCCTCCTCCTGCGCTTTTTCACGCAGCGCCTCGAGCGCCTGCTCTTGCTCCTCCTGTACCTCCTGCTGGATCTCCTGACGGCGGTTTTGGTACTCTTCGCTCTCGAACGCGCTCTCCAAGGCGGTTTTCAGCTCTCCGACGAGCTGCTCCATATCATCGCGAAACTGTACGCCTCTGCCAGGGGGGAACTTGAGGGCCCGCGGCTTGTGCGGCTCGTCAAAGTTGTGAACGTAGCACCAATCCGGCGGCACGGGTTTTTCGACCGCCTTCGCCTCGAAGAACTCCTTGAGCAGCGAATGCTTGCCGGTGCCTGTCGGGCCCAGCGCGAAAACATTGTAACCTTCGGCGTCAATCCCGATCCCGAATTGGACCGCCTCCACCGCGCGCGGCTGGCCTAGGACGCCTTCATAATTTTCCAAATCCTCCGTCGTTTGAAAGTCGAACAGATCCGCGTCGACGGACCGGTAGAGCTCTTGCGCGCGCAACGGTTCAACAACCGCCATGATGAATCTCCTTCTCGGATTCGTGAGGTTCTGATGTCAAGGCTTACCCCGCCGGGCGCCCCAGCGGCCCCCTCTCGGTCGAGCCGGGTTTGGAACAGTGGGACCACTCTTCATCATAATAGGTAAGCGGCGTCCTCCCGAGCGACCAGCCAGCCATTCGGCTCATCGTGCGACCCTGTACAGGCGCCGCACCGCATTGCTTCCGCTTGTGGACGCAGTCACCCTTCTGGACAGACCACCGCCCTGGCTAAAGTCCCGGGAAAAGCGGCCTCCACCACGGAGTGCCCAGTACGACAAGCGCCAGAGCGACGGTGTAGCCGAGCGCGGCGCGGATGTGTCTGCCTCGATCATCCTCCGCCCGGCGAGCGACGACGCTCGTCAAATGAACCACGATCCAAGCCGCCACCATGGTGGGGATGTGCTCCGTGGCGAAAAAACGAATCGCGTCGCTGCTGCCGAGCGCGGAGAGGTCTTGCAACACCGGTTGGATCAGCGGGCTAAGGGCCGCCAGGAACAGCCCGATCACCAGCTGAACGTCGACCGAGATGGTAAACGCCAGACCGGAAAGTCGATCCATCGACGTCCAAGGCTGCGCTCTGATCCAACCGCGGTAGCCGCGCACGAGCGCCCAGAGCGCGGCGATGACGACGGCCCAGCGCAGGATGTTGTGAGCCGCCAGAAGAATCGGATACATGCCTTTCGCGTCCTCCGCCCAACGCATGCGCTTAGAATGGGGGTTCCCCTGGATTCATTGTACCGATGGCGGGCTCAGTCTGATAACTGCGGGCGCACGTTGTTCCTGACGGCTTCTCAGGTCCCCCCCTTCATTCGACTCGTGTGGCATACCTCCACCAACTGTTCGAAGTGCCTCTCGACTCATCTTACTGCTTTGGCAAAGCAGGCGGCGGGATCCCGGAACCGGGATCCCGCCGCAGCGTGCGAACGACTTGGTGACGACGGCGCTAGCGGACGATGCGCGGTCGGACCCACACCGCCGGGTCGACCACCTCCAAACCGGTGGCCTCGACCTGCAGGACCATCATGGCTGCCCGGCCGGACAGCAGATCCAGCGGGATATCAAGGTCGCGCACGACACCGTCACGGATTTCCGTCCAGTCCCCCAACGGCTGCAGCTCACCGTCGCCCTCCTGATAGCCGAGGCGGAAGGTGTACGCGCAGCTGCCCGTCCCCTCAAGACATCCTATGCGCGCCCGGAAACGTTCCCCTGCGGTGAACGCTCGGCTCGAGTAACGGCCTGTCAGGACCGGCAGTGAACTGCCCCCGGTCGAGATCAGCACGGCCCTGCCTGGGTCGGTCTCGCCGTTCTCCAGCACAGGCCGGTTGGCCAATATCACATAGCCTTGGGGATCCTGTGTGGTTCCGGGGCAGGACAGGTCGTCCCCCTGTCCGTTGCTCCAGTTTGCGGAGCATGCGGAGTCGACCAGATCCATGACTACGGAGAGTCCTGTATCGGGCTCGGGGGTCGCCGTCTCAGTAGGCGTCGGTGTGGCCGTCGGCTCCTCCGTTGGCGTCGCGGTGGGCGTCGGCGTGGGCTCATCGGTTTCGGTCGCAGTCGGTGTCACCGTAGGGGTGGCCGTCGGGGACAGATGCTCGATGGCGAACTTGATCAAGGCCGAGCCGGCGTTCTCGTAGTATTCGACGATGATGGTCTTCTGCCCAGAGAGCGCGACCGTCGCGACGTAGTCGCGCTTGCCCGCGCTGTCGTGCCACTCATCGATGATCTTCTTGCCGTCCACGAACACTCGCACACCGTCGTCGGCCCGCACGACGAAGCGGTAGTCACCACCCTGGAACAGGATTTTGCGCGTCCAGCGGGCCGAGAATCGATCGCCAGGGAGTCCCACCGCCGGTGCGGCTTGGCGCCAGTTGAAATCGATTCTGCGGTCGTTGCGCACCAGGAGCGGCGAACCGCTCAAGTCCCGATTGGCGTAGTACTGCCCTTTCCAATCGGCGAAGGTGGGGTTCGGTTGGCGCTCCCAGCGCAGTCGTACGCGGGCGTCGTGCGTGTGCTCGTAGTACTCCACTTTGAGCGTATGCGAGCCCTTGGCCAACGCTACGTCGACGGTGTACTCAGTGGCACTTTGATCCTTCCACTGGTCCAGCACAAGCACATCGTCGACCCACAGGCGCACGCCGTCGTCGCCCAGCACCCTGAAGCGATAGGTCGCTGAGTCAAAGTTGGCCTTCCCCGTCCAGCGCACCGAGAAATTGTCGGCCGGGATTTCGGCCCGCGGCTGACCGCGGCCCCAGTTGAAGTCGATGATCACATCCTCGCGTACGGCTCTCGGCGAACCGCTAAGGGTTCGGTTGGCGAAGTACTCGCCCCTCCAGGTTCCGTTGACCGTCGACCCGACCGGGCCGACGACGATCTGAACCCAGAACGGCTCACTCGCGTCCTGGCCGAGACCGAACAGAACGCCGGCCGAGTTTCGCAGCTTCCAGTTGCCCCGATAGGTACCGTTCGCCGAAGGCGCCTTCAGGTTGACGCTGAGGTCGATCGTATCCCCCGGGATGACGGTGCGCCCGAGCTGTGCGCTCGAGGGTCCGCCCATTTGATTTCCGCTGGCGTATACCAGCGCGTAGGTGCTGTACCAAGTGCACGACCCCGCGTTGCGCAGGCGCCACGTCTTCTGGAAGGACTTGCCGGGCTCCAGGTTCGTGTTGTCCGGGATCGTCACGTCGGCGACGAACTGGGCCCTGTCGACGCACACGCTGGTCGCCGTCGGGATCTCACTGCGGGGCACGATCGTCGCCGTGGGGATGGCCTCGGTGGCGGTCGGCTCCGGAGTCGCCGTCGGCAGCAGCAAGCGGATTTCGGCGCTGGCGGTCTCGCCCGTAGCCTGCGATCGAGCGACGACCCACACCCGCGCCAGCTGCGTCCAGCGCGCATCCGTAGGGAAGGCGATGCTCTCGTCGATTCGCCCTTCCGCCGTAGCCTTCGTCACCGCGACCAGACCGTCGGGGTTGAGCGCGGGCGGTCGGCCTAG
The DNA here is from genome assembly GCA_964517315.1 of uncultured Anaerolineaceae bacterium. GTDB lineage: Bacteria > Chloroflexota > Anaerolineae > Anaerolineales > E44-bin32 > DASWJQ01. The sequence continues at coordinate 5,430 of CAZFCJ010000013.1, read as the reverse complement.
CTCTGGATCATCCAGGCTGATCACGACGGTGTCCTCCGCCGGCCAGTTGGCGCCGGTGATGAGCACCTGCGTGCCGGGGCCCGCTTCGGAGACCGACAGCTCGATCCTGGGTGGGCCCGAAGGGGCCACCGTCGGGGTCGGCCCTTCGTCGATCGGCCGGAACAGACCCCCGGCGCGCACCGTCGTGTACAACAGCAGGCTTCCGACCACAGCGGCAAGCATCAACGCTGCCACGACCATGGCCACCAGCCACTCCGGCACATTGCCCATTCCCATTGTTGAGGTCCGTACGTTCTTCATCTCTGATCCTCCTGGCGCGTTCCGCGCCCATTCATTTTTTAGGACGCTCAATTGAGCGCGCCGGTTCCATTTTCCTGGAAAGTCGCGCTCAGGGCCTCGGTTGTCGGGAGGATCTCGGATTGGGACTTAAGTCCGAGCCGGCTGCCGTCCGTACCGGCCCCGCCAGGTCTGGCTTCTAGGACTTTCGCCCGAGGTAAGACCAAGACCAGATAACGATGCACCAGGGGATCGGCGGCCAGATAATTCACGATGATGAAGCGGTATGGGGTCTTTTCCGGGGGGAACAACTCGTGGATCCGGTGGGGGTACAGTCAGTGAAGGACCTATATCGAATCCTGGTTGCCGATCGACGCGCCGTTGTTCGACAAGGCCTCGCTATGCGGCTGGCGCTCGAGCCGGATCTTCGGGTGGTGGGAGAGGTTGGAGATCCAACCGCGTTAATGACAGCGCTCGTCGACACATCCCCAGACGCTGTGGTTCTGGACGTCGAGATTCTGGAGCTCAGTGGGGGCGGTCGCCAGCTCCTCGAGACGCTGAGGTCAACCGTTCCTCAGTTGGCGATCGTCCTGCTCGCCCTTCGCACCTCACCGCAGACACGGACCGGTTGGCTTTCGAACGGAGCCGATGCGCTACTGCTCAAGCAGGACACCGGCGAGGCTCTGCCGCGCGCGATCCGGCAGGCCGTCCGTTCACGCGCCGCGGGCGGTGACAGTGGGTAAGGCGGGGCAGCCGAGGCGCCTCGATCTTAGCCGGCGGTCTCCGAAGCCGCCGACCATCTCACCTCGACCCTGGTCCCGCGGCCGGAGGTGCTGTGCACGGTCAGCTCAGCCCCGATTCCCTCGGCGCGCTCATGCATTGAACGCAGTCCCAGATGCCCGGGGTAGTCCCCCGTCGGGTCGAAGCCTTGGCCGTCATCTTCAACCACAAGTTGGAGGTCGCCATCCCGCTGTGTGAGGGCGACCTCGATGCGCTCCGCCCGCGCGTGCTTGCTGGTGTTGTTGAGCGCCTCCTGAGCGATGCGGTAGAAGGCCTCTTTCACAGGCATCGGCACATCGGGCTCGGGATCGAATTTGGTCTGCAGTCGGAGATCGTGACGACCCGCGAAGGCAGTGGACAGCCGATCGAGGACAGCCGTCAGTCCTTCTTTCTCCAGCGACTCAGGGCGTAACTCGAAGATCAGGGCGCGCATTTCGGCCAAACCGGCGTCGGCCAGCGACTGGATGTACTCGAGGGGCTCGTCGAGGTCATCGCGATCTCGCTCCCAAAAAGCACGGGCGGTGCGGGCTCCCAAAGAGATCCCATAGAGCGCCTGGGACACGGAATCGTGGAGTTCACGCGCCAGCCGCTGACGCTCTTGCAGCACCGCCAGCTCTTGAGCCTGCAAGTACAGATGGGCGTTATCCAGCGCCAATGCGGCTTGCGTCGCGAAAATCATCGCGAGCTCTCGCTCGGCTTCGCTGATCTCGCGTGCCGCCTTGTAATAGAGGCTCATTCCGCCCAGCGGGCGCTGTCGAGCCAGCAAGGGGACCGAGAGGATCATGCTGAACTCGCTTACCAGCCACTCCGCCCGCTTCCGTTCCGATTCCAGGTGCGGGTCTTCGCCTGTGTCGGCGACCAATCGCTCCAAGTCCCGGACGACGACCGGCCTACGTTCCTGAACGGCTTTGCCCACCGCGCCGCTCCCCAGCGGGACCCGTACCTCCGATCCCATCGCCATCGGAATCCCCCGGCTCGCCGCCACCGACAGCGTCTGGCCTTCGGGGTCCAGCAGGAAGATGGAGACCGTCTCCGAGCCCAGCAGCTCAGCCGCCTGTTCGGCGATGGCGTCCAAAATCTCCTTCAGCGGCCGTTTGGAATTGATCATGGCCAGGATGTCGCGCATCCCCTCCGCGACTTCCTTGCGCCGCTGAACTTCCTGGTAGCGGGTCTCCTGCTGTTGAAGCCGGCCGCGGGTGTGCCGTTCGTCGGAAAGGGCCGAACCCAGCAGCAATCCGGTGACGGCCAGCGTCAGAAGGAACGCCTGCAGCTCAAGGATGTCGATCCCCACCAACCCGTTGCGCTGAAACAGCAGCATGCTCCCGGCGATCAGTCCGAGATTGGCAGCGACCGCGCCCTGCAATCCATAATGAACGGAGAGCCACATCAGCGGCAGGAAGAGCGGATACAGCAGGGCGAGGTCCCCCTCGGCACGGGGCGTGAACACCACCAGCAGGGAGGCCACCAGCCCGGCGAACTCCGCCAGCAGCCAAGCCGCCCGGCCCCAATCGGGCTGCGACAGGCTCGCCCACCCGATGCGGACGCTCCCACCGGCCACTTCCTCGGGCAGGCTGGAGAGCACGAAAGTGACCAAGAACGGCACCACGCTCACAATGCCCGCAGCCTCGCCCATCCACAGCGCCATGAACGGAGTCTGCCAGGCACCGACCGAGATCGCGCCGGCGGCGATGAGCACGCCATAGCGCGCCGCGCTGGCCAGCCCCGCGCCGGCACCCACGACCAGCAGCCAGCGCACGGCGTGGCGTACCGTCGGTTCATAGCTAAGCGGTCGATACGATCGCCTCAACAGCCAGCCCGTCGCCGCGTACATCAACGCCGGGCCGAGGCCGGCCGCGAAACGCTGAGCCCAGGTCAGGTCCAGCTCCCCGTGCCAGGCGCCGCTGAGCATGCTGGCTGCCAGGACGAGCGGGGCATAGTGCGGTCCGCGCACGACCAGCAGCGCCAAACTCAAGGCGGCGGGCAGGCTCCACCCGGCGATTCCGGGGCGGATGTCGAAGCTGAACGCGGGTGCGTCCACCACCAAGTAGGCCGCCACGTACAGCAGACTTGAAAGAAGTGGGGGCAGGATTTCGTTGCGGAGCCGAACTGCGGCTGGACTGGCAGTCATGGTAAACGAGGGGCTTTGCTCCCGCCGGGGGCGCCTAATCCACAAGACCGCTGCGCACGGCGAACAGTGCCGCCTGGGTCCGGCTGAGCAGGTTGAGCTTCTGCAGGATGTTGCTCACGTGCGTCTTGACGGTCTTGTCGCTGAGGTAGAGCTCTGAGGCGATTTCCTTGTTGGAGTAACCGTGAGCGATGAGCCGCAAGACCTCGGTCTCTCGCTCGGTCAGGGTTTCATGGCCGCCCGGGGCGCGCACCTCGCGGACCAGCCGGGCCGCCGCGTCCGGCGCGAGCTGCACCTCGCCTCGGTGCGCCAGTTTGATCGCGTCGCACAATTCGTCGGCCTCCGTGTCCTTGAGCAAGTATCCGATGGCGCCGGCGCGCACCACGCCGATCACCTTCTCGTCCTCCAGAAAGCTGGTCAGCGCGATCACGCCCACGTCCGGATGCGCAGCGTGGATCTCCCCGGTCGCCCAAACGCCGTCCTTGCCCGGCATGACCAGGTCCATTAGGACGATATCCGGCTCAAGCTGCCCCACCAACTGGACCGCCTGCTCAGCATCCCCCGCCTCACCGACGAGCTCGATCTCGTCGTCCAGCCCCAAGAACATGCGCAGTCCCTGACGGACGACTTTGTGGTCGTCGACGAGAAGTACCCGAATGGTCATGATCCCCGCCTCCTGCCCCAGCAGCCTGCCTTTTTTCTCGCGACGGCAACCTGCAAGGCGCTGTGGAACAATTTTGCCGAGCGGATTCTAACAGCGCTCAGCTCAACTCCTCCGCCCCTTCTGCCGCGTCCAATGCATCAGGTTCCGGGCCGGCGGACTCGATGCGCTCGATCAAGTAATTATTCAGAGCTTCCCGCGCCGCCGGAAGCGTTTGCATCGCTTTCCAGTTATCCACGAAGTCGCCCGCCTGCTTGGGCGCGAGCAGCGCCCAGAATGGGTCATCCGTGACGGCTTCGCCACCGGCCTGTAAGCCGCGCCAGTGCCTCTCGAGCTCCGGATTCCATCTCTCGTAGTCGCGCCGGAGCTCGGTCCGCAGGCGCCGATATTCGCGCTCATCGTCCGGCCCAGCCGCCTCCAGTCGATAGACCTCGATGACCAGCGACTCGAGCTCGTCCCAACGTTCGACCCAGGATTGCAGATCCGGGTCTTCGACTCTCTCGAGCAAGCTGCGGGTATAGGGGTTCATCGGTCCTCCAGCTCATCTTCGGACTTCTGTCACGGGCATCAGTCCTATAAGGTGAGCTTCCATACGCCTTGTGGAAGAGATTCTACATGTCCACCCGTTCTGTGTTCGGCGCTATGCAGGTCCCGATTGGCTCGGGGGTGCTACTGCTTCGTGGCCTTCGGTCCACAACTGATCGGCCGACTCCGAGGGAGCCTCAGCGGATCCGGGCGCCGAGCTCAGGTTCGCCGTCGGGTCGGAGCAAGTGCAAGGTCCCATCCTCGTCCTGCGCCGCCAGGACCAACACCTGCGACATGTGGGGACCGATCTGCTTGGGCGGGAAGTTCGTCACCGCCACCACGAAACGTCCTACCAGCTCCTCCAGCTCATAGTCGTCGGCGAGAGCGGCCGAGGATTGCAGGACGCCCCCCTGCTCGCCGAAATCGATCCGCAGCAGATACGAGGGCTTGTGCGCCTCCGGAAACGGATCCACCTCGATCACGCGGCCGGCGCGCATTTCGACATTGTCGAAGTCCTGCCATGTGATCTCCGGCATGGGGGATCCTCCTGTGCTGGACTCTTCGCCTCAATTGTGCCGGGCCGAGGCGGGCGATGAGCGGCCACCGTAGACATCCCAGCCCCGCCCGAACAAGAGACCGGACGCCGTGGCGTCCGGTCGTCGTGCAATCCGTTCGGCCGGGACGCGCTACGCTGCCATGCCCTCCGTATCGCCGTACAGCTCCCGGTGCACTACGCTCAGCGCCCGCACCTGCTTTTCGGCGTGATATGAGGAGCGAACGAGCGGTCCGCTCTCCACCCACCGGAAGCCGATCTCCTCACCGTACTCCTTCAAGTGCTCAAACTCTTCGGGCGTGTAGTAGCGGTCCATGGGCAGATGCTTCTTCGAAGGTTGAAGGTATTGTCCGAGGGTCAAGATGTCGACGTCCCACGCGCGCAGGTCGCCCATGGTCTCCTTGACTTCCTCGATCGTCTCGCCCAAGCCGAGCATGATGCCCGACTTCGTGAGCACGTCCGGGTCGAGGCGTTTGGCGTTGCGCAGCGTGGCCTCGGCCCACTCGTAGC
>CAZFCJ010000012.1:0-49844 GCA_964517315.1 uncultured Anaerolineaceae bacterium | reverse complement strand
CGATCAGCCGGATAATCACCGGCAGACCGTCCATCACCCTGAACAGACCTTCGAAATCCTCCCGCTGGAAAGGAAGCAGCTTGTCCAGGGCCTCCTGGCGTTCCTCTTCACTGTCGGCCAGAATCATGTGCTGCACGACGGGCAGACGCTCGGCCTCGAAGAACATGTGCTCAGTCCGGGTGAGGCCGATCCCCTGCGCGCCGTAATCGCGAGCCCGCTGTGCATCCCTCGGATAGTCTGCGTTAGCCCACACCCCCAGGACGCGCACCTCGTCGGCCCACGAGAGCAGCTTAAGAAGGTAAGGATCGTTGATGTCCGGGACAATTGTGTCCAACTGACCGATGAACACCTCACCCTCGGTGCCATCGATCGACATCCAATCCCCTTCTTTAATGACATTGCCGTCGACCGTCATCTTGCGGCCGGGCAGGTCCAGATCCAGTTCGGAGACACCGACCACGGCCGGCTTGCCGAACTGTCGGGCCACTAATGCGGCGTGGCTTGTGCGGCCGCCGCGGCTGGTCAGGATGCCCTCAGAGGCGAGCATGCCGTGGACATCGTCGGGCTTGGTTTCCGGACGCACCATGATGACTTTGCGGCCCTCTTGCTTGGCCCACTCCTCGGCCGTGTCCGCGTCGAACGCGATCTGGCCCACGGCGGCGCCCGGCGACACGTTCAATCCGCGCGCCACCCGCGTTCCGTCATTGATCGCCTTCTTCTTGGCCTCTAGATCGAATTGGGGATGCAGGAAGAAGTCGACCTGATCGGAGCTCACCCGGCTGACCGCCTCCTCGCGGCCGATCTTGCCCTCGTCGGCGAGATCCACCGCAATGCGCACGGCGGCTTGGGCGGTGCGCTTGCTGTCGCGGGTCTGGAGCATCCACAGCTTGCCGTTCTCAATCGTGAACTCGACGTCCTGGACCTCGCGATAGTGCTCCTCGAGCCGCTCGCAGATCTTCTCCAATTCCTGCCAAGCCTGCGACAGATCGTCCTTGAGCTGTTCGATTTGCTGCGTCTGGCGGATGCCGGCGACGACGTCCTCGCCCTGGGCGTTCAGCAGATAGTCGCCCTCGATCTCGGGCTCGCCGGTGGAGATATTGCGGGTGGTGGCCACGCCGGTGCCCGAATTCCGCCCCATATTGCCGAACACCATCGTCACTACATTGACCGCCGTCCCCAAATCGTGGGAGATGCCCGCCGCATTCCGATAGTCCACGGCGCGCTTGCCGTTCCAAGAGCCGAACACGGCGTGCGTGGCCAGCCGCAGCTGGTCGTAGGGATCAGTGGGAAATTCGCGACCGGTCTCATCTTTGAAGATCTTCTTGAACCGGTCCGTAATGTCTTTCCAGTCTTCTGCAGTCAGCTCAGCGTCGGTTTTGACGCCGCGCTTCTCGCGGGCCTCGGTGATGACCTCTTCGAAGACCTCGTCGGCGACACCCATGACCACCGCGCCGTACATCTGGATTAAACGTCGATAGGAGTCGTACACAAAACGGGCGTCATCGGTGAGCTCGACCATGCCCTCGGCGGTCTCGTCGTTGAGGCCGATGTTGAGCACAGTGTCCATCATGCCGGGCATTGAGAACTTGGCGCCCGACCGGGCCGAGACTAAGAGGGGATTTCCGGGATCGCCGAACGTCTTGCCGGTCTTCTCCTCGACGTACTTCATCGACTCAAGCGTCTGGTCCCACATGCCCTCGGGGAACTCCTCACTCGCCTCGAGGTAAGCGATGCAAGCCTCGGTTGTGATGGTGAAGCCGGGAGGCACCGGGATGCCGATGCGGGACATCTCCGCTAGATTGGCCCCCTTGCCTCCCATGAGGGAACGGACACCGTCCCAGGAGCCTGCGTATTCTTCGGCTTCCTCCACCTCTTCAAATGCGTAGACCCACTTTTTCGTCATACGTTCGGACCTCCATCAGTGAAATCGGAATCAAACTCCAAGCGGAGTGCGCGCTCATCGGGCTGCCGCCGCACTGTCCCTAAATATACCAGTCGCATCTGAGATCCAGTGGGGTCGGCCGCCGACCTCCGGCCGCGCCCCAACACGGAATTTGCGGGCAGAGGCGGGAAAGTCGCCTTCGATTGGGACCGCAGGTTGGATCCTTGCTGCCGGTTAGCCTTCGAGGGGGAGCCCTATTTGGATCTCATCCCCCTCTACTCGTACGGGATAGGCGGGGATGTCCACCACTGCGGGAAGCGACAGCACCTCGCCGGTGCGCACATCGAAGTGCGCGCCGTGACGAGGGCACTCGATTTCATACCCCTCCAAGGGTCCTTCCGCCACCGGCCCATCGTCGTGGGAGCAGATGTCCATGATGGCGTAGTATTCGCCGGCAAGGTTGAACACGGCGATAGGATCCCCGTCGATGTCGACGATGAGCCGATCGCCCTCGCCGAGCTCATCCACAGTCGCGACCGTGACGTATTCCAGTGCTTTGTCTTCAAGTTCCTTGTAGTTGTACATGCTCTCCAACCTAAGCGCCGCCGGAGAAGACCGGCGGCGAACTGAACCAATGGTGACACTGCTGATCAGCGCAGCTCTTCCTCCAACGCGTCGATCCCGTAGACCCCGGCCTTGACGACCTTCAGCGAAAGCAGCGCGCACTTCAGACGCACGGGCCCCAGCTCGATGCCCAACAGTTCGAGTACGTCATCCTTCGCCATGTTCCTGACGTCTTGCAACGATTTCCCGATCAGGGACTCGGTGAGCAGATCGGCCGAAGCCTGAGAGATCGCGCAGCCCTCGCCGCTGAACGCTGCCTCCGTGATCGTGTCGTCGTCGTCCACTCGGAGGTCGATGCGAATCACATCCCCGCACAGGGGATTGTCGTCCTGGTAGCTGTAATCGTGCGGGTCCAGTTCGCCCCGCATGTGCGGATTCTTGTAGCGGTCAATGATGACTTGTCGATATAGATCGTCCATGTTTTTGGGATTCCTAGGAGAAGATTTGTTTTACTTCGTAGAGACCTTCGATGAGCTCGTCGACTTCCCGAGTGGTGTTGTAGAGATAGAAAGAAGCTCGTGTCGTGGCCGGGAGGTCAAAACGCTGGTGGAGAGGCATCGTGCAGTGGTGCCCGGCACGCACCGCGATCCCGCGGTGGTCCAACAGCTGTGCGACGTCGTGGGGGTGGGTCCCTTCGAAGGTGAACGCCGCCACTCCACCCCGGTCGTCGGACGGCGGCCCGTAAACGCGGAGCCCAGGAACTTCTTCCAGCCGCTCCAGTGCGTAGCCGATCAACGTTTGTTCGTGATTGTGGATGGCGTCGACTCCGATGCCTTCCAGGTAATCGACCGCCGCGCCGAGGGCAATGGCTTCTGAGATGGCGGGCGTGCCGGCCTCGAACTTGTGCGGCACCTCATTGGGCGTGAAGCGGCCCAGTTCGACACGCTTGATCATTTCGCCACCACCTAGAAACGGCGGCGTTGTCTCAAGCAATGAGCGGCGACCGTAGAGCACGCCAATTCCCGTCGGACCACACATTTTGTGGCCGGAAAATGCGACGAAATCGGCGTTCAGCTCCTGGACATCCACACCCAGGTGGGGCACCGACTGCGCAGCGTCCAGCACGACCAAGGCGCCTACGTCGTGGGCCATGGTCGCCATCTCCTGCGCCGGGTTGATCGTACCGAGCACATTGGACATGTGCGAGAAGGCGACGACTTTGGGCTGCTCTTCCAACAGCCGCGCGTAGGCGCGTTGATCCAGGCGGCCATCGTCGGTAACCGGCACGTAGCGAAGCTCCAGCCCCAGCTCGTCGGCCAGCATGTACCAGGGAACCAGATTCGAATGGTGCTCCATCTCGGTCAGCAGCACCACGTCACCGGAGTTCAAGTTGGCCCCGCCCCATGCCTTGGCGACGAGATTCAAGCTCTCTGTGGCGTTGCGGGTGAAGACGATTTCCTTTTCGGAGGCGGCGTTGATGAACGCGGCGACTTTGGCGCGGGCAACTTCATACGCTTCGGTCGCTTCCTCCGCGAGACGGTGAATGCCGCGGTGGATGTTGGCGTTGTGATATTCCAAATGACGCCGCTGCGTCTCTATCACAACGCGCGGCTTCTGTGAGGTAGCCGCGGAGTCCAAATAGATCAACGGGACTCCGGGCCTCACCTCACGCTGCAGGATCGGAAAGTCCTGCCTCACTGATTCGATGTCGAAGGCCGCCGCTTCCCTCAGCGCACTCATCGAGTGTCCAGTCGCTTCTACTTGCTCCCGTGCTTCTTCTCGTCCGCAAAGCGGATGTTCTCGCTTTGCTGCTGGAGCCAGAGGATGCGGTCGGGAACCATCCAGCCGTCGGTCAGATAGACATCCTGGGTGAATTGAACCCCGACCATCTTCCGATCCGAGTGGATCACGGTTCCTCTCAGCCAATCGCGCACGCGGTCGTCGCCGCGCTCATGGTCACACTTGACTTCGACAGCGTCGCCGACGTTGAAGCGCTTCCCCTCCGAAATCGCCTTCGGGATGGGACGCTCCTCCGACTTCGCCGTCTTGCTTTTGCTCATCTTCTCAGCGAGTTTGGCCATCGGATTGTTCTCTGATTCCCTTCCTCTTTGTTCCCATCTTATCATCGATCACTTGCTCGAATCTCCCCCGCACATCCTCAAACGGAACCCGCTCCATGATGGGTGCGAAGAACCCGTCGACAACCAGGCGCTCGGCCTCATTCCGGGGCAGCCCTCGTGACATCAGATAGAAGATCGGCTCTTCCTCGAGCTGCCCGATCGTCGCGCCATGGGTGCAGCGGACGTCATCGGCCAGAATTTCCAGGCCGGGAATCGAGTCGGCGCGGGCGCCATCGCTCAAGATCAGATTGCGGTTGGCCTGATAACCGTCCGTTTTCTGTGCCCCGGCCGCGACGTAGATCATCCCCTGCCAAACGGACCGCGCTTTTCCCACCAGCGCGCCCTTGAACAGCAGATCGCTCGTCGTGTGGGGGGCCAAGTGGTTCTGCTGCGTGTCTTGGTCCAGATGCTGGGAGCCGTCGATGAAATAGAACCCCGACATCCGGCCCGTGGACCCTTGCCCGGCCAAATCGATCTCGGTGAACGTCTTGGTCAGCTTGCCGCCCACCGAGCCGAAAATCCAGTCGAGCTGTGAATCTCGCCCCACGCGGCCGCGTTCATGGGTGAAGTTCCAGAGGTGTTTACCCCAGTTCTGCAGTTCGACGAAGGTCAGGTTGGCGCCATCGCCGACCCACAGTTCGATGATGCTGTCGTGCACCGCCTCGCCCTCCTCTTCCGTTGGCGAAGCCATTTCGTGCACGTAGGTCAGCGAAGCGCCGTCCTCGACCACGACGAGCACCCGGCTGAAGCTCAGCAGGTCGCGACCGGGAGCCCAGAGCACGGAGTGCAGCGGGTGTTCCAGGACCACGCCTTTGGGGACGTAGACGAAAATCCCGTTATCGGCCATCGCCGCCGCCAGCGCCGAGAACTTCCCTTCGTCTTCGGCCACGACTTGACCCATGTACCGCTCGAGCTCGTCGCCGTGATCCTTCTCCGCCGTGGCCCAATCGGCGAAGACGACCCCCTGCTTTTCCAGGCCCTTCAGGCCCTCGCGAACCGGATCGTGGCCCGGTCGCAGCAGGATCTGAGCTGCGTTCCGATCGCCCGCCAGCGGTTGAAGCAGATTCTGCTCAACCGCAACGTCGGCAACGGGTTTCAGCTCCACCTCCGGCGAGGGCAACATGCGGATGTCGGTGCGGCGCCAGGGCTCATCGTCCAGTGTGGGCATCGGCATGTCCTGGTAGCTGGACCAGGCGTCCAAGCGCCTTTCCAGGATCCACGCTGGGCTCCCGAGCCGGTCGGCGATGGCTCGCACATCCTGCTCAGTCAAGTCGAACTCGCGCGCGACCTTCGGTCGCTCTTTGCGCTTGATCTTGCGGGTTACAGTTCTCGGGGTCATGCAACTCCTCTGCCGTCGATCAACGTGCCTCCCGAGTTTGGGGCCGGCCTATGGCCGGCCCCTTCGCTCGCCTCTGTCAGCCGATGGATCCTTCCATCTGGAGCTGAATAAGCCGGTTCATTTCCACGGCATATTCCATCGGCAGCTCCTTGACCAGCGGTTCGATGAAGCCGGAGACCACCATTCCGGTCGCCTCCTCTTCGCTCATCCCGCGGCTCATCAGATAGAAGAGCTGCTCCTCACCGACCTTGCTGACCGAGGCCTCGTGGCCGATCGTCACGTTGTCCTCGTCGATCTCGATGTAGGGGTACGTGTCCGAGCGGGAGGTGTCGTCCAGCAGGAGCGCGTCGCAGACGACGCTCGACTTGGAGTTCACCGCACCCTCGTGCACCTTGAGCAGGCCGCGGTAGGAGGCCCGGCCCCCGCCCTTACTGATCGACTTGGAAGTGATCTTGCTCGACGTGCCCGGCGCAGCGTGGATGACCTTGCCGCCCGTGTCCTGGTGCTGGTGGCCGGCCGCGAAGGCCAGCGAGAGCACCTCACCGCGGGCGCCTTCACCAACGAGATAGCAGGAAGGATATTTCATGGTCACCTTGCTGCCGATGTTGGCGTCCACCCACTCATGGCTCCCGTGGGCGTGCACAATCGCCCGCTGGGTCACCAGGTTGTAAACGTTGTTCGACCAGTTCTGGATGGTCGTGTAACGCGAGCGGGCACCTTCCTTGACCACGATCTCGATTACGCCGCTGTGGAACGAATCGGTGCTGTAGACGGGGGCCGTGCAGCCCTCAACGTAGTGCACCTGGGCCCCCTCGTCCACGATGATCAGCGTCCGCTCGTATTGACCGACGTTGGCCGAATTAAGGCGGAAGTACGCCTGGAGCGGCAGGTCGATCGTCACGCCCGGTGGCACGTAGATGAACGAGCCGCCGGACCACACAGCGCTGTTCAGCGCGGCGAACTTGTTGTCGGTGTAGGGGATTACGGTGCCGAAGTACTCACGGAACAGGTCAGGGTGGTTGCGCAGGCCATCTTCGATGCTGACGAAGATGACGCCCTGCCCTTCGAGGTGCTCCTGCACCTTATGGTAGACCATCTCAGATTCGTACTGGGCGCCGACCCCGGCCAGGAATTTCTGCTCGGCCTCCGGGATCCCCAGCCGATCGAAGGTCTCCTTGATTTGCTGCGGCACTTCGTCCCAACTGCGGCTTTCCTTTTCGGCCGGTCGTACGTAGTTGTAGATCTCGTCCAGGTTGAATTCGCTCAGATCGGCCCCCCATTCGGGCATCGGCCGCTGCAGGAAGTGCTCAAGCGCCTTCAAACGGTACTCGAGCATCCACTGCGGCTCCTCTTTCTGGCCCGAGATCTGCCGCACGACCTCTTCGTCGAGACCCTTCTTGGCCCTGTAGACCGAGACGTCAGGATCGACGAAGTGCCACTTGTAATCGTCGATTCCTTCCAGATGCTGCATATCCTGGGTGGTCGCCATCAAGATACCTCCACAAGTTCGTTCTTCTCTCGAATCCAGTCGTATCCGTGCTCTTCAAGCTTTTCGGCGAGGACCGCCTCGCCGGATTCGACGATTCGGCCGCCAAGCATGATGTGCACACGATCCGGCTTGATGTAGTTCAAAATGCGCTGATAGTGGGTGATCAAAAGCACGCCCATTTCGGGACCGACCAGGGCGTTCACACCGTCAGCCACAATCCGCAACGCATCGATATCCAGTCCGGAATCGGTCTCGTCCATAATGGCGATTTCGGGTCCCAGCGTCGCCAACTGCAGGATCTCGGCCCGCTTCTTCTCACCGCCGGAAAACCCGTCGTTCAAATAGCGGCCCGCGAATTCATGGGGCATCTGCAGAAGGTCCAGCTTTTCCTTCAGCATCTTGCGGAACTCTGCGACCGGGATGCCCTTATCCTCCGGGTCCTCCTCCTTGCGACGGGCGTTGATCGCCGACCGCAGGAAGTTAGCCACCGAGACACCGGGGATCGCAACAGGGTACTGAAACGCCAGGAACACGCCCGACTTGGCCCGCTCGTCTGGATCCAGTTCGAGGATGTTCTCGCCCTTGAAGAACACCTCACCTTGCGTGACTTCGTAGGTGGGATGCCCCATCAGAGCGTAGGCCAAAGTCGATTTCCCTGAACCGTTCGGCCCCATCAGGGCGTGAATTTCACCCGGCTTGATCGTCAGGTCGACGCCCTTCAAGATCTCGGACTCGTCGATGCTGACGTGCAGGTTGCGGATTTCAAGTGTAGATGCCATCCAATCTCCTCTTACAAAACTTTACGCGGGCGCGGTGAAGCGCCTTGACTGCTCCATTTGGGCTTGGTTATGGATCGCGGCCTTCGCCCCCTGCCACAGGCGAAATTATAGCACGCAGGCGGACTCGAGTCAATATTTCTCAAAAGTATTTGAAATATTCGCTGAAAGGACCTTTTGGGGGGCTGCGCCGAATAAAGTCAAAGAGATTCTTAAATATTGACAGGCCGCATCCCGCTTGCTATACTTTTCGATGGATGACAACCCCTACGCGCGACATCATCCTGCGCACACTGCGGTCGCAGGGGAATTGTACAGTCAAGGACTTGGCTGAGGCGGCCGAAGTCTCACCGGTTTCCGTGCGTCACCACCTCTCCAACCTGCAAGCGGAGGGTTTGGTGTCGGTCGAGGAGGTGCGCCACGGTGTCGGTCGGCCGCACCACTCCTTCTCACTGACCGAGAAGGCGCTGGAGCTTTTCCCCTCCCGCTATTATCGCCTGACCAACCGGCTCCTGTTGGAAATGAAGGAGAACATGCCTCAGGAGCGGGTGGATGACCTGTTTGAAAATGTGGCGGACAGCATGGCCGACCAGTTCGCCAGCGAATTGCAGGAGCTCCCGCTGGAGGAGAGGTTGGCCCGCCTCGTCGATCTCTTGAAAGAGGAGGGGTTCGACGCCGACCTCGAGAAGAAGGGCGACCAGCTTCTGATCCATGAGCTGAGCTGCCCGTACTTGCACGTCGGCCAGGAGCATCCTGAAGTGTGCGTCCTGGATCAGTCGTTGATCGCCAAGGCGCTCTCGCTGCCGGTCGAGCGGGTGACCTGGCTCCTGGAGGGAGATTTGCACTGTACTTACGCGGTCGATCTGCGGGATCATAAACTGGAGGAGGTGCCCGCCCATGAGTGAGGAACAGAAGACCCCGAACCCGGTGTGGGAGGCCGACTCCTCCCATCCGGAGAAAGCCGTCCAGATCCGTGAGGCCCTGCGCGAGGTGGTTGATCCTGAAATCGGATTGAACGTCATCGAGCTCGGCCTCGTGCGCCAGGCGTCGGTCGAAGATTCCAGGCTCGAGGTCACGATGATCATGACGACCCCGTTCTGCCCCTACGCGCCGGCGCTGCTGGAAGCCACCCGTTCTAAGGCGGCCGAGGCCTCCGGCCTGGAGACGGAAATCGAGATGGGCATGGAGAGCTGGGAGCCAAGCATGATGGAAGAAGGCGCCGGCGAGGCCTGGGGTTTGTTCTAAGCGGATTACGAACAAGCGGCGCGGCTTCCCGACGGCTGGGACCACCCAGCCGTCCGCTCTTATATGGAGCCCGGGGCGTGCCGGTTTCAGGCGAGCGAAGCTGAGCTTTCCGCCGGCCGCTCCGATCGGCCTTGACGACCGCCGATCGCCGTAAGCAGCGCCAGAAGCAGCCGCAGGGCAACTCCCATCGAGGCGACGACCAGCAGAGTCGCGATACCAAGCCCAGCCGCCACGGCCCAAATCGGCGATATGCCTTCCCCCTCATAACGCACAAGGCGAGCCTTGAGACGGCGGATGAACTGCTGGTCCGGCTCCACCGGCACCAGCGCCGCCTTCAGGAGCCCTTCGAGGTCGGTGCTTGAAAACTTTGAAGTTTCGCCTACCCCCATGACCTTGCCTTTCCTGCCCACCTACAACCGTTCATTCAAGGCGCGTTGACCTGAGCCTCGCCCCATCATTCTTCCGGCCACGTCGGCGGACCGGCATCGTCCGCCGCCAGACTGGCGATGATGTCATCACGCAGGGCATTGAGCGTGCGGTGGTAGAGGCTCTTGATCGCGCCCTCCGTGCGGCCCATAATCCTGCCAATCTCCGCGTTCGGCAGTCGCTCGACGAACTTCAAAATCAACAGCTGCTGCCGATCAGGGGGGAGGTGGTGAACGTGCTGCATCAGACGTGCGATCTCCTCACTCTCAATCGCCTCCGCCTCCGGATGCGCCCCCAGATGCGAGGTCAGAGTCCGATCGTCCAGGGGGACGACCGGCTTGCGGCTGCGGTCGCGGTGAAAGTTTGCCACAAGGTTGTGGGCGATCCGGTACAGCCAGGCCGTAACGGGAACGCCTTGATCGACGAAGCCGTCAACGTGATCCAATGCCCGTTTAAACACTCGCGCCGTCAAATCCTCCGCGTCGTGGTGATTACCGGTGCGATAGTAAATGTAATTGTAGATCCGGCGCACATGGCGCTCATACAGCTCTCCAAAGGCTTCGGGCTCCTCCCCCGCCTGCTGGATGAGCTGGATGTCATCCATCTCAGCGAAGTTCATCGTGGCCCCGGGTTACCCTTGGATCGCCCCTTGTCTGATACAACACCGGTTTTCATGATTCGTTTCCATCATCCCATTCTTGCCGGCCCGAATAAAGCTCCTGCAACCTGCCCCAGGCGGTCTGAACCTCCTTCACCATGTCCGCGGTCTGCTCCAGCTGCCCATATCGAACCTTGACATACGCTTCGGTGATCATTTGCACCTCCGCCACGGCTTGGGGAAACAGCCCCATGAGGGACCCTTCGAATTCCAGCGGCGTCTCCCACTGACGGCGGGCGCGCCCATATGTCTCCGCCAAGTCGAGCATCTGGGCGTATGTTCGCCGCACGACGATCGCGGTGCGCAGTCGCCCCCTGCTCAGCGCCGACCCCCAGGCTCTGACCGCGTCCACGACCCCAGCCAGCCCGCTCCGCTTTCGACGGGCGCCCAAAAGATTCTCGCCCGCATCGCGCGGCAGGTCTCGGTCCGCACCTGAATCCGCCTGCAACCGCCTGAAACGCAGCGCCAGATAGAGGAGAAGCACCACGCCGAATACCAACAGCATGATGCGGATGACCGCCCAATGGAGGACCAGGAAGTCATAGACGGTCATCAAGGTACGGAAGAAGAGCCCGGGCTCGTCCGAGGCATCCGGCCCAGCCTGACCCTGAAGGCCGGCCAACATCGGATCCAGGATCCCCGGGAGACCCTCCAGGAGCCCTCGAATCATCATCAACAAGCGCCGCAGCCAGGGCTCCAACACGATCAGAATTGGAAGCATAAGCCGATAGGTCAGCTCAACCATCGCGAACAGCAGGAACAGCAATCCGCTGAGGGCTTGATGGCCGAGCGGGCTGTTCAAGAGCCAGCCCAGCGCCAAGCCGCCTCCGACCACAAGTCCGAAAAGGAGCAGCAAACTTCCCAGCCACTGCCAGGTGAAAGGCGGCTCGCCCGCCCCGCGCAGCCTGGCGAGCCAGTGGGCTCGACTGATGGACATCGCCAGCAGCGCGGAAACGAAGAACGCCGGCAGCAGCACGGGCGCCCCTGGGGCTCGCGACCCCACCACGATGAAATAGGCCGCGAAGACCAATACTCCCAGACGAAATTTGAAGCCCGTCGCCCTGGGTTCTTGATAGGTGGGCATGGCCGATGCGATTCCACGGCGCCATATCCAGATTGCGGCGAGGGCCAGCAATGCCGCATGCCCCGGCGGAAACACCTCCAGCACCCCACGGACGATTTGCACCCCCGCGGCCCACAGATTGAGGAGCCGCGCGGGAGCCAACATCAGGTTGACGCTCAGCAAAATGGTCAGCATCAAAATCAGCCCGGAAAACGCGGTCGCCACCGACTCACGCAACCGGTACCCCTGGATCATCCGAGCCACCAGCCGACCCACCAGCGCCACGGCGAACGCCCACAACAGCATGACCCAAGCGGGCGGCGCATCCGCCGAGGAAAGAACCAGACGGAGCCACGGCACCAACACGGCGAGCTCCATCAGCAGCGTGCTGAGAACGCCGATCTGTCTCCAAGGAACCTTGCCAGCCTGAGTTCTGATCCACGGCAGCGATGTCCCGCTCACCCCTGGACCCCCTCGACACCGTGTGGCAAGTGGTGAGTCTCGACGCCCTGCACAAAAGGCGGCGGCTCCTCGGCCAGTGAAATCAGCGCCGTCCTTCGATTGCGGCTGCGCAGCTGAACCAACGCTTCCAGCAGCACCGGTGGTGTGATGGCGGAGATGACCAGCAAGATGGAACCGTACTCCAACCGGGGCGCCTGGGCCATGAGATAGCGTTCAAAGGAGGATGTGACGACCGGTGTCAATCCGGCCAACGACTCGAGCAGGTGCGGCAGGTGGCCTTTGGAGCGACCGGGCGGAATGCGAAAGGCCTGGCCGGAATGCGCGATGCTTCCGTTGGACAGCAGTCCTACACGAAAGCCGTCCTCGAAGGCCTGCATCACGATGGAAGCCGCCGTCCTGATCAACGCTTCAACCATCTCCGGGTCGGTGCCCTCCCAATGATGTTCAAACGTCGAGGCGTTCAAACACACCACCAGATCCAATCCTCTCACAGGCTGGAATACGCGGGTCTGCAATCGCCCGACCTTGGCCGTCGCCGGCCAATGGATGCGCCGGAATCCGTCTTCGGGCCGGTACTCTCGCACACCCATCGGTCGACTGATATCCTCGAACAGCCGCCGGCGGGCCGCCTTCTCACCAAAAGGATCGTCCGGGTTCAGGCCCAATTCCGAGATGGGATAGACCTTCGGGAAGACCGTCAGCTTATCCCGTGGGGCGATGTCTTCCTGCTGGTTCACGAACAAGCCGAATGGGTCGCCCGCGGTCGCTTCCACCGGACCCAGCCGGTATACGCCCCGTTTCCGGAACTGCAGCGGGTTCTTTCGGATCGTGCTCGCGTAGCCCCGCATCGCCAAAATCAAGTGTAGGAAGCCGAACTCCGGGCGGTGAGATGGAGCTAACAACCCCTCATCGCGCGGCCCGACGGCCTTTGGCCAGCGGTCGGAAGTGCGCAGCCAAACGAGCGGCAGGGCCTTATCGTTGCGCACGGCAACGTGCCCCTCCACCTGCTCCCCCGGAAAGGCCCGCCGGTACCGAACCCAGCGCTCATAGCTCAGCCCGCGCAGCGCTTCCCGGTTCCAGTACCAGGCCAATCCCAGCACGACGCTCAGCAGTCCGGCCATCGCCAGCAAACCCTTCAGCCCAAACGCGTAGCCGACGACAAGCACCAGGAATGTGACCCACAGCCAGGCTTCGTGGAACGGACGGCGTTCGCGCACCTTATCAGCCTTCGACGGGAACCGGCACCCCGGAGATCACATCCGCCAGCAGCTCGTTGGGATCTCGACCCCGGAGCTGGGCCTGGGGCGAGATCATCAAACGGTGCAGCAGGACCGAATCAGCCATGAACTTGACGTCGTCGGGAATCACATAGTCCCGCCCCCGCAGCGCGGCCCACGCCTGGGACGACTGATACAGGGCCAACGTGGCCCTCGGGCTGGCGCCGAGGTCGATCTCCTCATGATTGCGGGTGGCCCGGGCGATGGCGACGATATAGGCGCGCACCGATTCCTCCACCTTGACCTCGGCCCGCTCTCGCTGCAGATCGGTCACCTCCTCGGGCTTGACCACCGCCTCCAGCTCCTGCAGCGGATCCGAGCCGCCGAAGCGAAGCAGGATCTGTTCCTCCTCCTGTTCGTCCGGGTACCCGATCTTCAGCCGCAGGAGAAACCGATCCACCTGGGCTTCCGGAAGCGGAAACGTCCCTTCAAGCTCGACGGGATTTTGAGTCGCCAGCACGGTGAACGGGCGAGGCAGCAGACGGGTGACGCCGTCCACAGTAACCTGCCGCTCCTGCATCGCCTCCAGCAGCGCCGATTGCGTGCGCGGCGTGGCGCGGTTGATTTCGTCGGCCAGGACGATCTGACTCATCACCGGTCCGGACCGAAACTCGAAGCGCTGGTCCTTTTCGTTGAACCAGTTGACCCCGACCACGTCGGAGGGCAGCAGATCCGGGGTGAACTGAATTCGGCTGAACGAGGCGCCCATCGACATCGACAGCGCCCGCGCCAGCGTGGTCTTGCCGATGCCGGGCACGTCTTCGATCAGGAGGTGCCCCTCGCACAAAATGGCGGCCAGGGCCATATCGATCACAGCGTCCTTGCCAACGATGACTTGCTGGATGTTCTCCCGGATTTTGGAGGCCGCGTCTGCTATCACCAGGGTCCTCGCTTGGATAATTCAGGGGGTCGCAGCGAGTATAGCACGGGCGACTTGGGCGGGTGATATAATCCTGCGATGTCGCCCATGAACACACTCTGCGCACTCGATCTTGAGACCACTGGGCTTGACCCGGAGCGCGACGCCGTCATCGAAATCGGCGTCGCTCGCTTTCGCGGCCGGCGCGTCGAAGAGGAATTTCACACCTTGGTCAACCCGGGCCGCCCATTGCCGCAATTCATCACCGAGCTGACGGGAATCACCGACGCGATGTTGGCCAACGCGCCGCGGATCCACGAGGTTCTCGCCGAGCTGGACCAGTTCGTCGGCGACCTCCCAATCTTGGGCCACAACATCGCTTTCGACCTGGAGTTCATGCACGGTCGAGGCTTGTTCCGCAACAACCCTTCCCTGGACACCTACGACCTGGCATCGGTCGTGCTTCCCGCCGCCGGCCGCTATGGACTCAGCTCGCTTGCAAGTCACCTCGGCATCCCGGTCGACCGCCAGCACCGCGCCCTCGACGACGCCCACACCAGCCGGCAGGTGCTGCTGCGCCTGCAGGACCGGGTCGCCGAGCTCCCGCGGTGGGTGATCCGAGAGATCGTCGAACATGGCGCCGAAGTCGAGTGGGGAGCCGGATGGATCTTCGAGCACGCGCTCGAGCGCCGCGGTGAGCAGGCGGAGGAGGAAGACCAAGGCAGACCCGACCTGTTCCGCGGGCTTGCTGCCCCGGCCCCGGACCTCCCGCCGCTCCACCCGGACCCGGAGCCCGAACCGCTCGATGCCGAGGCGCTGGCGGGGATTCTCGAGCCCGGCGGCGCTTTCGGCGAGCACTTCCCGGAATACGAGCACCGCTCGCAGCAGGTTCAAATGCTGATGGCCGTGTCTCAGGCGCTCTCCGACTCGGGCCATCTGCTGGTCGAAGCGGGCACGGGGACGGGTAAGTCGATGGCCTACTTGATCCCCGCCTACCGTTGGGCCGAGCGCAACGGTTACCGCGTTGTGATCTCCACCAACACGATCAACCTTCAGGACCAGCTGCTGAAGAAGGACATCCCTGATCTGGCGGCCATTCTCGACCATCCCATCCGGGCCGCGGTGCTGAAGGGCCGCTCGAACTACCTGTGCCCCCGCCAGCTCGACGCGCTCCGATCCGTCGGCCCGCGATCGGCCGATGAAATGCGCGTTCTGGCCAAGGTCCTGGTTTGGATGCAGGAGGGCGGCTCGGGCGACCGGGGCGAAATCAACCTGCTGGGGGCCGGCGAGGCCGTCGCCTGGAGCAGGCTCTCCGCGGAGAATGAAGGGTGCGGCGGCGAAACCTGCCTGGTGGAAGCGAACGGAAGATGCCCGTACTACAAGGCCCGACGCGAGGCCGAAGTGGCGCACCTGATTGTCGTGAACCACGCCTTGCTTTTGGCCGATATCGCCACCGGCAGCCGGGTCATCCCGGAATATGACTACCTCATCGTCGACGAGGCCCACCATCTGGAGGACGCCACCACCAGCGGGCTGAGCTTTCGCGTGACCGAGTCCGGGGTCTACCGCCTGCTGCGGGACATCGGCAACGCCAACAGCGGCCTGTTGGGACAGCTCATGCAGGTGGCCCAACAGGAGCTGGCGCCGGACCTGGCGGGCCGGGTAAGCAAGGGCGTGCAGATCGTGAGCGGGCGCGTACAGGAGTGCCGCACCGGTGTGCAGCGGTTCTTCGAAGCGCTCAACGACTTCCTGGCGATCCGCCGCGATGGAAAGCCGGTCGGACCCTATGGGCAACAGGAGCGGATCGTGGGCTCCACCCGCATGCTGCCCGAATGGTCGGACATGGAAATCGCCTGGGACAACCTCAAGGCGCCCTTCGGATCGATGCTCGACGCGCTGCAAGAGCTCGAATCGAGCCTGTTGGGCCTGGCAGAACAGGGCGTCGAAGAGGCCGAGGACCTGGCGTTGAGCACACGAACCGTGACCCGGGGTTTGAGCGAGGTGTACAGCAACCTGGACCACATGATCTTCGAGCCCGACTCGATGACGATCTACTGGGCCGAGGCCAGCTCATCCCGTGAGCGCCCTTCCCTGCACGCCGCCCCCCTCGAGGTGGGCCAGCTTGTGCGGCGGCACATCTGGCACCAGAAGCAGGCCGTGGTCATGACTTCGGCTACCCTGACCACGGCCGGAAGCTTCGATTACCTGCGCCACCGGCTGGGCGCCGAAGACGCAGATGAGCTGGCGTTGGGCTCGCCGTTCGACTACGAGACCGCCACGTTGCTCTATCTGGTCAACGACATCCCCGAACCTTCGGCCGGGCCCTCCTATCAGCGTGCGGTTGAGCAGGGATTGATCGAGCTGTGCAAGGCCACGTACGGCAGGACGCTTGCCTTGTTCACCTCCTACTCACAGCTCCGGCGCACCGCTCAGGCGATCTCGGGGCCACTGGCCGCGGAGGGCATCGTCGTCTACGAGCAGGGAGAAGGCGCTTCGCGCCACGCGCTGCTGGAAACCTTCCGCAGCGCCGACCAAGCGGTCCTCCTCGGAACTCGATCGTTCTGGGAAGGCGTCGACGTGCCCGGTCAGGCCTTGTCGCTGCTGGCCATCGCCCGTCTTCCGTTTGACGTGCCCAGCGACCCGATCGTCGCCGCTCGCGCCGAGATGTACGAGGCCCCATTCAACCAGTACACGGTTCCCGAGGCCATACTGCGCTTTCGACAGGGCTTCGGGCGCTTGATCCGCACCCGCTCCGATCGGGGCGTCGTCGTCACGCTGGATCGCCGGCTGACGAGCAAGTATTACGGGCGAGCCTTCATCGATTCCCTGCCCCGCTGCACCGTGCGCACCGGTCGGCTGACCGACGCGCCCGAAGCGGCCGCGCGCTGGTTGGGCGAATAGGCACACCACAGCGCACGGACCAATTCTGGATCCCAATTCACCTCACGATTGGACCACGGGTCCAATCAGCAAGCCCCGAGCGCTGAACTCGAGTGGTAAGCTGCAGGCTTTTGACTTCCGACCTTACGGGTGGGCGAAGACAAAACTTCTGGGGTGGATAAAGTGGGAACCCGCCGTTGGCCCGTCAGTCATCTCGCCTGGCAGCCGGATCATCTTGTCGGATGCCGGAGACCTGCAATGGCCGAGCACGAGGATGATTTAGGCGTTCAAATCGGTGGCGGCCTTGAAGAGTGCACCCAACATTGAACGTTTGGAGGGCCCGGGGACGGAGGACGAATCTCGGTTTACCGCCACGAGACGAGTTTGCTATCCACCGACAATCGATTGGATCGGGGCTAGAATCGAGGCTGATAAAATTCGATCATGACGAAGCGAGCTGAGAACCAAAGAGGCCGACGATATTGATCGACGTCAACGAACTGCGCAGCGGCGTGACATTCCAGCTCGACGGTGATTTGTTCCGAGTGCTGGAGTATTCGCACCACAAGCCAGGCCGAGGCAAAGCGACCATCCGCACGAAGGTGCGCAATTTGCGCACGGGTACGGTGACCGAAAAGACGTTCAACTCCGGGGATCGGGTGGACGACGTGCGGCTCGACTACCGGGAAGCCCGGTTTGTGTATGTGCGAGGGGATCTGTACTACTTTATGGACGTTGAAACTTACGAACAGCCGGCCGTAGGTAAGGACACACTCAGTGACGCCGTCAAGTACCTGACGGAGGGTCTGGAGGTCAAGCTGACCTTCTTCGGCGAGGAGCCGCTGGACATCGAGCTGCCCACCTCCGTCGACTTGGAGGTTACCGAGGCGCCGATCGGCGTCAAAGGAGACACCGCGACCGGGGCCACAAAAACCGTGACGACCGAGACCGGTCTCAAGGTCCAGGTCCCTCTCTTCGTCGAGACCGGCGACGCCATCCGCGTCGATACGCGGACCGGCGAATACATTACCCGAGCCTGAGGCCGCGCCTATGCGAACTCCCGCCGGCACGGAATGCCCATATTACTTTGAGGACTTTCACCGCGGCCGCGAGATCCAGGAGTGCCGCCTGATCGACAAGACCCCGGGCGGCGGCACGTGGGAACCGCAGCACTGCAGCAACTGTCCCGTGCCGCGCATCGTCCGCGCCAACGCCTGTCCCCACATGGTGCTCGAAGCGCGAGCCAAATCGGGTTTGCTCGGCTTCGGCAAACGAGTCGAGGTCAGCGCCATGTGCACCCGGACCTTGGAAGAGGTCGATGAACCCGAGATCGGCTGTGGTCAGTGCCACCGCGACCTGCCCCCGATCGAGCTTCCGTCCGAGCTTCAGTGAAGGCCCTGCTGCTTGATCTGGACGACACCCTGCTTCAGACCCATCTGGAAGAGTTTCTCCCCCTCTACTTGAGCCGCCTGGCGGCCGAACTCAACGGGTATGGATCGTCCGATGAGATCATCGCCAAACTGACCGAAGCGACTCGGGCGATGATCACCAACCTGGATCCTATCCGGACCCTCAAACAGACATTCGATGCGCATTTCTACCCCGCCCTCGGCGTGACCGAGGCCGACCTTCGCCCCACCGTTGACCGCTTCTACAAGGAAATCTACCCCGAACTTCGCTCGCTGACGGCACCGGTTCCGGGCGCTCGCGACCTGGTCGACGCCGCCGCCGACGCCGGAATGGACATCGCGATCGCCACCAATCCCCTCTTCCCCGAACACGCCATGATTCAGCGCCTCGAATGGGCGGGCCTCGACGGATCTCGGCAGGATTTCAGCCTGGTCACTTCCTACGAGAAGTTTCACTTCGCCAAGCCGCAGCCCGAGTATTACGCGGAGATCTTGGGTTTGCTGGGGGTCCCACCGGAGCAGTCGGCGATGATCGGCGACAGCCTGGAAAACGACCTGAACCCGGCCCGGTTGCTGGGTTTGTCCGTATATCATCGATCCACCGACCCCGGGCCGGACACGGCGGGCGGCGACCTGGCGGGGGCCAGATCCTGGGCGCTCCGCCTCGGACAGGCCGACGACTCCGGGAGCACGCCTGGCCCTCCGTCTCCCAGGGCCGTCCTGGCGCGGCTGCGGGGGCATCTGGCGGCCCTGCTTCACTACGCGGACGGGAAAATGGATGCTTCCTGGGGTGAGCGACCCAGCGCCCGCGAGTGGGCCCCGCATGAGGTCGTCTGTTATCTGCGGGACAGGGAGCTGGAGGTCTGCCAGCCCGGTTTGCAGCGCCTTTTGGACGAGGAAGCGCCTTTCCTGCCGGCCGCCGACAGCCAGGCATGGCCGGAGGATCGAGCCTACCTCCAGCAGGATTTGCGGGCGGCGCTCGAGGCGTTCGTCGACGCCCGCCAGCGGACCATCGCACGGCTGTCAGGACTGAGCGAGGAGGATTGGTCGAGACCGGGCCGTCACGCGCTGCTCGGCTCCATCACGCTGGCCACATGGCTGGATTCCGCCGCCGACCACGAGCTGGAGCAGCTGGCCAGGGTGCGCCATCTCTATCACGTCCTCTGACCTCGCCCCGTTCCCCGCAATTGCCCTTCACGCCGGTGGATCCCCCTTGATGAGGGCCCGCCTTTACAGTCCCCTCGGCGGTGGATATAATCCGTCCGGACGGGGAAGTGCTGGAACTGGCAGACAGGCGTGACTTAGGATCACGTGCCCTCGGGCGTGCGGGTTCGACTCCCGCCTTCCCCATTCGAGGGGGCGTCAAGCAAATCGCCCGCACGCGGTTCACCCCGTGGCGACCCACCGTTATTCTCGCAGCTAACGAAGGAGCCCCTTCTTGAACGTGGAAACCCAGACCCTGGAAGACCGCCAGGTCGAGATGCGGGTTGAGGTCCCGCAGGACCGCCTTCAAGCGGCGCTGCGGGCCGCGGCCCGCCGGATCAGCAAAGAGATCGAGATCCCCGGCTTCCGTCCGGGAAAGGCGCCCTACAACATCGTGGCCAGCAGGGTCGGCGAAGGATACCTGCTCGACGAAGCGCTGGACGAATTGGGGCAGGATCTCTATCGAGAGGCGCTCGAAGAGGCGGATTTGGAGCCTTACGCGCCCGGCTCATTGGACGAGATCGTCAGCCGGGAGCCATTGGTCTTGCGCTACCGTGTGCCGCTCAAACCGGAGATCGACCTGGGTGATTTTCGAGAGCTGCGAGTGGAATACGAGCAACCCGAGGTGGAGGACGAGGCCGTCGAGGAGGTGCTCGAAGAGCTCCGCCAGGGCCAGGCCGTCATCGAACCCGTCGATCGCAGCGCCGAGATGGAGGACCTGGTCGTCGTCGACGTGATCGGCGAGCTTCAGGACGAGACGAACGGCGAACTGCTCGATGAGAAGAACGCCTCGTTGATCCTCGAAGAAGATACGGACTGGCCGATCCCTCGCATCGCCGACCGTCTGGTCGGTCTGGAGGCCGGCCAGGAAACCGATGTCGAATATACCTTTCCGGACGACTACCGCAATGAAGCCCTGCGGGGAAAGACGGCGGACTTCCACTTCACCGTATTGGAGGTGAAATCCCGTCTCGTTCCCGAGTGGACCGACGATCTGGCCCGCAACCTGGGCGAATTCGATGACTTGCTCGCCCTGCGCATGCAGGTGCGAACGAATCTAAAAGAGGAACTGCAACACACAACCGATTCGGAGTACGCCGATAAAGTCATCGAGCGGGTGATCGAGGCGGCGGAAATTGAGTATCCGCCGGTGCTCCTCGAGCGCGAGATCAATGACATGGTCCACGATCTGGAGCACCGCCTTGAGCGCCGCAATTTGAGCCTGGATGATTACCTCGATATCGAAGGCAAGACGATGGAGGAACTGCAGGAGGAGCTTGAGCCGCAGGCCAAAGAGCGGCTGCTGCAAGGATTGGTCCTGGGAAAGGTCGTCGAGGAGGAAGGGATCGAGATCTCAGAGGCCGAAATCGACGAAGCTCTCGACCAGCTGGTCGGTGCTTTCGGGCAGGATGGAGAGCAGGTCCGCCAAAGTCTGAACAGCCCCTCGGCGCGGCGAAGTATCGAGGTAGACTTACTGACGGACCGAGCGCTCGAGCGCCTGGTCCAAATCGCCAAGGGGGAGGCGGACAAACCAGAACACCCATCGAAAGGCAGCGAGCCCGAGGAAGCGGACGAGGGAGCAGAGATCCTGACTCCGGCCTCCGCGGGCTCAAGTCCGAGCGAATCCGAGGAGTAGATGTGTCTGTCATGAATAACGGTATGGATCCCACAAACTTGATTCCGATGGTGATCGAATCCACGGGCCGCGGCGAACGAGCCTATGATATCTACTCGCTGCTGCTCAAGAACCGCATCGTGTTTTTGGGTACGCCCATCAACGATCAAGTGTCCAACTTGATCATCGCCCAGCTCTTGTATCTCGATCAGGAGAACCCAGAAGAACAGATCAACATGTACATCAACTGCCCCGGCGGCCAGATCTATGCAGGACTGGCCATTTACGACACCATCCGGCAGGTCAGCGCACCCGTCTCGACCGTTGCGGTAGGAATGACAGCCTCCTTCGGCACCGTCCTGCTCACGGCCGGGACGAAGGGACTGCGCTATGCGCTCCCCAACGCCACGGTGCACATCCACCAGCCGCTGGGCGGGGCCCAAGGTCAGGCGACCGACATTGAGATCCAGGCCAAGGAGATCCTCCGTCTGCGCGAAAAAATCAATGCTATACTGATGGAACATACGGGGCAGACGCTCGAAGTGATCGAGCGCGATACCGAGCGTGACTTCTACATGGACGGCGAAGAGGCCATGAATTACGGCTTGGTCGACCACGTCCTTGAACCGAAGGTCAAACAGCAAGAAGAGCAGTCCCGGGACGAGAAGGAAAAGGCGAAAGCGAGCGGCTAGTACATGACGCCGGATGAGCCGGCAGGCGCCGAGGAGCGGCGTTGCTCCTTCTGTAATCGAAACGAAGGCGAGGTCCAACGCCTCATTTCCGGGCCCGATGAGGTCCACATCTGCAATGAATGCGTGGACCTCTGTCAAGATATCCTCGTGGGGGAAGATGAAGGTGCAGGTCGAGCAGCCCTAACTTCGAGCGGTCGTCCCAGCCTCTCCCCCGAGCAAATCTACCAGCGTTTAGATGACTACGTCGTCGGACAGGATCACGCCAAGAGGGTCCTGTCCGTCGCTGTTTACAACCATTACAAGCGGATCGCCAACAAGGGCAACCGCAAAGTCGAGCTCGAGAAGAGCAACATCCTGCTGATCGGCCCGACCGGCTGCGGCAAAACCCTGCTGGCTCAGACTCTGGCGAAGACGCTCGATGTCCCGTTCTGCATCGCCGACGCCACCGCCTTGACCGAGGCCGGCTATGTCGGAGAGGACGTGGAGAATATCCTGCTGCGCTTGATCCAAGCTGCGGATTTCAACGTACAACGCGCCGAACGCGGAATCGTTTACATCGACGAGCTCGACAAAACGGGCCGTAAGTCCGGTGACAACCCGAGCATCACCCGGGATGTTTCGGGCGAAGGCGTGCAACAGGCCCTGCTTAAGATCATTGAGGGTGCGGAAGTCAACGTACCGCCGCAGGGTGGCCGCAAGCATCCGCAGCAGGAGTTCATCCAGATCGACACCCGGGACATCCTCTTCATTTGCGGCGGGACCTTCGACGGCCTGGCCGAAATCGTCGGCGACCGGATCGGTCGCCGCGGCCGGCTCGGCTTCCCCGGCGCGCACAAAGACTCGGAGGGAGACCTGAACGACAGCGATCTGCTGCATATGATGATCCCGGATGACTTGATGCGCTACGGGATGATCCCGGAGCTCGTCGGTCGGCTCCCCGTCTACGCCGCCGTCGAATCTCTCGACATCGAGGCCCTACAGGCCATCCTCACCCAGCCCCGCAACGCTCTGGTGAAGCAGTTTACCCGCCTGTTCGAAATGGACGACGTGGAGTTGGTCTTCGAGGACGAAGCGCTGGAGGCGGCGGCCGAGCTGGCCATGAAGCGCCAGACCGGCGCGCGCGGACTGCGGGCCATCGTCGAAGGCGCGCTTCTCGACATCATGTACGAGATCCCCTCTCATCCCGAAATTGGCGAGGTGATCGTCACCGCGGAGGCTGTCCGGAGTGACCAACCCCCCAGAATGCTGGATCGAGACGGGGAGGAAATCACCCCCGAAAGCGACCGCCCACTCCCCGACGCCGCTTAGCGCTCTGAGCAGGACCCCCATGCCAGCCCCCTCGACCTTCTCCATCGTGGCTTTCGACGGACAGGAGCAAGCTTGGGGCATCGCCGTGGCCTCGAAATTCCCGGCCGCGGGGGCCGTCGTCCCTTGGGCCGAGGCGGGGGCCGGCGCGGTCGCCACTCAATCCTACGCCAACCCGGCCTTTGGGCCGCGCGGGCTCGACCTGATGCGGCAGGGGGTCGACGCCGAGCAGACATTAGAGCAGCTCCTGGCCAACGACGACGAGGCCAAGCTGCGCCAGGTCGGGCTTGTGGACGGTCAAGGGCGACCCTCCACATTCACCGGCGAGGATTGTCTCAACTGGGCCGGCGGCCGGACCGGCGATCATTACGCCGTGCAGGGCAACATACTGGTTGGCCCTGAGGTAATCGATTCGATGGCCGAGGCGTACGAGGCGACCGACGGCGATCTGCCGCGCCGGCTGCTCGCGGCGTTGCTGGCCGGGGATCGAGCAGGAGGCGATCGCCGCGGAAAACAGAGCGCGGCGATCTTTATTGTCAAGCCGGAGGGCGGCTACGGCGGGCTTAACGACCGGTGGATGGACTACCGGGTTGACGATCACCCCGATCCCGTACCCCGCTTGGGGGAGCTGGTGGAGATGCACCGCCTGTACTTCGGCGAAAGTCCAGAAGAGGACAAGCTTGAAATCGAGGGCGAGATCGCTGGCTCGCTTCAAGAGCTGATGGACGGCCTCGGCTACTACGATGGGCCCGCCAACGGCCGATACGATGAGGCGACTCGGGAGGCGCTGCGCGCCTTCGTGGGCAATGAAAATTTCGAAGAGCGCACGGACGTGAAAGCTGGCCGCATCGATCGCCCCGTGTACGAATTCCTCTTAAGCCGATTTGGGAAGGGTTCTCAGTAACCCCCTCGGCCACGCCCGGCTCGGAAGGGCTTTTTCTACTTAACGGCATCCCGAGGCCGGATCGCCGTTCCGCAATAATGGACTTCCCAAGATCCTGAGGCCGCATCGGATCCACGACCGAAAGCTCCGTTCGTGAGGCTGGAGGATTTCCAGACCGGGACCGCGAACCGAGGTGATCCGCCGGCATCACAACGCCATCACACATGGCCGCCTTGATATTCCTGCTGCCGCCTCACCGGTCCGGCCCGCGCTTGGACATCCTTCGTCGCCGGATGCGCCGGGCTCCTCAGAATGGCGTTAATGGGAACCGAGGTGCCTGATCCACCCGCCTTGGCACGACGCCCCCCCACGCCTTAACGTCATGCTGAGGCCGCATGGGTCTCCCACACGGAGTGCCCCTCCATGAGTGGAAAAGATCTCCATCGAGCCATACCCTGCAGGGGGCATTTCCAAGCACGGATCCCGTTCACCGCGCCGACACCCAGTCCGTTATCATTCACCCCACGGACCACCCATAGATAGTGGAAGCCTCATGACCAATCTCAGTTGGGTGCGCGGCATGATCATCGACATGGACGGAGTTCTGTGGCGCGGAGATCAGATCCTCCCCGGAGTCCCCGAGCTGTTCGCGCACCTGCGTCAGAACGATATCCGCTTCGTGCTGGCCACCAACAACGCTACCACCACACCGAGCACGTACCGAGGTCGCATGCTCCGGGCCGGCGTCGAGGTGTCCGAGGGAGAAATCGTAACCTCCGCCCTCGCGACCGCGGCCTACCTGGCGCAGAATTACGCCGCGTCCTCGCCCGTGCTCGTCATCGGCGACGACGGCATTCGGCAAGCGCTCATCGATGCGGGCTTCGGGCTGACCGATCGAGCGTCCGAGGCTCAGGTGGTGGTGGCGGCCATGAGCCGCACGGTGTGCTGGCAGGAACTGGCCGAAGCGACCTTAGCCCTCCGGCGAGGGGCGCCCTTTATTGGCACCAATCCCGACCCATCGTTCCCGACCGAACGGGGCGAGGTCCCCGGCGCAGGGGCGATCCTGGCCGCGCTGCAAGCCGCCTCGGAGCGGTCGCCCACGGTCATCGGCAAACCCGAGCCGTTTCTTTACCGCCGGGCGACCGAGGTGTTGGGCACAGATCCGGAGGAAACCCTGATCGTCGGCGACCGCTTGCAGACGGACATCCTGGGCGGGATCCGCCTCGGCGCCCCAACCGCGCTGATGCTGACCGGCGTCACCAGCCGGGAGATTGCCGACAAATCCGACATTCAGGCCGACTACCGCTTCGAAGATCTCACCGCACTCGTCGCCAGCCTCAACTCAAATCCACGATGAACGAGCCACGACACATTTTCGACTTGAGCAGGGACGAATGGACCGAATGGTTTGCTGCCCACGGTGAGCCCTCCTACCGGGCGGATCAACTCTGGCACTGGATGTATCAGCAACTGGAGAGCGACCCCCATCGGATCACGACGCTGCCCAAGGAGCTGCGATCCGACCTGGCACGGCATTTCTCCTTCACCGGCCTGGAGGAAGTCGTACACCTGCGATCCGAGGACGGGACCGAGAAGGTCCTGCTCCGCCTTCCGGACGGTCAGGCGATCGAATCGGTTCTCATGCGTTACGAGGACGGCCGCCGCACGGCGTGCATTTCAAGCCAAGCCGGCTGCGCCCTGGGGTGTGTCTTCTGCGCGACCGGACAAATGGGTTTCCGCCGCCACCTTTCAGCCGGTGAGATCATCGAGCAGGTGCTTTACTTCGCGCGCAGGCTTCAGGCGAGCGATGACCGGCTGACCAATGTGGTGATGATGGGCATGGGCGAACCGTTCCACAATTACGAAGCCACCCTCGAGGCGCTTGACCGCCTCAACGACGGGGACGGCTTTAATTTCGGGGCGCGGCGTTTCACGATCTCAACGGTCGGGCTGGTGCCGGCCATCGAGCGCTTCGCCGATGAGGGTCACCAATACAACCTGGCCATCTCGCTGCACACCACGGATGATGAGCGCCGATCGGAGCTGATGCCCGTGAACCGCCGGTTCCCGCTCCCCAGGCTGATGCAGGCCTGCCGTTATTACGTGAAAAAGACCAACCGGCGGATCACTTTCGAGTGGGCGCTCGTGCGGGGCGAGAACGACAGACTTGAACATGCCGAGAGGCTGGCGGATCTCCTGGATGGCCTGCTGTGCCATGTGAACCTGATCCCGCTCAATCCCACCCAGGGGTACGCCGCCGAAGCGACGCCGCAAGAGCAGGCCGAAGCCTTCCGTGGGGCCCTCGTTTCGAGCGGCATACCGGCCACGATCCGGGTTCGGCGGGGCATCGACATCAACGCGGGCTGCGGACAGCTGGCGACCGAACACGAAGAAGCGGCCGCTGGATAGCGGCCGCGTGAGCTGAGACGCCTCAGACAAGGCAATCCACACCAATTCAATTCGAATACCAGGGGAATCAGGCGGCGAACCCCGCCCGGTGCACCCGCTCGGCGGCCTCGACAGAGGTGGGGACGATGACGCGCACCCGAGTCCCATCGCCGGGGACCGAATCGATTTTCAACACCCCGTTCAGAAGCTCGGCTCGCTCATGCAAGTTGAGCAGCCCCAAGCTACCCCGGCTGGCATAATCGTTCTCCACCGTCGAAACATCGAAACCCTGGCCGTCGTCGACCACATCCAGCACCAGCACGTCTTCATGTTGATGCAGGCGGATCCAAATTTGATTGGCCTCCGCGTGCTTACGAGCGTTGTTCACAGCCTCTTCGGCCAGGAAGAATAGGACTCCTTGTTTCCCGACCTCCAGCTCCTCGGCTACATCCCAGCTCGCTTCCACTTTGACCGCTTGGCCGTGCGTGTCGGCCACTTTCTCCGCCAGCTGCTCGAGCGCTGGAATCAATCCTTCCGACTCCAGAACCAGCGGGCGCAGCGTGAACAGCATTTGTCGCATTTCCTTGGTCGTTCGGCGGGCCAGCTCCTCGATCTTGAAAAGTTCATCCGCCGCCGCCTTGGTATCACGCTCCATCAGCCGACGGGTGAAATTGACCCGCATGCCGATCGCGCTGATGGACTGCGTCGGCCCATCATGCAGGTCCCGGGCGAGTTTGTTGCGGGCTTCCTCCTGGATCTCGGAGATTCGCTCCTTCTCTTGCTCCAGTTCCCGGTACAGGCGCGCATTCTGCAGTGCGATCATGGCCTGCTGACCGGTGACCTCGAGAAGTTCGAGCCGGTCCGCGCGCTCGAAGAATCCCCGGTCAGGATGGCCGAACAGGAGCACACCGTAAATATCAAGACCAACGGCCAAGGGTATGCAAGCCGCTTGCCTGCACGTGTGCAAGCCCGCCATCCTCCGCAGTTCAGGATCCTCTTGTGGACCGTTGGTGATCTGAGCCTCGGTACCGTCCAGCGCCCTGGCCAGTACGCCCTCTTGAGCCGGCAACCGGACCCGCATGTCCGCCGATGTCATCCCTCGCTCGGACACGATATGAAGTTCATTATCTTCGAACATAAGCAGCGCCCCGACGACACGATCAGCGCTTTCGGAGGGGTCGGCGAGCGCCGCCACACCGAGGTCGAGGGCCATGTCGAGCACACGCTCATAATTGAGCGTCGCGGTCATCGCCGCGGTCATGCGCAGCACAGACCACAATCGGCTCAGCTCATCCTCAAGCCGCTTGATCTCCGCCAGCTTGGCTTCATCCATTTCGTTCGGGCGGTGGGCGTTTCTTTTGGCCCGCGACCCCCCGTTATCTTCCAGAAATGAATTCAGCCATTCGGTAAACGCGCTCACTCTTGGCCCTCTCGGCGCATGGGCTGACCGAACCTCGCTTCAGCCCGGGGTTACAGGTGAAACGGACGACATTCGCGCATGTCCCCGCGGAGAGGATCCTTGATGTCCGGGCGCGGCCAGCGAAAGGCGAGAACCCACTTCACGGGCAGCGCAGGAGAAGTTAAATTGGACCGGACGACACATGGCTCCTTCTCCCAGTATCAGTCAATCGGAGGCCGACCGACCTTACAAACAAATTACAGGGCGCCGGTTCCGGCCTCCTTGTCATCGCCTGTCCGCGACGGTATGATTGGATCGATGGACGAATCCGTCCTCTTATCCGCCTCAATCCTTTCCGCAGATTTCGGCCACCTCGGCGAGCAAGTCCGTGCCGCCCAAGCCGCGGGGGTGGACTGGATTCACATCGATGTCATGGACGGTCATTTCGTTCCCAATATCACCATGGGCCCGTTGATCGTCCGAGCGTGCCGGCGCGCAACGGACCTGCCGCTCGATGTCCACCTGATGATGGAGGACCCCGCACGCTATGTGGAAGATTTCGCCCAGGCCGGAGCCGACTCCTTGACCGTCCACATTGAGGCTTGCACCCATCTGCACCGAACCCTGCAATCCATTCGTGAGAGCGGTTGCAGCGCGGGCCTTGCCCTGAATCCGGGCACCGCCGCGGCGACGATCGAACCGGTGCTCGATCTGATCGATTTGATTCTCGTGATGACGGTGAACCCGGGCTTCTCAGGCCAGGATTTTCTACCTTCAATGCTGTCGAAGGTCAGAGAGGCCCGACAAACGCTCGACGAGCATCGTTCGCGGGCGCATTTACAGGTGGATGGCGGGATCAGCGCCGACACCGCACCTTCCGTGATCGAAGCAGGGGCGACGGTACTCGCCGCAGCCAGTTCTATTTTCCAGCACCCGGATGGGATCGAGGCGGGGGTGCAAACCTTGCGCGAATCCACACAGCCGAGTCCCGCCTAACCGTGGACAAGCAGAAAGGCCGCCTGATCGGCGGCCGAGATCTCGTCCGGTTGCTTGAGAGCGAAGGAAGTTGGTCAGACGCGCGACAAGCGTTTGATGCACTTCGTGCACAGAGTCTTCTGTACGAGACGCCCATCCTCAAGAACCTTCACCTTCTGAAGGTTCGGCTTGAACTTGCGCCGGGTCGCCTTCATTGAGAAGCTCCGATTCTTTCCAAACTGCGTCTTCTTCCCGCAGTGTTCACAATGAGCCATCGAACCAACACCCTTTCATCGAAAAACGATACTTCCGTGAAGCGGTGTTTATCTTACCATAGGGATCCAGTGAACTGTGAGGCATGATGAGCACGTCAAGGCAAACGACGTCCTCCACCGACGCTAAAAGGGAATATGGGCGCATTGTTATCGCTCCTGCAGCGATCGCCACGATCGCATCCCAGGCGACATTGCAATCCTATGGAATCGTGGGGATGGCCTCCAAGAATCTAATGAACGGCATCGCCAACGTGCTCGCCCACGATCCGCGGCATGGAGTCGACGTGCATACTGTCGAGGGGCATATCATCATCGACTTGCACGTGGTCATAGAATACGGTACCCGGATATCGTCCGTGGCCGCCAGCGTGGCCCACGCGGTCCAGTACAAGGTGGAGAGGGCCCTCGGCATGCCGGTCGCGGCGGTGAACGTTCACGTTCAGGACCTTCGGGTCAGCAGCCGCGACTGACCCCACAGCGTGGGAAGGAAGCTCCCGATGGCCACCGCCCAGCCAAAGGATCTAGGGGCCTCCAACGAGCTTCTGTCTCGTCGCTATGTCGCCGTCGATGGACACAATGTGCGCCAGGCGCTGAACGCGGGTCTCACCTGGTTGCGAACCCATCAACAGGTCGTCAACTCGCTGAACGTCTTTCCCGTCCCGGACGGCGATACAGGCACGAACATGGCGCTGACGATGCAGGCGGCTTGGGAGGAGATCGAATCCCACGACAGCGCCTCCGCGAGCACGGTAGCCCACTCCATAGCCCAAGGGGCTCTCATGGGCGCGCGCGGCAATTCGGGGGTGATCCTCTCGCAACTTTGGCGAGGCTTTGCCCGCGCGGTGGACGGCCGGGACGAAATCGACGCCCACGCGTTCGTGAAGGGCTTGGTCGAGGCCCGCGACACGGCGTACAAGGGTGTGGTCCGGCCCGTCGAGGGCACGATCCTTACCGTGTCCAAGGACGTCGCGGCAGCGGCCGAAGCGGCCCGGGCAGACGGAGCTGAGTCGGTGCTCGAGGTCCTGGAGCAGGTCGTCGAAGCGGCCGAGAAAAGCGTCGAGCGTACCCCTGAGCTGCTGCCGGTGCTGCGCGAGGCCGGTGTAGTCGATGCCGGGGGCAAGGGCCTGTTCTTTATCCTCGAGGGGATGCTGCGGGCCGCCTATCGACTGCCGCTGGACGAGCCCGCTCAGCAACCGGTCCCATTGGAGGAGGTTGACATCGAGAGCGCGGCCGAATCCGTGGAGCCCGGCCAGGATTGGGAAATCGTGGTCGATTTCCGCCCCGGGAAGGGCTTCGACCTGAGCAACTTCTACGAGCGGCTTGAGCAAATGGGCACTTCGATCCAAGTAGGCGAGGGAGATGGGCTTTACCGCATGCATATTCACGTGCCAGAGAACACCCAATACGAACCCATCGAATATATCCGGGGACTCGGCACCATCACCCAGGTCCACCTCGAAAATCTCATGGATCAGGTAAGCGAGCGGATCGAGATGGGGGATGGGGCCGATTATCACCTCAACAACATCCAACCCGGCCAGATCGCAATCGTCGCCGTGAGCCCCGGGAGCGGCATCGCCCGGGTGTTCGCCGGCCTCGGGGCTGCTGCCATCATCGAGGGTGGACAGACGATGAACCCCAGCACGGAAGAAATCATGGGCAGCTTTGAGAACTTGTCCGCGCAATCGATCATCGTGTTGCCCAACAACGAGAACATCCACCTTGCCGCCGCACAGGCGCGCGATTTGACGGTGAAACAGATCAGGGTCTTGCCGACCAGAAGCGTGCCTCAAGGGGTTGCCGCGATGTTCGAGTACGATCCGGACGGCGACCTCGACGCGGTGGCCGACTCCATGAGCAAAGCCATAGACACCGTCACCACGGGCGAACTCACCCGCGCTACGCGCAGTGTGGAGATCGACGGCGTGAGAGTGGAACAAGGAGAGGTGATCGGGCTGCTCGAAGGCAAGCTCATCATCTCGGGAGAAGAGCTGCGCTCCTGCTTGTTTCAGATCCTCGAACAAGGGGGCGCCGGGGAGGCTGAGATCGTGGCCTTGTACCGGGGGACCGACGTTTCCCACCAGAAAGCCAACGAGCTTGCAGATGAGATCCGCCAGCACTGGCCAGACCTGGAGGTGGAGCTGATCGACGGCGGCCAGCCCCACTACGACTTCATCATCTCTATTGAGTGACATGTCACCGGTCCACGTCGCCGCCGACACTTCCGCCCGCCCCCCGGATCCAAGACTTTGGTCCCACCCACTTCTGACCAAGGTGCCGTTGCGGATCCGCTGCAACGATCGGATCGCAGTCGAGGATCCCACCCGGCCGCTCTCTTCGTATCGGGAGCTCCTGGACACCGCCTCGCCCCCCCAGTCCGAACCCCCCACTGTCGAAGAGCTGGCTTCCATTTACTCCGACTTGTATGTAAAAACGGACCAGATCCTGTCGCTGCATACGGCGCCCGCGGCGAGCCGAGTTCTGCCCCGCGCCCACCGCGCGAGCGAACGGTTCCTTGGACGGTACGACATCCAAGTTGTCGATTCTCAGTCGCTTTCCGCGGGATTGGGACTGATGGTTCAGGCCGCGGTCGAAGCCTCAGAGCAGGGCGCCTCCCTGGACAGCATCGTGCGTTTGGTGCGGGGCATGATTCCCCGCGTTTATATGGTGCTGTTCGTGGACGACCTGATGTACCTCGAGCGGCAGGGCTTGATCACCCGAACTCAGGCAATCCTGGGCAACATGCTCGGCGTCATCGCCTTTCTCACCATGGAAGACGGAAGGCTCATCCCGATGGAGAAAGTGCGCTCGCGGATCCGTGCCCTGGAAAAGGTCGTCGAGTTCGTCGCGGAGTTCACCGCGCTGGACCATATCGCCATCGTTCAGCCCACGCAGGACCTCACCGAGGACGGCCGCTGGATGCAGGAACGGCTGCAGGCCATCCACCCGGATACCCCGCTGACCCACGCCGATTACGGACCCGTGACGGCCAGTCTTGTGGGGCGCAACGGGATGGGGGTCATCGTGCTGGAGGCGGAGGACGAGCTCCTGTGACCCGCATGTGGACGCTCGAGCCTGATGGTATGATGGCCTGCGGGCCCGGAGGAGCACCTTTACACAGCGCATGAATCCTGCTCTGGAAAAATTAACCAAATATCTGCGGCTCGAAGCCCAGCGCGACTTCGACAATCAGGCCGTCATGGGCGGCCTGGCACGCATGTTGGAGCCGTGGGAGGAAGAAGCCCGCGAGACGGGCGTGGAAGACAGGACCATCAAGGCGGTGGTTGACCGGCTGCGCGACTACGGCCGATTAAGCCCGGATTCGCGGCGCGACGTCCTGGAAGGTTTGTGGTCACGCCTTCAGTCCGAAACGGACGAACTGGGCGGCTTTCCCGGCGCGTCGGAGCGCGCGCGGCCTCAGTCCGAGGCCAACGGATCGGAGGGGACCGAGGGCGAGGCTCCGGCGGAGAGCGTGAGCCGGGGTCGGAGCCGCGACCGCCCCACCTCGGCGGTCGCCACTCAAGAAGCCATAAAGGACGATGACCAGGCGCCCGCCGCACTCGAGGCCCCGCTGACGACGATTCGAGGCATTGGCCCGAAGTCGGCCAAGACCCTTGAAAAGCTCGACCTATACACGCTGGGCGACTTGCTCTGGCACTTCCCGCGCCGCTACGACGACTACTCCGAGCTGAAGACCATCAACCGGCTGTGGTACGGAGAAGAGGTCACGATCATCGCCACGGTCGATGAGGTGAACGTGCGGACGGTTCGCTCCGGGAAGATGAAGCTCACGGAAGCGACGGTGAGTGACGGGACCGGATCGCTGCGCGTGACCTGGTTCAACCAGCCGTGGATCGCCCGCAAGCTCAAGGCCGGGCAGCCCGTCGTGCTGTCGGCCAAGATGGACCAGTACCTGGGCAAACTGACGATGAACAACCCCGAGTGGGAGCCGCTCGAGCGAGAGCAGCTCCACACCAACCGCATCGTGCCGGTCTACCCGCTGACCGCCGGGGTGACCTCCAAGTGGATCCGCCGGGTGATGCATTCGGTCGTGGGACGGCTGGCGCCGCGGGTCCCGGATCCTCTCCCGCCTTCGGTGCGCGAATCCGCCGATCTGCTGCCCCTGCCCCAAGCCTTGGAGCAGGTTCATTTCCCGGATGGCCGCGAGGCCCTTGAGCGGGCCCGCCATCGACTGGCGTTCGATGAGCTGTTCCTGCTCCAGCTGGGGGTGCTGCGTCAGAAGAAGGCCTGGGAGAGTCAGGAAACCGTCCCCTTTGAAGTGGAGGAGGCCTGGATCGACCACTTCATCGCCAATCTTCCATTCGAGCTTACGGAGGGGCAACAATCGGCGTTGGCGGATGTGCGCCAAGATCTCGCCAGCCAGCGCCCGATGAACCGGCTGCTGGAGGGCGACGTCGGATCGGGCAAGACGGTGATCGCCGCGGTGTGCTTGGGCATCGCGGCGCACAACGGCTCCCAGTCGGCGTTGATGGCTCCCACCAGTATTCTCGCCGAACAGCATTACACGACCTTGAACGAGCTCATGCCCTCCACGACCGGGGTACCGGGCAAGCGCATTCGTCTCCTTCTTGGCGACACCCCGCAAGCCGAGAAGGAAGAGATCCACACGGGGCTGGCCGAAGGCACGATCGACGTCGTGATCGGCACCCACGCGCTGCTGGAAGAGCCCGTACGCTTCCAGAACCTCGGCCTGACCATCATCGATGAGCAGCAGCGCTTCGGTGTGGACCAGCGGGCCGCGCTGCGATCCAAGGGAACCACCCCGAACTTACTCGTCATGACGGCCACGCCCATCCCGCGCTCATTGGCATTGACGATCTACGGCGACCTGGATCTATCCGTCATCCCCGAGCTGCCCCCCGGGCGAACGCCGGTTAAGACCCGCGTGCTCTCCCCGGTGAACCGCTCCCGAGCCTACAACTTCATTCTCGGCCAGCTCCAAGAGGGCAGACAGGCCTTCATTATCTATCCCCTCGTCGAGGGGTCGGAGAAAGTTCAGGCCAAAGCAGCGGTTGACGAGCACGAGAACCTGCAGGAGCAGGTGTTTCTCGGTTACCGCGTGGGGCTGCTCCACGGCCGCCTGAAGGGAGAGGAGAAGGAGCAGGTCATGCACGCCTTCCGCGACGGCGAGATCGACGTGCTGGTCTCCACCTCCGTCGTCGAAGTCGGAGTCGACGTCCCCAACGCCTCGGTCCTCCTCGTCGAGGGGGCAAATCGCTTCGGCTTATCGCAGCTGCATCAGTTTCGCGGCCGGGTCGGCCGAGGCGAGCACAAATCTTACTGCCTGCTGATCCCGAACTCAGACGAGGAGATCGACAACGAGCGTTTGAAGGCGATGGAAGCGACCAACAACGGCTTTGAGCTGGCCGAAATGGACCTACGCCAGCGCGGACCGGGCGACTTTTTCGGCACACGCCAATCCGGATTTGCCGAGATCCGAATGGCTCGCTTGACGGACGTGCAGCTCATTGAGAAGGCCCGGCGGGAAGCAAAGCGGCTGTTCGAACGCGACCCCGACCTGGACCAGTCGGACCACCGCCGCCTCCGTCAGGCGGTCGATCGGGCGTGGTGCCACGGCGCAGGAGATCTTAGCTGATGATCCGAGCGGTATTCCCAGGGACATTCGACCCCATTCATTACGGCCACATCGACATCGCCGAACGGGCAGCCGAGCTCTTCGAAGAGCTGATCATCGCCGTGTATGATCGCCCGATGAAAAGCCTGCTGTTCTCCCCCGAGGAGCGGGTCCAGCTGGTTAAGCGCTCGGTGAGGCACGTGGAGAACGCCAAGGTCATGGGCTATCAGGGTCTGACAGTGGACTTTTGCCGGCAGGTCGAGGCCAAGGTCATCGTAAGAGGGCTCAGGGTGTTCAGCGACTTCGAACACGAATTCCGCATGGCCTTGGCGAACCACAGGTTGGACCCTGAGATCGACGTCGTGGCTTTAATTACGAGCGAAGAACACACCTTTCTGACCGGGACGACCGTGCGCGAGGTCGCTTCCTTGGGCGGGGATGTTTCAAGTTTCGTCAGCGAACATGTCGCCGAGGCCTTGAAGCGGAAATTCGGCGAACTGGGCGAAGAGGGCAGCTCGAAATTTTCCGGATCCTCGTTGCGCGACTGAGCCCGGTTGACCGGAAAATTCATTCGGTGTACGCTTCGGCCTGACGTGCAGTCGGCCGAACAAGGTCCAATCGCGAGGCGACATGGACCGGAGGCAGGGTATGGACATCCTTCATCTGGTGGATCGGCTTGAAGAGCTCTTCAACGAGAGCCGCCCGATCCCCCTGACGCACAATGTGATCGTGGACGAGGACCGGATCCTCGAGATCATCGACCAGATGCGCATCTCCATCCCGGAGGAGGTCAAGAAGGCCCAGCAGGTGCTGGCCCAGCGGGACCGAGTTCTGGCCCAAGCTCAGGAGGAGGCCAACCGCACCCTGCAGCTCGCCAAGAAGCGGGCCGAGGAGGCGGCTTCGGAAGACGCGGTCGCCAAGGCGGCCGAATCGCGAGCGGAGCAAATTATCGAGGGAGCACGCGCCGAGGCCGAGGCTGTACGGCGCGATGCGGACGAATACGTGATCGAGTCGCTCACCGCGCTGGAGGATGAGCTGACGCGGTTGCTGACGCAGGCCAGAAACGGCATTGCCAAGCTCAACGCCGAGCGAGCGCGCCGCACCCACGGCGAGGGCTACGAAGACCTCGAGGAAATCACCCAAGCCGAGGAGCAAGGCTGACCGCTTCCCATTTCACCAAGTAGGGTAACGGCGGCGCACGTGCGCCGCCGTTTTGATTTCAAGCAGACCAGTGGGCGAATCGAGGCGAACGCCTAGGCCCCGACCTCCTGGTCCACCGAGGCCGGCATTTCCGCCCCCTCCAATTCACCGCTCCTCTTCGCGACGGCCTCCATGAAAGCCTTGAACAGCGGGTGGGGACGTTCGGGCCGGGACAAGAATTCGGGATGGAATTGACTCCCCACCATAAACGGATGATCCATCAGTTCGGCGATTTCCACCAGGCGGCCGTCGGGGGAAATGCCGGAAAACGCCATGCCGTGGTCGCCGAGGATTTCGCGATAAGTGTTCTTGAACTCGAACCGGTGCCGATGGCGCTCCTCCACGACGGCTTCGCCGTAGGCTGCGGCCGCCTTGGTGCCGGGCTGGAGTTCGCACGGGTACAGGCCCAGCCGCATGGTGCCGCCCATATCCGCGATTTCCCTCTGATCGGGCATGAGGTCGATCACGGGGTGCGGTGTGCTGCGATCGAACTCGGTGGAGTTGGCGTCCTCGCTGTCCAGCACTTCTCTGGCGAAATCAATGACCATCACTTGCATGCCAAGACACAGTCCCAAGTACGGGATTCGCTCGCCCCGCGCGTAGCGCGCGGCTTCGATCTTCCCCTCGATGCCGCGCGAGCCGAAACCTCCGGGCACGATGACCCCATCCGCGCTGCGCAGTTGCTGCCAACCCTTGCCCTTTTCCAGCTCCGCGGAGTGCAGCCACAGAATTTCCGCCTCCACGCCCACAGCCAGCGCGGCGTGACGCACTGCTTCGCGAACGCTCATGTACGCGTCCTGCAGTTCCACGTATTTACCCACCAGCGCAACCCGCACCTTGGGCCGCGAGCTGTGCTCGCGCGATACCAGCTTCTCCCAGTTGGACCAGTCGGGCGCCGCGGGCGCCTCCAGGCCCAGTCTGTCCAAGACGAATTCCCCGAGTCGTTCACGCTCCAGAATGAGCGGCACTTCGTACAGCACAGGCGTGGTCGTCAGCGGGATCACAGCCCGAGCTTCCACGTCACAGAACAACGCGATCTTCGACCGCAGCTCCTCGCCGACCGGGTGATCCGACCGGGCGATGATGACGTCCGGTTGAATGCCGATGCCGCGCAGTTCGCGCACCGAATGTTGAGTGGGCTTGGTCTTCAGTTCGCCGGTGGCGCCAATGTGGGGCAGCCAGGTGGCGTGGACGTAAAGCGTGTTTTCGCGGCCGATGTCGGACCGCATCTGTCGCAGCGCCTCCAGGAACGGCAGGGACTCGATATCGCCCACCGTCCCCCCAACTTCAACCAGCACGATCTCCGCGTCCATGGATCGTGGGACCATTTGAATGCGGCGCTTGATCTCGTTGGTAATGTGCGGAATGACCTGAATCGTCCCGCCCAAGTAATCGCCTCGGCGCTCCTGGGCGATCACCTCCGAGTAGATCTGCCCTGTCGTGACATTGCACACCCGATTCAGGCTCGCATCGATGAACCGCTCGTAGTGGCCCAAATCCAGGTCGGTCTCCGCACCGTCGTCCAGCACGAAGACCTCTCCATGCTGATAGGGGCTCATCGTGCCCGGATCGACGTTGATATACGGATCGAGCTTTTGGATCGAGACCCTGAACCCCCGCTGCTTGAGCAGGCGTCCGATGGCTGCCGTGGTCACACCCTTGCCGACCGAGCTGACGACCCCTCCGGTCAAGAAAATGTACTTAACAGTCATTCGACGACCCTCCCGCATCCTGTCCACCGGCAGCCGAGACGC
Organism: uncultured Anaerolineaceae bacterium; assembly: GCA_964517315.1. GTDB lineage: Bacteria > Chloroflexota > Anaerolineae > Anaerolineales > E44-bin32 > DASWJQ01. The sequence goes on along the minus strand of CAZFCJ010000012.1, from coordinate 12,110 downwards.
TTAAAAAGTCGGAGCGCCGGCCCGTCGGGATCGCCGGCGCTGCTACACATTTCACTCGAATGTCGTTTGAAGCGTGCATATCTAAGCGTATCATGGGGGTCCGAGGTGGTCAAGTTTTGGGTCCGGCGGCGGGATGAATCAAAGTGCCCGGCACTCAGAAAGTGTCGGGCAGCGAATGACTTCAAATGCCCTCAACCGCTTCAAATCACGAGGCGGGCCAGATCCTCGGCGGCACGGCGCATCTCCAGGAGCACCAAGCCGAGCTTCGCTTGCTCTCGGGCTAGCACCGTGAGCACCGCGTCCCGGCCGACCGACATCAGCAATACGTAGCCCTGGTCACCATGAATGTAAACTTCGTCCAGTCCACCACGGCCGAGTTCGGTTGCGATGCGCTCACCGAGGCTGAGCATCGCGGCCGACATCGCCGAAACACGGTCCTCCTCGACGCTACCCGGCAGCGCCGAGGCCATAATCAGGCCATCGACGGACACGACGGCTGAGGCCTCGACGTCGGGTGTGTTGGCCTGCAGTTCGCGCAGTCTGTCGACCATTTGCTGCGTTCTCGTCTTTTCCATCTCCATCAGCCGTCCTGCCTCTAGAATTGCGGGGAAGCGGCGAGAGTGTACCATGGACGCCGTAAACGGCACAACCCAACCGCTCTCCTAGCGCCTCCGCGAGGCGAAATTCAGGCGCGAAGTCCCGGAATAAGCCGCACTGTGAGGCGCTCCTGGGCCAGATCCACGTCGAGGATCACCGCGTCGATAGCGGGGATGAGCAGCTCCTTCTCACCGGGCTTCTCCACGACGTAAACGTCATTGGCGCCCGTCTCCAGAATGCGGCTGATTTGGCCCAGGTGCTCACCGTCCTCCGTGACCACCTCCAGCCCCAGGATCTGCCAGTGATAGAACTCACCTTCAGGCAGCTCCTGCGCCAGATCGCCGCGCAAGCGCACCTCGGCCCCGCGAAACTGCTCCGCCTGATCCCGGTCGATACAGCTTTCGATCGCCAGCAGATAACGGTCGCGATGGGCCCGCAGGTACTGCACGCGCTTCGGCCCGTCGGCCCCTTGCAGATACACTTCGGCCCCCGGCTCCAGGCTGTGGATCATCTCCGAGATGGGCTCCACCAGCAGCGTCCCCCGAACCCCGTGGGGACGTACAACGCGCCCGACGGCGATGTACTCGGCCGTTCGGGCGCGCTCGGGTTCAGATTGCGGGGGTAGAGGATTCATGGCCTCAGCGGATATCGAGCGACGCCTTCGTTCCGCTGCGCGAAGCCTTGACGCGAAGCAGGGAACGCATGGCATTGGCCACGCGTCCGCCCTTGCCGATCACGCGTCCCATGTCTTCGTCGCCGACGGTCAGAACGAGGCGGAGCTTCCCGCTTTCCAGCTCCTCCCTGACTTCCACTTGCGTGGGGTCTTCAACCAGCGACTTGGCGACAAACTCGATCAGGTCTTTCACGATCAGGCCTTTCTGGCGCTCTCGGGCAGACGATTGTGAGCTGAGGTGGAGAGGGGTCAGGATTCCTTCTCCTTGTCGCCCTCTTCCTCGGCCTCCTCCTGCTCCGCCTGGGCTTCCGCTGCTGGCTCGCCCTCCGCGGTGGGTTCCTCATCGGGCTCCCCTGCTTCGTTTTCCTCTTCCGCCTCGGCTTCCGCTGCCGCCTCGGCTTGCGCTGCCGGCTCGGCCTCCGCAGCGGGCTCCTCTTCATCGGGCCCCTCCCCGTCGGCTTGCCCCTCTTCGACCGTTTCTTCCACCTCGGCTTCCGCAGCAGGTTCCGCCTCTTCGGCGCCCTCCGCTTCGGCCTCCGCCTCTTCGGCCGCTTCCAGCTCGGCCTCGGCAGGCTCTTCGGCGGTTTCGGGTTCTTCCTCAGCTTCCTCGACCGGCGCCGCCGCGGCTTCCGCTTCCGCTTCGGCCTTGGCGACCGCCTTTTTGGAAGGTTTGTCACGCGTGAAATCTTCCCGCTTCGTCCGGGGATCAACAACTTTGGCCTCGGCCTCTTCCGCGGCCTCCTCCAACAGCTTCTCCATCGGCTCACCCGTCTTCAACCGCTCCCAACGATCCCAAGCGCCCATGGACTGGAGCACCTGCACGACCGACTCGGAGGGCGAGGCCCCGTTCTGCAGCCAATGGTACAGCCGCTCCTCGTTGACCTGAATTGTGGCCGGTTCCGTCCGGGGGTTGTAGTGCCCCAAGATCTCAAGGAAGCGTCCGTCACGAGGGCTCCGTTTGTCCGCAGCTACGATTCGGTAGCTGGGTTGGTTTCGGGCCCCAATCTTTCGTAATCGAATGCGAACCATTGCGTTCGTCTCTCTCCTAAGTTGGTGGTTGGATTACATCCTGCGGACGCGCCGGTCGGAGAGGGCCGCGCCGGAAGGAGGGCGCGGTATCGTCATCCGGGACGTCCAGCGAGTCATTGTACCTAGCCGCGCAGCCCGGAGAGCATTCCGCCCAAGCCGCCCGACCCGATCTGTTTGAACACTTTTTTCATCTGCCGGAACTGGCGCAAAAGCTGATTGACCTCCTGCACGCTCGTCCCGGATCCGGCTGCAATCCGGCGCTTGCGGCTGCCGTTCAGCAGATCCGGTTTCCGGCGCTCCTCCAGCGTCATCGAATCCAATATGGCCTGAGTCCGGGTAAGCTGCCGTTCCATAAGAGAGGGATCAACGTCCGGCAACCCACCGCCCATGTTGCCCGGCAGCATATCCATGATCTGACCCAAAGGGCCAAGCCTCTGGACCTGCTGCAGCTGGGCCGCGAAATCTTCCAGGTCGAATTCTCCCGTCTGCAACCGGCGCACCTGCTTCTCGGCGGAGCTCGCGTCCAAGCTGGCTTCGGCCCGCTTCGCCAGCCCCTTGAGATCCCCTTGACCCAGGATGCGCGAGGCGAGCTGATCTGGTTCGAAAGTCTCAAACGCGGCCATCCGCTCGCCGGTGCCGATGAACTTGATCGGCACGCCGGTGACCGAGCGCATGGAAATGGCCGCGCCGCCGCGCGCATCCCCGTCCATCTTGGTGAGGACGAGCCCGGTCAACGGCACGACCTCCTGGAACCCCTGCGCGATGGCCACCGCCTCCTGGCCGGTCATCGCGTCGGCCACCAGCAGCGTCTCCGCCGGATTGACTTCGGCGCAGATTTCGCGCAGCTCAGACATCATCTCTTCGTCGAGCTGGGAACGGCCGGCGGTGTCGAAGATCACGACGTCGGCCCGCTCCTCGTGGGCGGCCCGTAAGCCTCCCCGTGCAACCTGGGATGCGGTCGCGCCTTGGGCGCGGTAGGCGGGCAGCGACTGGTCGGCGGCGAGCTTCTCGAGCTGTTCAACTGCGGCCGGCCGGTGAACGTCGGCAGCGACCAGCAGCGGTCGCTTCCCGCGCTGCTTCAAATGTGCCGCCAACTTGACCGCCGTCGTGGTCTTGCCTGATCCCTGAAGCCCGGCAAGCACCAAGCTGTGCGGACTCGGTCCCGACAGGCCCAGACGGCCGGGTTCACCGAGGGTCTCCGTGAGTTCCTGATGCATGATGCGCAGCACATGTTCGGCCGGGTTCAGTCCGGGAGGGACCTCCGCCGCCAGAGATCGTTCTCGCACCCTGGCCAGCAGGTCCTTGACCACGTCGAAATGCACATCAGCGTCAAGCAGCGCCAGCCGCATATCCCGCAACGCGCTGTCGACGTCCGATTCACGCAGTTTTCCACGCCGTCCGAGGTTCTTGAAGACCTGCTGCAGGCGTTCGGTCAAAGTTTCAAACATTCGCTCTTGTACTCGACATACAAGCCGCCGATCGGACTGCCCCACAGGCAGCTTCCGGCCGGCGGTCTGTCAATCTCACCGCTTGGTGCAGGTTTCATTCTAGCCGCGACGCAGGACAGGGTCAAGGTTCGACCCCGGGCGGACGCTGGCGACGCCGCTCGCCCGGGTCGGCACGAATTTCCCAACCACCGGTCGCTGCGGCTGGGGGTGCTGCGCGATCAGCCCAGGGCCACGGATCACGCCCCACCAGATGACCGCGCCCGCCAAAATCAGCCAGGCCACGACAAGACCGGTGTGCACTTGGACCAGGCTGGCCCGGTACCTGTTGTGGCCCGGCGGCGAAGAGGATGTCACCAGCAAGAGCGCCAGGGCGGCGAAACTGGTCACGAGCGACGACCCTCCATAGGAGACGAACGGCAGCGTGACGCCGGTCAGCGGGAACACCCTTAGGACCCCACCGATAATCACAATGCTCTGTAACCCCAGCCCGGTCGCCAGGCCCGCAGCCAGCAAAACGTGGAATGAGTTTCTGGAGTTTCCCGCTGCGCGCAGCCCACGACCGGCCAACACCGCCACGGCGCCAATCATGGCCAGCGCCCCGACAATTCCCCACTCCTCGGCCACCGAGCTGAAGATGAAGTCGGTGTGAGAGGCGGGCACCGTCATGGGCGCCCCCATGCCGATTCCTTGCCCAAACACTCCTCCCCGGGCGACCGCAGTCAGCGATCTGATCAACTGGTAGCCGCTGCCCAACGGATCGGCCCAGGGATTCAGCCACGTACGGACGCGAGCGGCGACAACGTCAAATGTGAGGGCGCCCAGGGTTCCCGCCAATACGACAGAGACCGCCGATACGGCGAGCACGACTTTGCGGCGGGTGGCCACATAGAGCATCACCGCCAGCAGCCCGACAAATAGAGACCCCGTCCCCAGGTCGCGCTGAACGAACACCAACAACGTGGACAATCCCCATACGACCACCAGGGGACCCAGCAAACGGAGGATTGAGGTCCCGTATCGCCCGCTTGGTGCCACATGCTCGGCGATGTAAGCGGCGAGGTAGGCGATCAACAGCAGCCTAAGTGGCTCGGAGGGCTGGAAATACAGCCCGCAGCACCCGAGCCACAAGCGAGGCCCAGTGCCGGAAGGATTGGTGCCGAAGAGGAACGTGAGGGCGGTCAGGAACAGCCCTCCCGCCAGCCACAGGAAGCGGTATCTTCTCAACCACTCCAGGTTGGCAGGACCGCGCATGACCGCGATCAGGACCAGCGTGCCGACCCCCAACCATGCCGTTTGCCGCAATCCGAAAACCGGGAGAAGCCGCCACACCATCAGCGTTCCCCAGCCGGCTAGCAGGTAGCCGACCGGCAGCAGATGGGGATCCCGCTCGGGCAGTTCGGCGACCGCCACGCGCCGGACCCACCCGACGCAGGCTAACCAGACCGGCAGCAGCAGAAAATGGCCCCAACGCCCGCCTATCTCGCTCCACGCGTCATTCCGTGCCGCCGGGGCCAGGCCGAGCGCCGTGGCGGTCAGGAGAAGAAACCCAAACGCCAGGCCGAACAGAAGCGCCTCGCGTGGACTGCCGCTCGAGGCCCGATCAGGTGAGATACTTGTCAACGAGAAGGGATAATCGCTGGCGGGCTTGCGGGTCGATATGAGCCGCGTCCGTCGTCAGCGCAGCCGCCAGTGCTTCATGGCAGTCGCAATCACCTCGGGTCGGAACGTGCTCCAGCAAATCGACGATCGACCGCTTCGCCAACTCCGTGTTCTGGTTGAGGATGCGAAAGACCATCTCCACGGTGACGGGCTCATCCGTCGTCCGCCACACATCATAGTCCGTGACATGGGCGAGCACCGCATAACACATCTCGGCCTCCCGGGCCAAAAACGCTTCGGGCGAGGTGGTCATGCCGATGATCGACATACCCCAGGCGCGATAGGTATTGGATTCGGCCCGGGTGGAGAATCGCGGCCCCTCGACGGTGATGTATGCGCCGCCCCGGTGGACGACCCCACCTTGCTCCTGAACGCTGTCCGCCAGGTCAGGCGAAAGATCGGGGCAGAACGGATCCGCCACATCAACATGTGCGACGAGCCCGGCCCCAAAAAATGTCATTTCGCGCGATTTTGTGTTGTCGTAAAGCTGGTCGGGGACGACCACTTCCCCCGGCGAGAAATCCTCCCGCAGCGAGCCGCACGCGCTCACCGAGATGACTCTGGACACGCCGATCCGTTTGAGCGCATAGATGTTGGCGCGATAATTGACTTCGCTCGGCGAAAGAACATGTCCCTGCCCGTGACGGGCCAAGAAAGCGACTCGACGATCGTGCAGAGTCCCGAGGATAAGGGGGGCGCTCGGCTCACCGAACGGCGTGTCCACACGCATCTCGCTGACGTCTTCAAGACCCTCGATCTCGTACAGGCCGGAGCCGCCGAGCACGGCAATTTCCGCGCTATCTTGCATGGAGTCCGCTCATTTCCTGTGCATTCACGTTCACCCCACTACTTCGGGCCGCCCTACTCGACGGTCATCTCACCGAATGGCCTTGGCCAGTTCGCGCCCAGTCAGGCTTCGGCGACCTCTTTATCCGGAGAGAACTCGGACCGACCATGTCCGTCCTGCTCCGGGACGGGACCCACCTCCATTCGAGCGCTGACGCGCCCGAGGCTTAACTTCTCCCCGTACGTGATCACCAGCGGCTCCTGAACCAGCAGCTCGTCGACCCTGGTGCCGTTGCGGGAGGCCAGGTCCTCGAGCCACCACTGTCCCCCTTGGTAGCTGATCCGGGCGTGCTGGCCGGAAACCGTCTCATCCTCTAACTGGATGATATTACCGCCCCCTCGGCCGATATCGGTCGTCGGTTGCAGCGAATATCGTTCCCCGGCGTGCTGCCCCTCGAGAATGACCAAATGTGCCTCGGGGGCGCGCCACGGGTCCTGCCCGGCTGAGCGCAAATCGCGCCACAGGAACAACAGCAGCGCGCTCAAGAAGCCGTACAGGACCAGCGCCGCCAAAACACGCAGACCGAAGAGCAGTTGATCTGGGGTCATGCGTCCGGACCGTCATCCTCCCGGATGTCGCTGCGGGTTCGCAGATCACCCGCGGGTTGAGGCGGAAATGGCGGCGAGTAGGTCGCCGTGGGGTCCGGCGGGCCGGTGGGATCTTCACCGTACACCAGGCGCACATCGGCGATTTTGATTACATCTCCAGCGCGCAGGACGTGTTGTTTTATCGACCGGCCGTTGACCTGAGTGCCCGCAGTCGATCCCAGATCGAACAGAACGTAGCGACCTTCGCGCACTCGCAACTGTGCATGGGTCCGCGAAACTCGCGGGTTGTCCAGAATGAGCTGGTTGTCGAGCCGCCGGCCGATGTTGATGACCGGCCGGTCGAGGGAGAAGTGCCCTCTGCCGTCGACGATCAGGAACGCTCCGCCGGGAGGTTCGGGGTGCTCTCCCCCGCCGGGTCTCTCCATTGCATGGGTGAACTCCAGCGGGTTCCCGCTGTGCCAGGCCACCGCCCTGACTTCCCAGCGGTGAAGCGTCGGATCCGCCGCGATGGTGATGTGGGGATCTCGAGCGAGCACCAGGTCGGATTCGCGCGCCGCCTCAAGCAACCCCTGGCTCAACTTCTCCTGCACCCCAGGCTCCTCGGTGAGCAACGTCTCCGCGTCCTGAGGGTTCAGGGTGAGGGCGTACTTGTCGGGAGCGTAGGTGCGGCCGCCTTCGTCCTCTTTGACGACCTCGGCCATCGCCGCCGTCAGCTTGCTGGCCACCGTGCCCGCACTCAGACGGGCCCCCAGAAGGCTCGCCAATGACCCTTCGATGATATTCTCAAGCCTTTGCTCCAAACGATCCAGCCGCTCCCTCATGAAATTGGATTATACGACGGACTGCCTGAGAGGTTCCCCAGGGGGGCGCATCCCTGCTGCCGGCCTCTCAGCTCTCCTGATCGTCCTCGGCTTTTGGCTTTTCATAAGTCCAGGTGGTCGGAGAATTGACCCGATGCAGGTCAAGCGGGGTCACGTCATCCTCAGGTGCCTCAGGCGCCTGCGGAGGTGTGTATTCGGGTGCTTCCTCCGGAGGCCTGCCAGGCTCCTCTCCGTAGACGATCTCGATGTTCGCCACTCGTATCACATCCCCCGGGCGCAGCGTATGAGAGCTGATATCGACGTCATTAACTTTGGTGCCCCCCGTCGATTTCAGATCGTAAAGCACATAGCGGCTGTTTTCCAATCGCACCAGCGCGTGCCTGCGGGAGATGTGAGGGTCCTCCAGGACGAGATCGTTTTCGCGCAACCTTCCGATGCGGACTTCCGGCTGATTCAAGGCCATATGCCGCTGACCAGCTACCATCAAGAAGGCGCCTTCGGGGGGAACACCGGTTTCGCCGACCTTATCCGGATCAAGATCACGGGTCACATTGAGGGGATCTCCGCTGTGCCAGGCGATCACGTGCATGGACCCTTCCTTCAGCGTCGGATCCGTCGCCAGTGTGATGTGGAGACGACGGGTCAGCTTGTACCCGACGTCGGCCAACAACTGTTCAAATGAGCGCGAGAGCGCACTGTGAACGTGGCTGATGGTCTGCCCGACTCCGACCATCGCCGCCGGATGAACGCTTAAAGTGTACTGATCGGGTGCATATGCGAACCCCTCGCTGTCCACCCGGGTAAGCTCCGACAGCTCGTTGAGGAATTGCTCAACAGCGGTATCCACGGAAACACCGCCCTCCCGAAGAAGCGGCGCCAAAGATTCCTCGATCCAGCCCCTGATTGCCACCTTGAGGCGCGACTCGTTCACGGCCATCGTGCCTGGCATTATACGCCACACAGCGCAGGCTACAATTCGCAGTGCCTTATACTTAAAAGCGATGACGGACCGCGGCTACGAAGAAGTCGACCACACCGCCGAATGGTCCCTCCGCGTTTGGGCTCCGAACATGACCGAGCTGTTCATCCAGGCGGCCCAAAGCATGCTCGCCCTCGTCGAAGTCCGTCCGGAGCGGAGGTCCCAAGGTTCATGGCGTGAGATTGAACTTGAAGCGCCGGACTTCGAGACGCTCCTGGTCGACTGGCTGCACGAACTGCTTTACGCACTTGAAACTCGGTACGTCACCTGCGCGGAACTTGATCTTCAAGTCGAAGAGAGTCCCGCCCTGAAAGGCCGGATCCTTGAGGTTCCAGCACCGCGGCCGAAAAAGCACATCAAGGCCGTTACCTATCACGAATTGAACATAGAAAAGCGGAACGGGAGGCTCGAGACGGTTATCGTCTTCGACGTTTGACCCTCCCGTGTACATCAGGAGGCGAACGATGGTTCGCAAACAAGATTTCCAGCGGAGAAAACCATACGTCTGGGAAATCCCCACCTCATTCCGCGAGGACATGCGCGTCCCGGTGAGGGTGTTCGCAGATGAAGAGATCCTCGAACAGGCTCTCGGCGACAAGTCATTCAGCCAAGCGGTCAACACCGCTTCGCTTCCCGGCCTGGTGAGCCATGTCGTCGTCATGCCCGACGTCCATCAAGGCTACGGATTCCCTGTCGGGGGTGTAGCCGCCTCGGACGCTGAAGAGGGGATCATCTCACCCGGAGCCATCGGCTACGACATCAACTGCGGCGTGAGGCTGCTGAGGACGGACATTGACTTCGAAGCCGTCCGTGAGGCGATTCCGGACCTGGCCAGCGCGCTGTACGCCAACTGCCCCAGCGGGGTCGGCGAAGGCGGAACGGTGCCGCTGAACCAGAAGCAGCTTGAGGAAGTGTGCGTCCAGGGTGCGCAGTGGGCGGCGAAGAACGGCTATGGCCGCCAGGAAGACGCCGATTTGACCGAGGAGGCGGGGCAGATCCCCGGAGCCGACCCCAGCGCGGTCAGCGCCCGAGCGCTGAAGCGCGGCCAGCCCCAACTGGGGACCCTGGGAGCCGGCAATCACTTCTTGGAGGTGGAGGTCATCGATCAGATCTTCCACCAAGAAGCGGCCCGGGCCATGGGACTGCAGAAGGGCATGCTGACGGTCCTCATTCACTGCGGATCACGCGGCTTCGGCCACCAGATTTGCACCGACTACGTGAAGGACTTCCAGTCGGCGGTCAAGAAATACGGCATCGATCTCCCGGACCGCGAGCTCGTGTGCGCGCCCATCCACTCGGAAGAGGGACAGCGCTATCTCAAGGCGATGGCTTGCGGCGCGAACTACGCCTTCGCCAACCGTCAGGTCGTGGCGCACCACGCCCGCCGCGCGTTTGAGGAAGTCCTGGCGGGAACCGTGCCGGACTTCGACCTTTATCCCGTGTACGACATCGCGCACAATATGGGCAAAATGGAGCAGCACCAGGTCAACGGCTCTCGCGTCAACGTGTGCGTCCATCGCAAGGGCGCAACCCGAGCGTTCGGCCCGGGCTTCGAGGGTTTGCCGCATGTTTACCGGGACCTCGGCCAGCCGGTCTTGGTGCCCGGCAGCATGGGCACGGCCTCATGGGTGCTCATGGGGACCGAGGGCAGCATGGTCGAGGCCTTCGGCTCCACCTGCCACGGCGCCGGCCGCACGATGAGCAGGACCCAGGCCAAGAAGACGGTTTGGGGTGAGGACCTGCGCGATGAGCTCGAGGACCGTGGCATCAGCGTCCGCGCCGGCTCCATGCCCGGCCTCGCCGAGGAAGCCCCCCTCGCCTACAAGGACGTCGACTCGGTCGTCGAGGTGGTCAGCAAGGCCGGCATCGCCGAAAAGGTGGCCCGCTTGCGGCCCATCGCGGTGATCAAAGGTTGATGGCTCGCGGCCGCTCTCAGGCCTAAGCAAGCCGGGGATCCCCTGCGCGGCCGGCGGCTATTCGTCGGCGGGGATCAGCTCGACGAAGCGGCGCTTGCCGACCCGCAGGACCGCCGGCGCGTTCAGTTCGAAGACCATGTACGGGTCGTCGAGCACTTCATCGTCCAAACGCACGGCGTCCTGGTCGATCAACCGCCGCGCCTGACTCTTGCTCGGGGCCAGTTCGGCTTCCATGATGACATCCAACAACGACATGTCCGACCGCAGCCGCAGGGTTTCTATGTCCTTCGGCACGCCCCCCTGCTGAAACACGCGCTCGAAGCTCTCCTGCGCGGCGGCGGCAGCGTCCTCTCCGTGGTAGATGGCCACGATCGATCGCGCCAGATCCATCTTCACGTCGCGGGGATGCGCCTGCCCGGAGCGGAGGGCGGCCTCCACTCGCTCGACCTCCGGCGGCTCCCACAGCGTCGCCATTCGGAAGTAAGCACCCATGGCCTCGTCGGGGATGCTCATCACCTTGCCGAACATGTCCTCCGGGCTGGATAGCAGGGGGATGTGATTCCCGAGCGACTTGCTCATCTTGACCTTCCCGTCGGTACCGGGCAGGATTCCCAGAATGATGCCCACGTTCGGCTCGAGGCCCTTGGCCTCCATCAGCTTGCGCCCCGCGGTGACGATGTTGAAAAGCTGGTCGGAACCGCCGACCTGAACGTCGGTCCGCAGGTGATAGGCGTCGTAGGCCTGCATCAACGCGTAGAAAAACTCATGCAGGAAGATGGCATCGCCCTCGTCGAAACGCTTGCGGAACATCTCGCGCGCTAAGAACTGCTGCACGGTGAAGTTCGAGGCGACGTCGATCAGATCGCTGAAGGAGAGCCCGCTCAGCCACGTGTCGTTGTATTCGATGCGGGTGCGTTGCGGGTCGAGCAGGCCGGTCCGGTAGGCTTGATCGGCGTAGCTCTCGGCGTTGGCGGTGGCCTCTTCCATGGTGATTTGCTCCCGCAGCTTGTCCTTGTCCGAGGGGTCGCCGATTAAGGCCGTAAAGCGGCCCACCAGGAAGATCACTTCGTGACCGAGCTCCTGGAACTGATGGAGCTTGCGAATCGGCACCATGTGACCCAGGTGGAGATCGGAGGTGCGGGGGTCAAAACCGCAGTAGACGCGGAGTCCACGACCATCGGCCTGGGCGCCCTCTAAGCGCTCTCTCAACTCATCGGCCATCGCCTGCCGCAGCTGATCATCGCCGTACTCGGTTCCCTGCATGAGCAGATTGACTTGCTCGTCGATGGTTCGATCAGGCATTAACGCTCCCTTTCCTCAACCGCGCCGGGCTCGCCGCACTCACAAAGCGGACGCTTCACGCCCGGTGGTGCAGATCCAACCCCCGGTTCGTTTCGACGGCGGCGACAATTCCGCCCGGGACCGGATGAAGCCGGCCAATCGCTCTCCTTCCGAGAAGCCGAGCGGCATCTCGTCGTAAGAGCCTAAGCGCAGCGTGCTCGCCGTGCGGAACGAAAACTGGTCCCGCCGGCCTTCAACCCGGATCTTCCAACCCCGACCGGCCTCTAGGGCGCGGAGCCTCTCGATCTCACC
>CAZFCJ010000011.1:0-50647 GCA_964517315.1 uncultured Anaerolineaceae bacterium | reverse complement strand
CGTCCACATCCAGATTGCCGGTCTCGCCCAGGCGCATCACCGCGCCGTCGCCGTACTGCTTCTTGATGCGCTGGACGGCCGCGTCGAGGGCCTTCTCGCGTTCGTCACCCATAGGAAAAGTTTAACGAATAGGAGCGGAGTGTTGGTTGGTCGAGTCTACCTGAGAAGTGGGGCGGATGCAACCTCAGGACCCCGCGCGGGATCCCACGGGAAGTGACCCCGGCCAGTGGACGCTAGGCAGTAAACGGATCCACCACAGAGAGCACAGGGATATCCTTTAGAATTCGGCACCTTCATTCACGACTTTCAGTGAAAGGTGAACGTCCGTCGTCGGAATTCATCGGGCACTCAGCCCCCCATCCCTTTAATCGCGATCTCTGTTAACTCTGTGCTCTCTGTGGTTGGATACGCGAGCAATTCGCCGATCTCGAGCAGCGTACCCACCTGAATCCAGAAGACGACACGATGAGGAGTTTCCACATCGTGCCGTCCGCAGAGGGTTCCCTAAAAAGGGCCCCCACCGTGCCGTGCGCCGCTACGTTTGAACCTGCATTTGCAGGTGGGATCCTACCCGCAAGTTACCGCCTTGGCCGCAGCCTATCGCGTCACTTGTCGGAGATCAGATCCATTTTCATACGTGTTGGCTCAAACCGTTGAGCTGACGTCACGTACACAGCAGGGTTCACTCCCGTTTATAACACGCTCGCTGAGCCCTGTAAATGCAATTGGCCTACGATTCGCCTTCGACGACTTTAAGGTGGAGTTCCTCGAGCTGCCTTGGCTCCACGGGTGAGGGCGAACTCGCCATCACATCGCGCGCCGCCTGGTTCTTCGGAAAGGCGATCACCTCCCGGATGTTCGTCTCGTCGGCCAGGATCATGCATACGCGATCGATTCCGGACGCAATCCCTCCGTGCGGCGGTGTGCCGAACTCAAAGGCCTCGAGCATGTGACTGAAGCGCTCACGGGCGAGCTCCGGCTCAAGGCCGATCAGCTCGAATACCCGCTCCTGGAGCTCGCGGCGGTGAATTCGAATACTTCCGCCACCGACCTCAGAACCATTGACCACCATGTCATACTGCGAGGAGCGGGCCTTGCCGGGTTCATCCTCCAGCAGCCCGATGTCCTCCTCGAGGGGCGCGGTGAACTGGTGATGGCTAGGATCCCAACGGGCCTCCTCCTCGTTCCAGAAGAACATGGGGAAGTCGGTGATCCAGGCGAAGGCCAGCACATCCCGGTCGCGCAGCCCCAGCCGGTCGCCCAAATGCTCCCTCAGCCGTCCCAATGACTCGAGAGCGATCTCTTCCTTGTCGGCGATGAAGAGCAGGAGATCGCCCGGCTCGCCGTCAAGCCGATCGATCAAGCTTGCGATCGTCTCGTCCGGCAGGAACTTGGCGAACGAGGAGCGGTGCTCGCCGGAGGCTTCCAGTGCCAGATAGGCCAGCCCCTTGGCCCCATACTGGCCGACGAACTCCGTCAGCTCGTCGATTTCCTTGCGGCTGAACTCGCCGCACCCCGCCGCGTTAATGCCCCGTACAGTCCCACCGCCCTTCAGCACCCGGTCGAAGACCTTGAAGCCCTTGCCCTCGACGACCTGCGAGACTTCCTCCAGCTCCATGCCGAAGCGCATATCGACGCTGTCCCTTCCAAATCGATCCATCGCCTCGCGATACGTCAGACGCGGCCACGGCCTGGCCAGGAGCCGCTTATCGGGAAGCAGCGTTTCGACCAACTCGGTGAAAAGGTCCTCAGTCAAGGACATCACATCCTCGCGCCGCACGAACGACATTTCCAGGTCCAGCTGGGTGAACTCCGGCTGGCGGTCGCCGCGTTGATCCTCGTCGCGGAAGCAGCGGGCGATCTGAAAGTAGCGTTCTACTCCCGCCACCATCAGGAGCTGTTTCAACTGCTGCGGCGACTGCGGCAGGGCGTAGAATTCGCCCGGGTAGATGCGGGAGGGAACCAGGTAATCACGGGCTCCTTCGGGGGTCGTCTTGAACAGGATCGGGGTCTCGATCTCCAGAAAATCGCGCTCATCCAGGAAGTCGCGTATGAATTTGATCATCTTGTGACGCAGCTCCATGTTGCGATGCATCCGTTCGCGCCGCAGGTCCAGATAGCGGTATTTGAGGCGTAGGGTTTCATCCACCTCGGAATCTTCGTTGATCAGGAAAGGCGGCGTGCGGGCCGGATTCAGCACGTCGATCTCATAAGCTTCGACCTCGACCTCCCCGGTCGCCAGGTCGGGGTTCTCGCTGCCCTCGGGGCGAGGACGGACCACCCCGGCCACGCGGATCACCCATTCCGAGCGCACGTCCTCGGCCGCCTTGTGCGCCGCCTCGGACAACTCCGGGTTGGCAACGACTTGCACCAGCCCCCAACGATCCCGCAGGTCGAGAAAAGTCACACCCCCATGATCACGACGCCGATTGACCCATCCGGAGAGCAATACTTCTTCTCCAACGTGATCCTTCCTGAGGTCACCACAGCGATGTGTTTTGTACATACATGCCTCCCACAAAAAAAGCGCCGCCCGCTTGGACTAGCCGGGCGGCGGGGGGTCGCGCAGGCCGCGTCAAATGGCTCACGGCCTCCGGGCCAACCGCCGCCGAAAATTCGAATTTCGATTGCCTTCGCCCATCCAATGAAAGTTCATGGGACCTTCTGGGTTCTCCCTCTGGTCGCGGCGATTATAGCACCCTCCATCAGGGCCGGTCAACGAAGGGGCCTTCCCCCCGCTGTATCCTCCAGACGCTGCAGATCCTCCGGGGAGTCCAGATCGAGCAGCGCGCCCTCGTCGGCCGGCACGGCGAGCACGTCGTATCGATCGTACAGGGCCCGGCCCCCTCGGTCGCCGGTGATGGTGTGCAGATCGGAAAACGTCGCCCGGTCAAACAGAACCGGGTTGCCAAAGCGCCCTCCTGCCCTTGGGGCGATGATCGGCGCCAGGGTGTGCCGATGCTTCTCCACCAAATCCACGATCAGCGCCGAGCTCACCAACGGCATGTCGGCCAGCAGGAACACGACCGCCTCGACCTCATCCTGCAGCGCCTTGAGGCCGACCTTCAGCGAGGTGCTCTGGCCGCGCCGCCACACAGGATTGTGCTCCACTCGCACCGATTCCCGCTCGACGGAGCGGCGAACTCGCTCGGCCTGCGCTCCGGTCACGACCACGACCGGGCGGAGCCCCGCCTCCCGCGCCGCGGTCACCGCATGCTGGATCATCGGTCTGCCGCGCCAGGGCATCGTTTGCTTCAATTTTCCCATGCGCGTCGCTTCCCCGGCCGCGAGCACCACCGCGCCGATCCGCCCCCAGCAGATCGCGCTCGCCTCCGAAGAGGCCTGCGGTAGGTTCACGACAGCCCGCACGGATCGAGATTTCAGCAGGCCTTCGATCACAGCGGCTCGCACTTCTTCACGGGTGCTGCCCGTCAGCAGGATGCGCGCCTCCGCTTCCGGTGGACAACCCTTCATCGCACCACCTGGATGAGTGAGAAGTTGAACGGCGTGCTCGGCGGTTATCCGGTCGCCGATCCGCGCACCAACCAGCTCGGCGACTCGCCCCGCGCGATGGGCGACCTCGCCGTCCAGGGGCCGACCCAGGGCCTTCAGGTTCAGCGTCGGGCTGAAGACATCCGTACTGGACGGGACCACGGGCTCGTGGTCAGCAGGAGCTTTCAGCCATTTGCCGCGGGCCCCGTCCCCTTCAACAGCCACGACAGCGCCCGTGGTCCTCACCCGGTCCCGGGCCCGCTCGATCCAGTCCGGAGACAGGCCCTCCAATTTGCCAGTCTCTGGCTCCGGGACTCCCGTCAGCAACAGTGAGCCGTGGCTGTGTAACAAACCCGGCAGTTGGCGCAATTCCGGCTCATCCTGGACCACCAGATGATGTCCCGCGAGATCGCGCTCGGCGAACGCCAGTCGGGTCGTGCAGGTCACCATGACCCGTTCGTCGGCCGCTCTTTCCTGCACCAGGCGCCGCAGCGAAGAGGTCTTGCCCCCCGCGCCGACGAACGTGACCATCGAGCCTGGAGCCAGCCGGAGGGCTTCGATCAATCGCACGTCAGCCTGCCAACCGACGCCGAATTTCGGGGCGGGAGAGGACGGCCTCCAGCACCCCGCCGCCGACCGCCAGCGCCTTGTCCGAGATCTCGTAGCAGTAGCTGGCGTCGCCCCGGGGGTCGAGGTCACCCACTTTCAGACCCTCTTGAACCCGCACCCCATCGTGCATGAGTCCCCGCAGCACACCGTCGAAGGGGGCGACCAGCGAAGCCCCGTCGACTTTCGCGATCACGTCGCCCTCAGCAACCACGGTCGCCAGCGGCACCCCCGTCACCAAAGTACCGTCCGCGGGCGCCCGCAGAACCCGATCGACGTCGTAGCCGCGCACCGCGCCGGGCACGCCGGTGTCGGCCTGGGCTTGACCCTGCCAAATCACGCGCCCCATGCGATGGCCGCGATGGGTCTCCACCACCGCGTGGCAGTCCTGTCCCGCGGTGAACCCCGGACCCAGGCCGATCACCACCGGCGCCAACTCCCCTCCGGTCTCGGGGGATCGCTTGCGCATGCGGGCGTCAATGAGCGCATGAAAGTCCATCCGGTCCAGGATTTCCGCACCAGGGTCAACCATGACGGGGATCTCGCCCCGCATCCAAGCCGACTGGACCTCCTCAGCGTTTTTGACCCGCCGGCCGATGAGCTCTTCCACTTCAACGCGGCCGGCGTAAACGGCCTCGGCCAGCGCGACCAGGCGCCGGACGGCGAGAGGTTGTTCGATTTCGGTGACAAGGACGTGAAAGCCGACGCGCTGGAGCCGCGCCGCGACCCCGGTCGCCAAATCGCCGCCGCCACGAAGGAGCGCACGTGCCCGCTGTTCGGGCATCAGCCGTCGATGCGGCGCAGGCCTCGAATTACCCGCTCCGGTGTGAATGGGAACTGGTCATACCAAAGCCCAACCGCATCGTGTACCGCCGCCGCGACCGCAGCCGCCAGTGGAATAAAGGGCATCTCGGCCATGCCGCGGACGCCCCACGGGCCTTCCTCGTCGGGAACCTCGAGGATCACAGATCGGACCTCGTCGGGGACGTCCAGCACGCCGGGGATGAGGTAGGTGGATAGATGCTCGGTTTGTACGTGGCCGCCGTCCTGTCTGAAGTCCTCCATGATGGCGTACCCGGCAGCCTGGACGACGCCGCCTTCCACCTGACCGGTGATCTGCTGAGGGTTGATGGCCTTGCCTACGTCGTCGGCGCACACCACATGCTTGAGGCGCACATGACCTGTTTCGGTGTCCACGTCCACGACGGCGGCCTCGGCCACATACCCGTAGGCGAAGTTCGGCTTGGCGCGACCCGTTTCGGGGTGAAGCTTCGTGGTCTCAGGAGGTCGGTAGGTGTACGTCGCGTGAGCGGGGCGGTCCTCATCCTCCCAGCGCTCCAGCGCCTCCCGGGCTGCCCCCCGGATGGCATTGCCCGACATGAAGGTCATGCGCGAGGCGGAAGCCGAACCGGAGTCCCCGGCGGTCGCCGTGTCCGACACGTCGAGCTGCACCTTCTCCACGGACACGCCAACGGCTTCGGCCGCCATCTGGGCCATGACCGTGTGCGCCCCCTGCCCCACGTCGGCCCCGGCATGGTGCAAGATGACCTGCTCGATCTCCGCGCCGCCGTGCAGTTCGATCGTCGCCGTGCAGCTCTCCGGAGCGCCGAATGAATAGCCGACGTTCTTGAAACCGCAGGCGAACCCGACGCCGCGCCGGACGTGTTCCTCTCCCGGCGTCCCGAGCTGGGCTTCGCCGGGCCGCTGCCAGCCCTTCACGGTCTGCTTCCATCCGGCCTCCGAGGCGCAGGCCTCGACGACTTGCTTCAACGTGACTTTCCCCGGGAGCGGGGTGTCGACGGGCAACAGGGAATCGTCTTTGAGCAGGTTGCGCACGCGAATTTCCACCGGGTCCAGGCCGAGCGCCTCGGCGATTTTGGTGATCTGACTTTCGGCTGCGAACGCACCCTGCGGTGCACCGAAGCCCCGAAATGCGCCGCCCGGGACATGGTTGGTGTAGACAGAGTAGGAATCAACCCAGACGTTGGGGATATAGTAGGGCCCGCTGCACATGAGTGTGGCGTTCCCCAGTACTTTGGTCGAGGTATAAGCGTAGGCGCCCCCATCCTGAATCACCTGCATCCGGGCGGCGGTGATCGTCCCGTCGCTCCGGGCTCCCCACTTGGCTCGGATCACGAACGGGTGGCGCTTGTGGTGGCCGAAGATCGACTCCTCGCGCGACCATATGATTTTGACCGGGCGGTCGATCCCTCGCTGATGCAACCGCCAGACCGCCAGGGCCAGTACGATCTGGATCGACATATCCTCCCGCCCGCCAAATGCGCCGCCGATCGCCGGATACTTGACCCTGATCTTGTCCCGGGGGAGATCGAGCGCATGGGCGATCTGCTCCTGGTCCTCATGCGTCCACTGCCCGGCCACCTCCACCGTGATGCGCCCCTCTTCGTCTATATAGCTCAGGCCGGCCTCGGGCTGCAGGTAGGCGTGCTCTTGGGCGGGGGTCCTGTACTCCCCCTCGACGATCACATCCGCCTCCGCAAAACCCGCCTCGACATCGCCCCTGCGAATGCGGTGGCGTTCGAAGACATTGCTCTCCTTTTCCGGGTGGAGAAGCGGGGCGCCTTCCTGCATCGCCTCTTCGGGGTCGGTGATGACCGGGAGATCTTCGTATTCCACGTTGATCCGCCGGACCGCCTCGGCCGCGATCTCCTCCGTCTCGGCCACAACGGCGGCCACCTGGTCGCCCACGAACCGCACGCGATCGGCGTGAGGCTTGTCGGAACCGGGCCCGCACAGTACGGGTTGATCGAAGAGGATCAAGCCGTATTCATTCATGGGTACGTCCTTCGCCGTGAACACGGCCAGCACGCCTTCCATCGCTTCCGCCTCCGACGTGTCGAGGTCCCGGATCACCGCATGGGGGCGCCCGGCGAATAGAATCTTCATCATCGCCTGGTTGGGGCGGTCGATGTCTCCAGGGTACAGCGTCCGGCCGGTCACTTTGCCGACCGCGTCGACGCGCGCGACGGATTCGCCGATCGGTGTCATAGGTCAAGCCTCAGCACATCAACTGGCCAATGCCTCGGGCGACCGCGTGCCGTGGCCCAACCGTTCGGCCTCTCGCTCGAGGATCCGGCGCAGAACGGCCAGGCTTGTGGCGTAGGTCGGATCCACACCGTAGTAGGAAAGTGAGCCGGCCCCCAGATTTCGGCTCTTGCTCAACGGGGTGTCCGAGGCGTAGTGGAGTATCCCAAGTTCGAAGGGCAGCTCATGAAGATTCACAATTTCGTCGTCCGGATGGCGCTTGGGCCGCGCCAGTTCATAAATGGCGGACAGGTAAGGTCCGGCTTCCATTTCGATGTCCGTGTAGCCCTCGCGGTAGAACACATCCATGTAGCGCGGCGTTTGCAGGAATGTTCCCCTCACACTTACCGACTTCTGGTTGTCGAGCACCGTGCCGTACACCAGGTCGCTTTCCACGTCGTGGGCGCTGAAGGAATTCTCATACAAATAGGTGTTCTGGGACTGCTCGTCGAACGTCACTGAAGGCATCATCACGTCACCGATCACCCCGTTGAGCGTCGCCGCCTTGCCCAGCACGTACACCCCGCGCAGCTCACCCACTCGAGTTCCGATGTACGAGAGCAGCAGGTACGCCGCCATTCCCAGCGGGTAGTCGATGTTGACCAACAGGGCATCGCTCTCCTGCAGCGCCTCCACGGCGGCGCGCGGCAGGCGCGGATCCATGCGGTCCGGGTCCAATCTGCGCAGTTCGACGACTTGAGTCTCCACGTCGAACGAACGCTCGCTGGGAATTCGCTCGATGCCGCACTCGCTTTCGGCTCTCCCGATATCCTCGAGCAGATGGGAGCCCACTCCGCTCTCGATGTAGCGCTTCAGCGCGTAATACAGGAAGTTCTCCGGGCTGGAGGGGACCTGGCGGGCCTGAATGTCAGCCCACTCCTCGGAAAGGTCCGCCTCGTCCGAGTTCTCCACAAACGATGTGAGCTCGTCTTCGCGCTCCAGCGCGAACCCCGTGAGCAGGTTTGCCAGGCTGTGGGTGTTGCTGGAGACAAAATACACGGGACGGTGCAGGAGGCTGGGCACCCGAGATTCGACCCGTTCCCACCAGAGCTGGGTGGCGCGGCGGTAGTCGGAGAGTGAGCCCGCGAGCAGTCGAACCCGAATCCGCTTCGTGCGGCTGCGAATCGCCCGCATGAAGGCCCAGAAGTCCTCGCCCCAGACCCGCTGCAGGCGCTCCAGATCGTCGAGCTCCACGCCCAGCCCGTTGGCCAGGACCGCCAGACCCTCCCTGCCGTCCACGGGCTGCTCGAGGAACGCCCGAACTTGATCGCCGCCCATCAAGCGGTGCAGCTTGTTCCACTCGATCTGGAAGGCGGTCAACAGCGGAATGATATCGTCGATGTCGGAGCGGCTGGCGATGTAGCAGGCGACCGTGTCCTGCCCGTCGAAAAAACTGCGCCTGCGGCGCGCCCTGGCGAACGCAGGGTCCCAGGTCTCCACGTCGCCGATACCCCTTACCTGGAAAACTTCCTGACTTTGACCCAGGATGACCCGCTCGACTTGCGGCATGCAGGGCGGCAGGCGCAGTGAACTATAGAGGAGCGCCGAGACGTCCGGTTGAGTGTCCCGAGCGCGGGGATGCAGGGCGGAGCCCATCCCGGCGTGGACTTCTTCGAGCGTTCGGATATGGATATCGGCGGTGGACCGCAGCAGGGAATAGTAAGTCTTGATGTACAGTTCGATCTCTTCCGACCCTGTACGGGGGACGGTGCGGTCCATGATTTTAGCTCAGCGCCCCCTGCTCCGCCACCGGGTCTGCTTGCGCCTCTTCGGGGTTGGGACGTCGAATTCGCCGGGCTGGATCGGGAAGAAGAACGCGTAAAAGATGCTCAGGATACCGTAACCAACCATGACGAAGAGCAAGCCCACCCCGAGCCGGACCAAGAGGCCTGATGGCAGAAAGCTTGGGAACCCCGGAGGGTTGAAGAGGATGGGGGGCAGATAGATCCAGTTGTTGGTCTCGTTCGCCTGCAGGAACCAGCTGCCAAAACCATAACCGCCGACCGCCATCAGGATGAGCATGATGCAGCCAACCCCCCTCCAAATGGGATTCAGCTCCTTCTCCCTTTCGCGGGCGACCTCCTGATCGCGGAACTGGTATCTTCGTTGTCCCATGGTGGGCTCCTATAACTCTGGGCCAGGTTTCGGCCTGAAATTCGACATTCGTCAGGCCGAAGCCTCAGTCGGGTCCGGTCTCCCTCCGGCCCCGGCGCGGTGGATCGCATCCACAATCTTGTAGTAGCCGGTGCAGCGACACAAGTTGCCCGTGATCGATTGCTGCACTTCCCAGCGGTCCGGTGTTGGCCGCTCCTCCAGCAATTTCACGCCGGACATAATGAAACCCGGCGTGCAGTATCCGCACTGGACCGCGCCTGAATCTACAAAAGCCTCCTGAACGGGGTGCAGTTTGCCATCCTCGGCCAGCCCCTCGATCGTGACGATTTCGGCCCTGTGGGCACGCGGGGCCGGCACCATGCACGCCATCACGGCCATTCCGTCGAGGAACACCGTGCACGCGCCGCACTCCCCCTCGGCGCAGCCCTCTTTTGTCCCGATCAGACCGACGTCCTCACGAAGAAAGCGGAGTAGCGTTTTATCCTGCCCGGTTTCAACGCTGTAGGCTCGGCCGTTAATTCTCGTCTCGATCGGGCTTCCCTCCTCATGCGAGTAGGACGACGGCATCCGATCGCGCCAATGGTATTCGCCCGGTCCCCACAGCATGACCGGATCCGTCGGCAGGCCCTCACGCTCGCGGCCGTGAGCTATGTTGCGCAGCACGCGCACGGTGCTGGCCCCGACCATCTCTGCACGATAAAGGCGCGTGCCGCGCACGTCATCGATCGGTGAGGCGGCCTGCACAGCCAGCTCACCCGTCCGCTTGATCACCTCCGGCGACAGCGCCTTACCGCGCAGGTACGCCTCCGCCGCCTCAGCGCGCAGGATCACCGGCGCCACCGCGCCCAAGGCGATGGAAGCCTCCCGCACAACGTCCTCGTCGAACGAAAGCACAATCGCCACATCCACGATGGATATCGCCTGCGCACGGCGCAGCCCTAATTTGTAGAATCCGGTGCGGCTGGCCTCAGGAGGAACGGGGAAAGCGATGTCAACCAGGACCTCGTCGGGCCGCATCACCGTTTCGCGCACACCGAGGTAGAACTCCTCCAACGGGATCGTGCGCTCGCCATCGACCGAACGAAGCGTGACCTGAGCGCCGAGCGCCAGAAGCGGAGTGATGCTGTCATTGGCGGGCGAAGCGGTGATCAAATTGCCGGCGATCGTGGCGCGGTTGCGGATCTGGGGCGCCCCCACCTCCCAGCACGCCCGCGCCAGACATACGGCGTGTTCCTGGATCGTCGGAGAGGCCGCGCAGTGATTGTGGGTCACCAGCGGCCCAAGATGAATCCAGCCGTCCCGCTGCGTGATCCGGTCCAGCCCGGGAACGCGGGTGATATCGACTAAGCGTTTCAGCTCGGGGCGCTGGCCTCCGTCTAGCTCGATCATAAGATCGGTGGCTCCGGCCACGATGCGCGTCTCATCCGGACGCTCGGCCAGAAGTTCGACCGCTTCGTCCAGACTGTTCGGCGTGAAGTACCAACGCCATAAACCTTGGCCTGTCATACTTTACATATCCTCACGTTTGGAGACCGGCTGATGCGCCATCGGCTCTCCGGTGCCCCCTCTGCGCAGCATCACGATCTCCGCCATCATGCTCAAGGCGATCTCCTCGGGCGTTTCCGCGTTCAATTCTAACCCCATCGGGGAGGTCACTCGGCTGATTCGCTCACGCGGGACCCCCGCTTCGAGCAGCCTCTGCGCCGCGGTCTCCCAACGTCGCCGAGAGCCGATGACACCCACGTAGGCCGCCGGTGTCTCAAGCAGCGGCGGCAGCGCTTCCAAGTCTACGTCCACCCCGCGGGTGGTCAACAGTACATAGGTTCGGTCGTGAATCGTGACGTGATCGGTCAGCTCGGAGAGCGGGGCCTGCACGTACCGATCGGCATCGGGGACCCTCTCTGGGGTGGCGAACTCGGCGCGGTCGTCGACCACAACCACTTCATAACCGAGCCAGGACGCCAGATAAGCTACGGACTGGCCCACGTGCCCGCCTCCGACGATTACGAGCTGTTCCGGGGGCATGATGGGTTCCACAAGCACCTCCATCTCGCCGCCGCACACGCCGACATCCCCGCGCTCGGGGTCGCGGAACGAGTACGAGCAGCGCTGCAGCTTTCCGTCCTGCAGCGATTCCACCGCCGCCTCGATCACCCGGCTTTCCATTTCTCCACCGCCGACCGTCCCCGTGATGCTGCCGTCCGGAAACACCAGCATCTTTGTCCCTTCATGGCGTGGCACCGAGCCCTCGGCGTGGATCACCGTGACCAGCGCGACCGACTTGCCCTCACGGCGCAGCTGTGCCAGCCGCTGATAGAGCTCCATCTATTCTTCGAGGAGCGCCAGAACGACGGGAAGGAGTTGCTTCTTGCGCGAGACGACACCCTTGGCCTCGAGCGTGCCGTCGGAGTGAGGCTGATAGGGCAGCTCGTCCAGCGCCGGCGGCGCCGCCTGGAGGACCAGCCGGCTTGACCCGCCGACAACGTCCGTGACCATCAGCATCGTGAAATCGAGCCCGCGCTTCTCGCGCAGCCGTTCGAGCGCGGTCCGCAGCTCATCCAGGTGGTCTGTGAGCTCCATCATATCCGTCACCTCCACCTGGGCGATGGCGAACTTCGCGCCGGTTTCGTCGTAGATCTTGAGATCTCCGGTGACCACCGCGTCGGGATCACGAGTCGCCAAGCCGGCCCCAGCTTGCAGGAGCTGGCGGCCGAACGACTCGACCGTCTGGTTCTCGAGCGGTGCGCCACCGACAAACGCCCACCGCCCCAGCGTTTCGGCGGCGCGCTCGTCCCGGTCGGTCGTCGTAGGAGAGGAAAGGACAAGCGTGTCGGAGAGCAGACCGGCCAGCAGCATCCCGGCCAGCTCCGGCGGCGCGCTCATCCCGGCCTCCTGGATGCGTTCGGCGACGAGGGTGCTGGTGCTGCCGACGGGCTCGACGCAGAAGCGAATGGGGGTGCGCGTCGCCGGGTTGTCGAGGCGGTGGTGGTCAAGCACCTCGAGCAGCTCCGCCTCTTCAAGCGCGCCGATCGACTGCTCGGCCTCGTTGTGATCCACGAGGATGATGCGCAGCCGGGGCGGATCCAACAGATCGCGCTGGCGGCAGACGCCAAGGTAGTTCCCCCATTCGTCGACCACCCAAAACTCATTGCGCTCCTCGCGCAGAATGCGAGTCAGCAGGTCCCGGATGCGCCAGGCGGCCTGGAATTTAGGCACGCTCTTGTCGGCGGCCGACTCGGAAGGCAGCGAGAAGATCTCGTTCAACGGCTTGCCGGGACGGTCGATATCTTTGCCCATCAGCTCGCTCATCAGCCGGAAAAGGCTGAACGCGGTGATCATGCCTACCGGCTTGCCCTCACGGTCGACCACCGGCGCCGCGAAGCCGGTGCGATTGGCGATCGCCCACGCCTCGCCGAGGGGTTGATCCGGGCGCACCGTGTCCAGCCGGTGCACAATGGCTTCGAAGCGCGGCGAGGCGTCCGAGAGGAACTCCGGCGCCTCTAAGCCCAACCGGTCGAGCGCCCATGCGGTCTGCTCACTGATCGATCCGGCGCGGGCCGCCCGCACGTCGGATCCGTCCTTAGCGCTCAGCAGCCATGCGTAGCCCATCGCCGAGGCGATGGCGTCGGTGTCGGGGTTGACGTGCCCGACAACGTAGGTTCGCGACGACCAGCGTTCAACCGCTCGCGCCTGCTCATCTTCGCGCGAAGTGCGAACGAACGTCATGCCTGTAATGCCCGCCAGACTCGTTCGGGGGTGATCGGCGCTACCTGGATGTCGGCGCCGCAGGCGTCCAGCACCGCGTTGCCCACCGCCGGCGCCACGCCGTCCATCGGGATCTCCGCCACCGCCTTCACGCCGAATGGATGGGACGGCTCGAACGTTTCGACGAAGATCGTTTGCAGCTCGGGCATTTCGTGGGCGGCGAATATGTGATAGTCAGTGAAGTTGGACTCCCTGGCCCAGCCGCGCTCGTCATAGAGCATCTCCTCGCAAACCGCATATCCGAGCGCCTGGGTCATGCCACCTTCAACCTGGCCCGAGGCGGTCAGCGGGTTGACGATCACGCCGGCATCGACGGCCATGATCAGCTTGTCCACCACGACCTGGCCGGTTTCCACATCGACGGTCACCTCGGCGAACTGCGCGGCAAAGGGGGGCGGCGACACCGGGGACATGTACGAGCCAATGCCCATGATCTGCTCTTGATCGCGGTGGTGCAGCGAGTCCAGAGCGATGTCGGCCAGCGAAACCGAACGGCCGTCCGGCGCCCACGCCTGCCGCTCCGACAGCCGGATCTGGTCCGGCCGCACCTTCTCGCCCTCGTCGGACAGCATGTTCGCGGCGCGGATCCGGATGCGTTCGGCGGCTTCTTTGGCCGCTCGCACCACGGCGCCGCCGGAGATGTAAGTCGTGCTGGAGGCGTAAGCTCCCTTGTCGAAGGGCGTGAAGTCCGTGTCGGAGGAATAAATGACGATGTCTTCGAGGGGAACCCCCAGAATCTCGGCCGCTTGCTGGGCGAGCACGGTGTCGGAGCCGGTTCCGAGATCGGTGGCGCCGACGAGCAGGTTGAACGAGCCATCGTCGTTGATCTTGATGCTGGCCCCACCCATGTCCAGGTAGGGGATTGCCGTGCCCTGCATCACTGCGGCTACCCCGATTCCCCTGCGCAGTTGGGGCTTTCCGGGCACCTCGTGCCAGTCGCGGTTACCGTATTTATCGTGCCAGTCGATCGCCGCCGCGCCCTGCGACACGCAGTCCGGCAGACCGCATGTATTCACCGTCTCCGGCCGGGCTTTTCGGCCCTCCGACCAGACTTTGCTGAAAGGGTGGATCTCACCGGCGCGCAGCGCGTTCTTAAGACGGAACTCGAGTGGATCTATTCCGACTCTGCGCGCCACCCGTTCCATATGCCGCTCGACGGCCCAGAATCCTTGCGGTACGCCATAGCCGCGGTACGCGCCCGAAGGCGGGGTGTTGGTGTACACGACGTCAGCGTAGAAGCGGATATTGGGATCCTCCCGGTACGGTCCGTCGCCCACGTACAGCGCCATGGATTTGTGACCCGTGTTGCCGGCCACCGTCAGCGCGTGGCAACCGTAAGCGCCGGTATCGCTGAGGCAGATCATCTCGTTGGCGGTGATGGTGCCGTCGTTTTTTACGCCCGTCCGCATGCGCAGCCGCATGGGGTGGCGCGAACGGGCGGCGAAGAACTCCTCGGACCGCGTGTACTCGAAACGCACCGGCCGCCCGGTGGCGATGGTCAGGTGGGCCGCCACGTCCTCGATCATGACCTCCTGCTTGCCGCCGAATCCGCCGCCGATGCGCGGTTTGACGACGCGAATGCGCTTGGGAGGCAGGTTGAGCACGGGCGCAAGCTGCCGCCGCACGTGGAACGGGACCTGGGTGCTGGTCCGGATGACCAGCCGATCGTCTTCGTCCCAGTAGGTGATGACGACGTGCGGCTCGATGGAGGCCTGCTGGACTTTGGGCACATGGTAGGTGTCCTCGACCACCAGATCGGCGTCCTCGAAGCCGCGCTCAACATCACCGATGTCGATACGGATCTCCGCGGCCAGATTACGGCTCGCATCCGATTCGTCAAAGTCTTCGTACTCCGGCTCGTCGTGGATCAGCGGCGCGCCATCCTCTTGGGCCCGTTCGGGGTCGAATATCGGATCCAACAGCTCATACTCGACGTCGATCAGCTCCAGCGCCTTCTCGGCGATCTCCCCGCTCTCCGCGGCCACCATGGCCACCCGGTCGCCGACAAAGCGGACCTTGCTGTCCAGAGAGAACATATCCAGCGGACCGGGGATGGGATCGGATTGCCCGGCGGTCGAGTACACCACCCGCGGCAGGTCCTCCCAAGTCAGCACAGCGGCAACACCGTCCAGCTGGCGCGCCTTGGAGGCGTCGATGCGTTCGATCCGGGCGTGCGCGTGCGGGCTGTGCAGGACCTTGGCCACCAGCATGCCCCGCCGCTCGAAATCAGCGGCGAACGCCGACTTGCCCTGGACCAGCTTGACCGCGTCCACCTTCACTTCCGGCTTGCCGACCGAGCGCCAAGTCTGAGTGTCCGGCGCCACCTTGATCTTGGGCATGATCTCGGTCTGCATCCCGGCTCCAGGTCTCACGGGCGCTTCACCAGCACCTGGCTCTCCGCCTTCGGCCGGCGGCTCAAAGAGCTCAGGGGGCGCCGGGATTGCATCCTGAATTGGCGCTATGTCCTCGCCGCGCATCACCGCCGCGGCGCGCAGCACAGCCTGGACCGGCTTCAGGTAACCGGTACAGCGACACAGCACACCGGACAGGGCTTCGCGCACCTGCACTTCGTCCGGCGCCGGCTCCTGCTCCAGGAGGGCGCGCCCGGCCAGGATCATGGCCGGTGTGCAGTAGCCGCACTGAATGGCGCCCGTCTCGACGAAAGCTTGCTGAAGCGGGTCGAGTCCGCCGGTTTCCTTCCAGCCCATCTGGGGCCGAGCCCCTAGCGCCTCGATGGTCGTGATCGACTTCCCGGCCGCCTGCGCCGCCAGCATGACGCAGGTGTTGACCGGAATCCCGTCCAACAGCACCGTGCAGGCGCCGCACTCACCGGTCTCGCAACCGTGCTTTACGCCGTGGAGGCCCAAGCTCTCGCGCAGCACATCGAGCAGAGTCGCGCCCTCGGGAACGGTGAGCGAGGATATGCGGTCGTTGACTTTGAATTCAAGTTCCATCTACGGCATAACCTCCCGGATAACCCGCGAAACCAGCGTACCGGCGACCTGGCTGCGGTACTCGGCGCTCGCCCACTGATCGCCGGCTTCGGCGAACTCCGAGCGGGCGATTTCAACGACGCGCTCAATATCAGCATCCACCTCCAAAGCTCCCACGTCCAGGCTGACCGGCTGCGGTCCGAATCCCCCCAGCGAAATATGGGTATTCGTGTTGCCCTCACTGTCGACGAAGCGGCAGGCCGCGGCGCTCACCATGGGCCGGTCCATCGGCGCCCGGGCCACCTGCTCGTAGGCCATCGCCTCAGGCAGGTTCAGGTTCACTTGTGTGATCAATCGTCGCGGTTCCGACCGGCGGCGCTCCAAGAGCTGCGAGAGCGAAACGGCTTCGGCGGCCGGCGCCAGCTGGAGAATCGGATCCAGCGCCAGGGCCGCGCACAGCAGCGGCGAGCGCCCGTCACCGGAGATCACCGCGCCGACGAAGGTGCCCTGATTGCGAAGATTGCGGGCCGCCTCCCGCCGGGCAGAATCGGCGAACGGAGGCAGGAGAGATCGCATTTCCTCATACAAGCGCTGCAGTGGCAGCGCGGCTCCAAAACTCACCACGTCGCCGTGGACCGCATACTGGTCCAACCCGAGGTCCTGCAGATCGATCACAGCCTCCAGCGAGCGTCGAATTGGCGTCAGGGTCGTGCCGCCCGCCAGTGGGAGGCCCGTTTCCAGCAGCTCAACGGCCTCTTCGATCGATTGGGGGCGATGGTAAGTCAGAGGGGTCACTCGGGGTTCTCCATCCTATCCGTGTCAATCGGACCGGACTGCACTTTCCAGCCCAGCTCGTCGAGCACCGTCTGCTCCACTCGGCCTCCCGGGCGATCGGCCAACAGCGCCTTGGCCTCCACGGCCACCGACCCGTCAGGCAAATAAATCCACCCCTCCGATTCGGTGATTCCGCCCCGGTCTCGAAGTCGATGACCGACAATCCGCAGTTGCTGTTCGATGGGAACCGGGGCCCGATACTTCAGCTCCAGCTTGGCCGTGACCAAAAAGTGATTCGGATCCTCCGTCATCGCCACGCGCCCGACGGCTTCGTCGAGCATCGCGGCCACAATTCCACCGTGAACCACTCCCGGATAACCCTCATAGGCTCGGTCCACCGCATAGCGCGCCTCCACCCGCCCCGGACCTACATTGTAAAAGACAAGGCGGAGTCCCGTGTGGTTGTCCAGACCGCAAACGAAGCAACGGCTCGAATTGGGCTGCCGGCCGAGGTTTTCATCCGGGGCCTCGAGGTCGCCTTGCCTTGTCATCGGACGGTCTCCCATCGCGGGCTGCGGGGGTCCTGCGGGCTGCCCGGCGGTCAGGCTTCCGGGGCGAACGTGTCGATCAGCAGACGAACATCCCCTCCCACCGGATACAGGATCGGACAGGTGCAGCCGTGGTTCATATACTCCTGGACCTTGAGACGGGCTTCATCCGGCCTGCCCGAGGCGCTGATTCGCTCCACGAGGTCATCGGGAACCAGGTGCTTGGCCTGCTGAATCTCGCCGTGGCTCGCCGGCCAGCCAAGGATCGACTGGATCCCCTCGACGACCTCCGACGGCACCTCGCTCGCCCTGGCGATATGCGGCTGCTGGGCGAGATACTGCGTCAGGAGCTCGCGGCTGGTATCCAGCGCGCGGTCCCGGTCATCGTCCACCGAGCAAACGATCAGTTGAGGCCGGTCAAGGTCGTCGATCGACCGTCCAGCTTTCCCCGCGCCGGCCTCCAACCGCTCCATGGCCATGTCGTTGTACGAAGGGGGGACGCAGTAGTTGAGCACCACACCGTCGGCGATTTCACCGGTCAACTCGAGCATCTTCGGGCCCGTGGCGCCGATATAAATCGGGACATCGCGCGGCTCCTTGCGCCCGTGGACGACGTCGAGCTCGATGCCTTTCACCTGGTGAAACTCCCCCTCAAACGTCACCGTCTCCATGTTCAGCAGGCGGCGCAGCACCTCCACGGTCTCCCGCATTGCGAGCAGCGGCTTACGGCGCTCGATGCCCACGTTCTTGGCCAACGGATCCCACCAGGCGCCGATTCCGCACAGCACCCGGTTTGGAGCCAGGTCGTCGAGCGTGAGATAGGTGGAGGCCAGGAGCCCGATATTGCGCGTCCAATTGTTGATCACGCCCGATCCGACTTTGATGCTCTCCGTCACCGCGGCGTAGGCTGCCATGGGGACGACCGCGTCGCGAACCAACCGCGACTCGGCCTGCCAGACGGCTTCGAAACCCTTCTCCTCCGCGTAGCGCACATAATCCAGACCGTCTCGAAGGTCATGAGCATCCTGGAGGTACAGCGCGACTCTGTCGAAGGTCATCGGTCTCCTCCGAGAGGGAGATCCTCGGATGTGGGTGTGCGATGGTTGAGGAGCTCGAGGTCCTCAGGGATATCTACATCGAGGCCAAAAGAGGGCAACTGGCAGATTTCCAGACGCGCGCCAGCGTTCTCCGCTTGTTCTTTATGGCGCGTGAAGCTGTTCGGCCCAAAGTCATATTTTATCAAACCGGGCGGAGCCGACAGCAGGGCATTGGTGCCTCTGCCGCGCCGATCAGGGGCGACCACAACCACCGGGGGATCGGTCGCCAATTCAATCAGTTTTTCCAGATCCCCGCGATCGATCAGGGGGAGATCGGCCGGCAAGATCAGCACGCCCGAGACGCCGTAGCCCCGCGCCACGACCGTGGCCCGCACCAGGGCCCGGTTCAACTCGGGGGTGCCCCGTTCCATGACGGTTCGTGCCCCTTGATCGCGAGCCAATGCCAACGCCTTGGGATCCCGGCTCACGACCAGGGTGTGCTCCACAACAGGGACCGACCCCAGAACGTCCAACGTGTGCGCGAGCATCCGCTGACTCAATTCGGCCCGCTCGTCTTCCGAGAGCATCGGCGACAGCCGAGACTTCGCTCGACGCAGTGGCTTGACCGGCACAATCGCCCAGATGGTCATGCGCTGATACCTACTTTCGCCAAACTTGTCGCGAACGAAATGACTTCGGACGCGAGCCGCGCCCGATCGGCCCGGTCCCGCATCACGATGCGCGTCACCAGACATGCAAGCCCGAGGGCCTCGATGCCCCCGCGCTGTTTTCGGTCCTGTTCATCGATCACGATACCGTCCAGTAGCCCAGCATAATGGCTCGCGACGGCGGTCGCGGAGGGCTCGACCCCCATCTCACCGTAGATCTTGGCCGCCGGCCCTTTGAGCGCGCGCCCACCGATGATCGGCGAGACAGCCACCGCCGGCTTGGCCCCGACCATGGCCCGCATCCCGGGCACGGCGAGGATGGGATCCAGACTCACCCAAGGATTGGACGGACACAGAACCACAAACCCGGCGTTCTCGAGGGCCCTGTGGACACCCGGCGCCGGTTCGGCCTGATCTGCGCCGGCGAAGGTGAAGCCGCGGGCAACCGGTTCGCAGCCGCGCTGGACGAAATAGTTTTGAAACGGTAAGTCCCCTTCCTCCGCCGTGTGCACGATCGTAGCGACCCGCTCGTCACTCATGGGCAGCACCTGCACATGGATTCCGAGCGCCTCCGCGGCCTCACACGTGTATTCCGACAGCGACCGGCCCGCGCGCAGCGCCTGCGTGCGGGCGAGATGCATGCCCAAATCTTTATCACCCAGCCGGAACCATGTGGGGCCGCCCAAGCGCTCCAGCTCGGCCATGGCATTCCACGTCTCTTCCGCGCGCCCCCAGCCGGTCTCAGCGTTGGCCAAACCCGCCAGCGTGTAGACCACGGTATCCAGGTCCGGGCTGATGTGGAGCCCGAGATGTTCGAAATCATCCCCCGTGTTGACCACGACGGTCAGCGACTGGTCCGGATGCACCTGGGCCAGTCCGTCGACGAGCTTGGCTCCTCCAACACCACCGGCCAGCGCGACGACCTTCATCGCCATACGCTCACCTCTTCCACCGCCCGCCGACTTCGATCGCGCCCGGACTCCGCCGGCCAGCCGAGAATCAACACGCCTTGCGCCTCCCATGCGTCGGGTAAGTCGAGCTCACGGCGCACGATCTCGGGAGTGAACAACGGCGCGCACACCCAGCAGGCCCCCAGGCCCTCGGCGTGCGCCGCCAGCAGCAGTTGGCCGCCTGCCAACGCGACGGATTGAATCGCCATCGTGCGCTCCGCCTGCGCGCGCTTCGGGTCAGGGTACCCGTCCATCTCCTCCATCGTCATGCAAAGAAGGATCGCCAGCGGGGGATCCATAAGCCGACGCCGGCCTCGTTCCACCAAGGTCTCGATTTTCTCTTCCGGCACGCCGTCCCGTTCGAGGTCGGCGCGAAACCGCCTCGACATCGATTCGACCAACCGGACCCGATGCTCATCTCTGGGGAGGATCACGAAGCGCCAAGGCTGGCGGTTGTGGGCCGAAGGCGCGCGAGTGGCCGATTCCAACAGCCGCGCAATCAGGTCCTGATGGACCTCTTCGTCAGTAAACTGGCGGATAGATTGGCGAGTCGCGGCCAGTTCATGAAAGGAGGGCCGCGCAGAATTCATGGTTTGTGATACCAACTCCACGGACGGATTTTGTAAATCACCCGGGGGGTGCCCGTATAGCCCGAGTATTTTTCTTCCCCACGATACTTCCAAGACAAGTGATTGATGTGCTCCATCGCGCCTTCTTCGGTCTCTTCGACCACTTCGCCGCGGAGCATGAGGTACCGGTACGGGTCCTCCGGATCCAGGATGCACAGGGCCACCGGCCGGCGGGCCTGAAGGGTCCTATCCTTCACCCGTCCACGCGCCGTATTGACGCGCACCAGACCGTCCTCCATGTCGAACCAGACAGGGGTCGCCTGAGGTGATCCGTCCTTCATCACCGTGGCAAGGACCGCGTAGGCTTTTGTTTCATCCGAAACCAAATCCAATGCCTGGTCAGGAACTTCGACCACTCGTTCATACTCCAGAACTGTAAAAGAGGGACCTCATTCGAGTGGATAGAAAGTTGAAGGGCCATAAGCCCGATCACCGGGTTTCTATTCTAAACCAATCGAACGCCCCTCAAGGCTAGCGAAAGAGGTCCTCCTCTTCGGGACGCAGGATCTCACGCAGATTGGCCTCCCGCAGGGGATATGGCAGTCCCCTCACGTGAACGACCGGCCGGCCCTCGGCAGCCTGACCCATTAAGATGGAAGCCGCGCCGCTGACTTCATCAGCCAGCCCGACCTCAGAGATCTGCAGCCTGCGGCCGAAGAGGTCGGGGGTCCCGCGCAGGTCCACCACCGCTGGGAACCCGGCTACACCGACCGCAACTCCGACCGTGCCCATCCGCCACGCCCGGCCATGAGAGTCGACGATCAGCACGCCAATGGAGGCCCCATGAGCATCCTGAAGCCCGGCGCGCAGCCGCTCCGCAGACCGATCTGGATCCTCCGGAAGCAGGAGCACCCACTCATCGTCGCCGCCCTTCTGCGGGTCGATATTTGAGTGATCGATGCCCGCGTTGGCGCACACAAACCCCAGCCGGTGTTCCACCACCAGCAGACCGGGGCGACGGCGCAGTACCCTGTTGCTCTCGGCGAGCACGAGCTCGACCACACGGGGATCCTTGTCCACCTCCCGGGCCAATTCTTGGGCTTCTTGCGAGGGTTGGACCCGCGCCAATTCCACCAGCCGGCCTTCGGTTTTCGACACGATCTTCTGTGCGACAACGATCACATCGCCGTCCGCCAGCTCGATTCCGGCCCGCCCAAGTCCCGACGAGATCAAGCCTACCAAATCGTCGCCCGGCTGGATCAGCGGCAGGTCGGGGAGAGCCGTCAGCACCAACTTTCCGGTCATGGGAAGACAGGAGGCGCTAGGCCCCGGTGATGCGTATCCCGGAGTGCTTAATCTCGTAGCGCTTATTGATCCCCAGCAGGACCGATGTCAGGCCCTCCACCACGACCGCGTTCCCCAATGGGCCTGCATCCCAGCCGAGCAGACCGGCGGCTTCAACCAACTGAAGGGCCTGCTCTTTGGCCGATTCCGAGTCCGAACACACCAGCACATCACAGGGCACAGGACCGCCCGTCTTCAGGTACACGAAGGAGACGTTCTGGAACGCGGCGACGACCTCGACCTCTTCGCCCAGGATCTCCTGGGCTTCCTGGGCCGCGCTTCCCGCTTCCGGAACGTGGACAGCGGCCGGATCGGATGGGTCGAGCGGGACCGTGACGTCCACCAGCACTTTGCCCCGCAGCGGCTCCTTCAGCCCCTCAAGCGTCGTCCGGTGGGCGCTGTAGGGAACGGTAAGGACGGCGATGTCGCAGGCTTCGACGGCCGATTCGTTTCCAGCGCCGCGCACCATCTCACTGCCGAGCCTCTTGTTGATCTCTTCGGCAACCCGCTCGGCCTTATCGGGCGTTCGCGAACCGATGGTCACGTGATACCCCGCCTTCGCCCAACGATATGCCAGGCCCTGGCCTTCTTTTCCCGTTCCGCCAATAATCGCCAAAGTGAGAATAAGTCGGTCGCTCATGAGATCTCCTCTATATCCCTTCCGCCGGCACGTACTTTGGGTATCTCTGCCACAGCTCGGCCGCCAGCTCGCGGGAGCGGGCGCTTATCCGCTCCTCGTCCAGAGTGGTCAGCTCGCCATCCCTCATCAGGATGTCACCGGCCACGATCGTCGTGGTCACCATCGAGCCCTGAAATCCGAAGACCATGTGCCAGGGCAAATTGTCGGCGGTCAGTGGTGTGGTGGGATGGTAATCGACCAAGATCAAGTCAGCGTGAGCTCCTTCCCCTATCACGCCCAAAGGTGCGCCGGGGAAAAACGACGAGGCCAACCGGGCGTTGTTGTACGCGGCCATCCGCGCGACCTGATCGGCCTGCATCCGCCGTGGATCCCGGTGCCATACCTTGTGCACCAGATAAGCCGCCTTCCATTCCTCCCACATCGCATTGGAGAAACCGTCATTCCCCAGACCCACGGGAATCCCCAGGCGGAGCATGCCTTCCACGTCGGCGACGCCCACGCCGTTGTTCATGTTGGAGCGCGGTTGGTGGGCCAGCCACGCGCCGGAGTCGGCGATGCGCGCCATTTCGGCCGGATCGAGATGAACACCGTGGGCCAAGATCGAACGCTCGTTGAGCAGCCCGAACTCGTCCAGGCGCTCCGCGATCCGCACCCCGCTGCGGGCCAAACTGTCATACTCGTCGGCTTCATGCTCGGCGACGTGCACATGGAAAGCCGTGTTCTCGGGCGCCAGCTCCCTGCACGCCGCCAGGGTCTGATCTTCGATCGTCATCGAGGCGTGCAGCCCGAACGCGGCGGCCACCCGTCCCTCGGCGACCGTCTGGGCCCGGCAACGCTCGAGGAAGCGCAGGTTCTCCTCGCGCCCGGCTGCCGCCCGCTCCGGACCGCCCCGATCGGTAACTTCATAACAGAGCACAGCCCTCACCCCGGCCTCGCCTACCGCCTCGGCGATGACATCCAGCGAACCCTCAATCGCGTTCGGAGAGGCATGGTGGTCCATGAGCGTGGTGGTCCCGTGCCGGATCGCATCGACCAGAGCGGTAAGAGCCGAATAGCGAACATCTTCCTCCGTGAGCGATTCGTCGAGCGGCCACCATAGTTTGCGCAGGATCTCGGGGAAGTCGCGCGGCGCCCGACCCGGGATGGCCATGCCGCGCGCAAATGCACCGTAGAAATGCGTGTGGGCACAAATCGAGCCCGGCATGACAAACTGCCCCTGAGCGTCGAAGACCTCCGCCTCGGGCGCCGCCCCTTTCAGCTCGGCTGACGGCCCTACCCGGGCGATCTTTGAATCTTCAATGAGGAGGGCGTGGTCCTCCAGAATTTGGTTCGGACTCGTCCAGGTGATGATGCGGGCGTTGGTGATCAGCATTTGGCGATCCTGTCGTCCTGCCCGTGAAATACGACCCGCTTCCGCGTTTGGATCCGGGAGACCGCTGGTCGAGGCAGTCCACCGCCTGTCCAAGGGAAGGCGATCCTCCGGCCGCGCCCTCCATCGGCGGCCGACGCCACCGGAACACTTCATTTTCTGCAGGTCCGCCTCAGAAGCGCACCCATTCTAGCATGTGGCCGAAATCGAGCTCAATGCATCCCGGTTGTTCCGGGAGAAGTCCCCTCGCCGTCGGCAATTCAGATGAATGCGGCTCCGGGCTCCCGGTGCAGGTACTTTCCGGCGCCGGGCCGCCCGCGCCATTCACCACCATCGACGAGAAGCTCTCCCCGCAGGAAGACCTTTTCCGGAAAGCCCAAGAGCTCCCAGCCTTCGTACAGGTTGTAATCCGTCCGGTGGTGGGCGAGCTGCAGGCCGTAGGTGACCTTCCGGTCAGGATCCCAGACCGCGAGATCGGCGTCGCTGCCGATCTCCAGCGAACCCTTGCGCGGGTAGAGCCCGAAAATCTTGGCCGGATTTGTGCTGGTGACCGCCACGAATTGCTCGGGGGTGAGACGGCCCTGACGCACTCCATAAGACCACAAGATTGGCATACGGTCGCCCACGCCCGGAAGCCCATTGGGGATCTTGGTGAAATCCGAGCGACCCAGCTCCTTGCCCGGGATTTGCACCTCTTCGCCTTCGTAATCGATTGCACGCGTGCCTTCATAGAAGAACGGGCAGTGGTCGGTGCCAAACACCTGGATACTGCCGTCGGAGAGCCCCTCCCAAAGCGCGTCGTTGTCCGCCGGTGTCCGCAGCGGCGGAGAGCAGATCCACTTCGCACCGTCGGGACGCTGGAGGTCCTCCCGGGTGAAAAAAAGGTACTGCGGGCAGGTTTCGCCCATGACCTGCGCGCCGCGCGCCCGACCGTACCGCACCTGATCCAGGCCCCCCGCGGTATTCAGATGGACAACATACAGTGTCGCTCGCGCTTGCTCGGCCAAGGCGATCCCACGCAGCACGGCCTCGACGGTTCCCCACGCAGGACGGGTCCGAGCGTGCCAGATCGGCGCTGAATGTCCCGCCGCCAAGGCCTCCCCGACGAGAAGCTCAATCACGTCGCCGTTCTCCGCGTGCAGCATCGTGGTCATCCCGTTCTCGGCGCCCGCGCGCATCACCTGAAAGATCTCACCATCCTGCAACCGCAGCCGGTCATTGTAGGCCATGAAGACTTTCAAAGTCGTGATCCCCTCGTCCAGGAGTTCGGGGATTTCGGCCAAAATGCCCGGCGAGAGATTCGTGATGTTCATGTGAAAACTGAAGTCGATGGCCGCCCGATGGTCGGCCCGTTCGTGCCAAGCCTTAACGCCCGCCAGAAGCCCCCCCTCCTCCGGCTGCGGCACGAAATCCATGACGGTCGTCGTCCCGCCGAAGGCCGCAGCCTTGTGCCCCGTGTAGTGATCGTCGGAGGACACCGTGTCGAACATGGGCAGGTTGAGGTGAACGTGGGGATCGATGCCGCCGGGAAGGATCAGCTTGCCGCTCACGTCGATCAGCTGGGCGCCCTCGGCGGGCAGGTCCTCTCCGACCGCGGCGATGCTTTCGCCCTCTATCCGCAGATCAGCCTGCTGACGTCCTTGTGCGGTGATCAGCGTGCCGCCGACCAGATTGATCGCGGCCATCTCGAATCAACACCTCCTCGATCGCGTCCGTTCAGTACTCTCGGCTTCGAGGCAGCGGATCCACCGTGCGGGCCGGCACTGGAGGAGGTCCAGCCGAACCCAGCGACCCAAGAATTCTGGCGTTCCGTCGGTACAACATGGGGAAAACCAGGTCTAACTTAAAAAATACTCCGTGCCGCAGTAAGGGCAGGTGACCACACCTTTGCCGGCGAGCTTGAGCTCTCCGCCGCAGTACTTGCAGCGCTCCAGGTCACGCAATCCGGCGGCATCCTCGCTGTACAGCACGCCCTCTTCCCAGTTGACGAATCCGGAGAAGACCCCCATACCCACGAGGGCATGGATCTTTTCCTGAACCTCGATTCGGTTGACCTTGAGCTCGATAGCAAGGTCGCTCACCGGCATCTGACCGCGACTTTCGACCATGTCCAGTATCTTGCGCAGCTGATCCCGCTCGGCGTCCAGGGCCTCCTCCCGGCGGGATCGGGCCAAAAGATAGACACCACCACCCAGCAAGGGCAGCGCGAGGGCAGCCAGCAACACCCCACCCAGCAGCGCCCCGGTCAGCCGCAGCCGTCCTTCAGCCATGCCGCCGCCGAGCCACGCGATGCCCAATATGACCAACAAAGCAGCTCCCCCCAGCAATAGGATCGCGACGGTTCTACCGCTCTTCACATACGTTCCTTTCCCTGTTGGCGAAAATCAACCGAACCCGCGGCCGCCGCCGCCTCCACCCCCGCCGACGCTGAATCCCCCGCCGCTGAAGCCGCCGCCTCCGCTCGTCCCGCTCGACGAGGGGGCGCTCTTCAAAACTCGACCGGTGCTGTTGAGCATGCGCGTCAGCCCATCGCTCATGCTCTGCAGACCGCCCGCCATGCTGTCCGACATGCTCTGCAGCCCACCGCCTGAGCCGGACGGAACCTCCTTCGCCAGCCCGCGCCCACCGCCGGAGGCCGTCCCTCCCGCGGGTCGAGGAAAGGGGATGTACCAGCCCGGCGCAGGCGCGTTCGTCAGGCGGGTGAACTTGTTGATCCACGAATTGTTCATGCCGAACGCGATGGCGTACGGAAGGTACTGTTCGAAAAGCCCGGAGGCCTCCTCGAGATCCGTCAGCTTCTCGATCTGCCTCAGATAACTGCGGAACGCCTCCCACTTCGCCGCGGCCTCGGTTCCCTTGCGCGTCTTGACCGGCATGTGACGGGCGGCCAGGATGAGCGCCACGCCGCCGAATCCCAGGCCAACCGCTAAACAGGGAAAGGCGCCCGTAAGACTCGAGAGGGGCACCAGGAACACTCCACCCAGGAACGCCAGCCCGAGGCCTCCTATGCCTATTCCCGTCCACCGGCCCCGGGTCTTGTCAGGTCGGGATTTGAAAAAGCCCTCGCGGACGAGCTCCTTGTACAGCTCCTCCTGGATATCGTCGAGGTGGCGATAGAACTTGTTGCGCAGGTCGCTCAATTCGCGCTCGACACGTCCCCTTCGGAACATCCCCCGCATAATGCGACGCTCATAAGCCCGCAGGTCCCCGTCCTCCTTCTCGGTGCGCCGGAAGACGAAATCCTGCGTGTCGAAGCCGAGCAAACCCGGCTTCTCGGTCTCCTCGATCGTCAAGTAGCCGCGGCGGGCCAGATCGACGATGGAAGCGACCACATCCTGCATGTCGGCTTGTTCGTCGATCAGCGATCCGAGAACCCCCGGCGGCAGATCGCTGGGTGGATCGCTCAGATGATCGGGCACTGGCCCCACCCCGGGATCCCTGCCGCGCGAGGACCAGAGCAAGTACACAAGCAGCGGCAGTCCGATGGCAAACAACGCGGCCATCAGGCCCACGATCAGTGTGAGAACGGGGCGCACATTCAGGTCGAAGAACTCCTCACGATCGACCTCCGGCTGCCACATCGGCGTTTGGGCCGGGATCACGCCGTGAGTGAATTCGACACCGACTTCGAAAGTGTCGGATGGGGACATCCTGCGCTGGGCGACGTAGCTCACGCTGCGCCCGTCTTCACCCTGCTGCCATTCCGCGGCCACCCCCGCCGAATCGATGTCCTCGAAGCTGGCGCCCTCCGGAATCGTCACCTGAACCGAAGCGGCTCCGATGGGAAAGTCGCGCTCGCTGTCGATCGCCATCCACTGCAGTTTGTCACCGGATTCGTAAATGCGCACGCCGCCCTGCACCGTGTAGGAGAGCTCAAAGGTGCGAGTGGAATCTGACGTGGGTGGAAAATTCCAGCGTATTTCCAGCTCGTCCCCGGATTGGTCGGTCCAAAAGGTAAACGGTTCAATGCTGTAGTCCGTCTCCTGGTAGCTTCCGACTCCGGGCTCACTGACGTGGACATCGACGATCCGCTCCACTTTGTCCAACGGGATCACGGCGAATCCAAAGGTGAACGTCCCGGAGGTGAAGTTGATCGTCTGCCGTTCCGTGACCCGTAGATCGCCGTTGGGTGAGATGTCGAGAAAAACATCGTAGCGCTCCCATACCAACGTCTTGGATTGGGCCGAAGCCGGCAAGGCGCCGGCGAGGACCACTGTGAGGATCAGCAGGATACCTACGCTGCGCAGTTTACGCATCCGATCTCCCTTGGTCAAAGCCGTTCGCATCCGTGGATCATCTCACGGCCGGGGACTGACCGTAATCATACTTGCTGCCTATGCAACCGCCACGCTGACAGGCGGCTCAGCTGTCAGACCGCTCCCGGATCATCCGCCACAGGCGGTCATGCTCGACGGACGACGATACGGTCAGGCCTTTCAGCGTGCGAGCCTCGAACAGGCGGCGGCCGGTGGTGAACAAAAACGTAAACCGGTACCAACCGTCGGCGAGAATCGGAGGGTCCAG
This sequence comes from uncultured Anaerolineaceae bacterium, assembly GCA_964517315.1. Lineage (GTDB taxonomy): Bacteria > Chloroflexota > Anaerolineae > Anaerolineales > E44-bin32 > DASWJQ01. The sequence goes on along the minus strand of CAZFCJ010000011.1, from coordinate 22,268 downwards.
CTCCATGAGCGGTCCCAGCTGAAGCTTGTAATAGGGCGCCTCGGCCCGCGGATGATCGGGCTCATCCCCCAGCAGGTCCATCCTCCGCACCAGTTCGTGGCCGCGCACCGGCGCCAGATAGCGCACTTTCCATTTATCGTCACCGAAAGAGGAAGGCTGGTACAAGCCGAGCCAATCCACTCGGACCGTCTTCGGCGCGCTTTCCAACGGAATTCGGTACCAGCCGAGCAAGCGGGCGATCTCCAGATCCTTCGGATCGGGCACAATCGCCACCAAGATCAGATGTTCAGGACGGACGGTTTCCATTTCGCTCCCCCTTTGCGAATGCAACCGCAAAACCCTCGAGGGGCTCAGGCGGTCAGGCCCACCCGCTCATTGAAAGCCTTGATCAAGTCGTCGATTTCGTCCACCTGGTCCCGGATCCGGCTCCAGTAATCCCGATCATGCCACTGGGCTTGAATCTCTTCCAGGCGCTTCCCCTGCTGTTCGACCCAGGTGAAGTATTTCAAATTGTGAATTCGGCGGCGGTCCGGATAGCGCAACTCAAGCACATGGTCGGTCGACAGACCCTGCAGGTAGCGGGCGAAATCCGCCGCCGCCTCCAAATCCGTGTATTCACCGCGCTCGGCGCGCATCTCGTCCAAGCGGCTTCCGTAGAGGTCCATCGAATCCGTGAGCACGGTCAGGATCACATCGTTCTCGCCGAGTTCATAATATTTGGCGAACTTCACCGCCATCGTCAGGTTGGCGATGCCTGAGAATCCCAGCAGATCCAGGCGCTGCACCAGGTTTTCGGGAACCCCTCGCGCCACGAGATAGTCCCGGCCGGCGGGCTCGTTGAACAGGCGGGCCAGGTGGACGATGCTGTTGTCATCGAGCGCCATCACCATGTCGGTGTTCTTGACGTTGTGGATCCAGGGCACGTGTTTGTCGCCGATCCCTTCGATGCGATGAGCGCCAAAGCCGTTTTCCAGCAGCGTCGGGCATTGCCAGGCCTCGCCGGCCGCGATTTTGCTGGCGGGGAAGAGCTGTTTCATGTAATCGCCGCAGGCGATCGTCCCCGCCGATCCTGTCGTGAGAACGACTCCCCGGTACTCGTCGTTGGGCCTCAGCGCATTTTCGAGCACCTCCTGCATAGCGTGGCCGGTGACCTCGTAGTGCCAGAGGTAGTTCCCGAATTCATCGAACTGGTTGAAGATGACGACGTCCTGACGCGTTTCACGCAGGTCCCAGGTCTTGTCGAAAATCTCCTTCACATTTGACTCGGTGCCCGGCGTGGCGATGACCTCGCCCGCCACGTTGGCCAGCCAATCGAACCGCTCCCGGCTCATGCCTTCCGGCAGAATCGCGATGGACTCGCAGGCCAAAAGGGTCGCGTCGTACGCTCCACCCCGGCAGTAGTTGCCCGTCGAAGGCCAGACCGCCTTGTCGCGCGTGGGGTCAAACTGGCCGGTCACAAGCCGCGGCACCAGGCAGCCGAACGTGGCGCCGACTTTGTGGGCACCGGTCGGGAACCACTTCCCGACCAGCCCGATGACCCGGGCCTCCACCCCGGTCAGGGAGGCCGGGAACTCAAGGCTGTTCACACCGCCAAATCCGCCGTCCTGCTCGGTGGGCTCGTTCTTCCACGTGATGCGGTAAAGGTTGGCCGGGTCAATGTCCCACAGACCGATCTCGCTGAGCCGATCCCGAATCGACTCCGGCACACGCTCCGGATTCTTCATCTGTTCAAACGTCGGAATGAGGATGCCGCGCTCCCGGGCGCGTTCAACGGCCTTTTCCAGGCCGCGCTTGTTGACGGAGAGGTCAATCATCTTCGGTGGTACTGCCTCCTGTCTGCTCAGGTCCCGGTTGCTCGGGCGCTTCGCGCACGACGTAGAGCGGCCGGCCCTTCGCTTCGTCGTACAGGCGTCCAATGTACTCGCCCAGGATGCCGAGCGAGATCAGCTGGACGCCGCCCAAGAACAGCACCGCCAGCAAAGTCGTCGCCTGGCCGAAAAAGGCTTGATTGCCCATCAAGCGCAGGATGATGACAACCGGGATCGCCGCCGCGGCAACCGCCGCGCTGGCGAAGCCAAAATAGGTCGCCAACTGCAGCGGAAAATACGAAAAGCTGGTGACGGCGTTGAGCGCGAACCCCAACATCTTGCGATAGGTGTACTTGGTCTCCCCCGCGAAGCGCGGATCCCGCGTGTATCGGACTCCCACCTGGCGAAAGCCCACCCACGAGGACATTCCGCGCAAGAAGCGATGGCGCTCGCGCATGTGGTTCAGCGAATCGACCACTTTGCGGTCAAGCAAGCGGAAATCGCCGGTGTCGAGCGGAATATCGACGTCGGTGATGCGGTGGATCAGACGGTAAAAAAGGCCGGCTGTGAAACGCTTGGACCAGCTCTCCCCCCTGCGCTCCCCCCGCACCGCGTAGACCACCTCGTACCCCTCCCTCCAGCGCTCGATGAGGTCGGGGATCACCTCCGGCGGGTCCTGCAGGTCGGCGTCGATGATCACCACGGCCTGACCGCGGCTGTAATCCAGCCCCGCCGTCACGGCCAGCTGATGGCCGAAATTACGGGCGAAGATCACCGGGCGGATATGGGGGTCGCGCGCCGCAAGCTCGCGAATGCGGTCCGTCGATCCGTCCTCGGATCCGTCGTCCACCAGAATGAGTTCCCACGGTTCCCCTAGCCCCGACATCACTTCCCGCATCCTCCGGTGCAATTCGGGTAAAGACTGCACCTCGTTGTACACAGGCGCGATGATGCTGAAGGTGATTTGTTCCTCGGATGACATCCTATGTTCCCGTCCGCATGGCCGCGCGCAGCGCGTCCATCGTCGGCTCAATCACTCGCGGCTCTCCCGTGGCCTTCATCGCCGTAGGGACATCTTTGATCCCGCTGCCCGTGATCAGCAAGACGACACGCTCTCCCGGGTCCAGCCGTCCGGCCTCGATCGCCCGCCGCAGCCCCGCGTGTCCCGCCGCCGCGGCCGGCTCGGCGAACACGCCAGTCTGCACGGCCAAATGGCGCATCGCCTCGAGGATCTCCGCATCGGTGACCTGGAGGAAGGCCCCGCCTGTCCTCGTCGCCGCGCGCAGCGCCCGCAGACCGTCCCTCGGGAGACCGACCGCGATGCTGTCCGCCAGGGTGTCAGGGGACACCGCCTCGATCACCTCGGTACCGGCCTCAAAAGCATTGTAGACCGCTGACGAGCCCTCGGCCTGAATCCCAAAAAGGCGCGGCACCGAATGGATCCAGCCCAGCTCAGCCAGTTCCTTGAAGCCTTTGTGCAGGCCAGTAATGATGTTCCCATCCCCGACAGACACGAAGACCGCCTCCGGAGCCTGCCAAGCCTCGCCGCGCTCGACACCTTGCGGATCGCTCAACGTCAGCTGTTCGCAGATCTCAAACGCCGCCGTCTTCTTGCCCTCAGCCGTAAACGGATTGTAGCCGGTGTTGCGGCAGTACCAGCCGAAGGCGTCGGCGGCCTCCACTGAAAGATCAAAGGCCTGATCGTACGAGCCGTCCACCAGCAGAACTTCCGCCCCGTAGATCAGCAGCTGGGCAACCTTCGCCGGCGGCGCGTTCTTAGGCGCCAGAATTGTGGCCGGCAAGCCGGCAGCCGCGGCCATCCCCGCCAAGGCTGCGCCGGCGTTGCCGGTCGAGGCCGTGATCACGCGGCGGGCGCCGATCGACTCGGCCCGGACCACGATCAGGGCACTGGCGCGGTCTTTGAATGACGCGGTCGGGTTGCGTCCGTCGTCCTTCACCCACAGCCTGCGCAGCCCCATTTCCTGGCGCAGGGCCGGCGCGCTGAAGAACGGCGTCCACCCGACCGAGTGGAGGGGGGTTCCGTCATGTCCGGGGTGCTCAACCGGCAGCAACGGCAAATAGCGCCACATGGACATGGTCGAACTGGACTCGAACGCCCGCGGTGAACTTTCCCGACGGATCGCTTCATCATCCAGCTGGACGTCGAGATTTCCGCCGTCTTGCGGGCAGGTGTAGGTGACTTCGTCGGGGGCATATTGTTCTCCGCAAACGGAGCATCTGTAACCGGCGAACATGGAATTCACTACCACTCTCCAGAATGGAAATACCGGCCTCTGCTCTCCGCACAAGCCGAGTAACACATACCCTGCTGCGTAGGGGCCCGGCATGCCTTGCCTCTACGCCGTCGGCATGACTGAAAGTGGGGTTTCACCCTTCCGTTACCCCCGTGAGGAGGCAAACGATCCCAAGGCCGAACGCCGGTCCCCACGGGCTGACGACCGTTCAAGGACAGACCAACAGGCCCGCAAACTCATTCGCGTTCGAAATGCTGACCCAACGCCGCGGGCGGGCGGACTTCCATCGTTCGCAGCACACGACGGATCAACCGCCGCACATCGTCCGGCAACCCCGCCAACGTGCGGTCCACCCATTCCGTTCGCCCCACCCCGACCAGCATCAGCGACAGGATCATCAATGGAAAGGGGGCCACGCGCAGCACCTGCGACGGGATTCCCGGCAGCACAGGCTGCAGCACCAAACCCAGCCACTGCAGGAGGGCGAACAGGTAGGCGCCCACAGCACCGCGGATCGGGTTCCAGCCGCCGAAGATGGTCAGCGCCAAGGCGATCCAACCGATCCCGTCCAGGCCAGAGATCGTCCCTTTCCACCCGGCTTTCACACTCAGAGAGTAGGTCGGCCCGGCCAATCCGACCAGCGCCCCGCCGACGATCGTGTACAGGTAACGCATCCTGACCACATTGGACCCGCGCACGAACGCCGCCGACGGCCGCTCGCCGGCGCCCTGCACCAACAAACCGGGGCGCGTCTTGTACAGCCACCACCAGGCCGCCAGCGCCAGCCCAATGCTCAAGTAGGTCAGCGCGTCCTGGTCGAATAAGATGGGACCTACATACGGGAGCTGGCGCAGCCCGGGGATCGGGAGCGCCGGGACGCGCGGCCCGGAGGCGCCCATATACGGGTTGCCCAGGAAGAAAGCCGTGTCCCGCGTCATAAGCGCCAGCACATATCCTGCGGCGACCTGTGACTGGCGCAGTGTGATGCTGGTGAAGGCGACAATGGCTGAAACCAGTGCGCCCACGAACATGCCCATCAGGAATCCGGCCAGCAAGCTGTCGGTGTTGACCGCCACCGCGAACGAAGCCATCGCCGCCAGGATCAGCGTGCCGTTCAGGGAGAGGTTGATCACCCCAGCCCGTTCGGAAAGGGTCTCGCCGATCGTGGCGAAGATCACCGGCGCCGCCGTGGCGACCACACCAGCCAGACCGATGACCAGCGCTTCGCTGGTCACTCAACCGCCCCCCGCCGGCGATCCGACAGTCGGCGCCTGGCGCCCTCGGCGATCAGCGCGAAAAGCACGAGTGAACCCTGGATCACACCCGAGATCGAGGAGTCCAGCTTGAGCACAATCGGCAGCCGGATGCTGCCGATGTTAATGAAAGCGAAGAACAGCGCCACCAGTGCTGCCGGGATCGGCCGATAGCTGACCAGCATGGCGACCAGCAATCCCAGCCAGCCGTAGTTGCTGGAGATGGCCGGGATCAGGCGATGGTAGACGGACGTGATCTGCAGTGCGCCGGCGATTCCGGCCAGGATCCCGCAAACGAAAAATGAGAGCAGAATGTACAGGTTGGTCGGGATTCCCATGCGCCGCGCGGCGCGCGAATTGCGGCCGACCGCCTTGAGTTTCAAGCCGAAGTACGTGTCCCGCAGCAGAACATACACGACCACCAGCGAGCCGAAGGCGATCACGAGCGACAGCGGACTCAACCGAGTGCCGGAGATCGTCGTCAGCCACAGATGATCGGGAAACGGCTCGGTGCCGCTCATCGAGCCGATGCCGGGCCGTTTCCATGGGCCGAAAATCAGCCACAGGACGATCGCCACGGCCACGAAGTCCAGGCCCAGCCCGCCGAAGATCTCATTGACGCCGCCGTGCGTCTTGAGCACCCCGGCCAGCAGCGCCCACAGCGCACCTCCCAGCGCCCCGGCCACCAGCGCGAGCAGAATGATCAGCCACGGTGGCAGCGGCGAGCCCTGCAGGATTCGCAAAGTGCCCGTCGTGAACACCGCACCCAGGACGATCTGGCCCTCAATGCCGATGTTCCACAGGCCCGCAGTGAAAGTGATCAGCAGCCCCATGCTGACGATCAGAAGGGGCACCCATGCCACCAGCACGTTGGTGATCTGGCTCACGGATCCGACGCCGCCGATCACGAGATTGCTAAAAGCCTCCACGGGCGGGGCGCCCGTCATGAGCAGGACCACCGTCGTGAAAAGCAGCGCCAGGGCGACCGTGATCAGCGGGAACAGCAATGCCCCGATGGACTCCCTGAGCTCAGTCAAGTTCAATCTCCCGGGCGACTTCCCCAAATCCCCGCCCGCCGATCAGATGCCCCAGAGTCTCAAGCGATGTATCCTCCGCGGGCAGCGGCGCTGACACCTGCCCGCCGAAGAAGACCAGGATGCGATCGGAGTACCGAAGGATTTCCTCCAGGTCGGAGGAGATGAAAAAGATGGCCGTTCCTTGCCGACAGCGCTGCTTCAGCTCCCGCCAGACCCACAACGCCGACTCAATATCCAGCCCTCGGGTTGGATGTTCGAGCAGGATCAGCCTTCGATCTGGACGAAGCAGGGCCAGCAGCGCCCGCTGCTGGTTCCCCCCGGAAAGTGATTCGACGTTCGAATCCGATGCGCCGACGATATTGAAGCGCTCAATTTCACGCTCCGCTAAGTGGGAGCCCACCTCCCAGTCGATGAAAGGTCCGTCGGCGGGCCGTGCGAGCAGGAAGTGCTCCGTGATCGTCAGCCCGGGAACCAGCCCCTCCTCCAGCCGAGCCGCGGGCATGTGGGTGACGCCTCGGCGGAGAAACTTCTGATACGATTTCCCGGTCATATCCTCGCCATCCACGACCACACGCCCCGAAACCGGTCGGATCAGACCGGCGCACGCCGCCAATAGAGAGCTTTGGCCGCTGCCTTCCATGCCGGCCAGTCCAATCACCTCTCCGGCGCGCACGGACAGATCGACTCCCGTGATCTGAGTTTGTCGATCCTCCAGGGCCAACCCCTCCAGCCGGAGCACCTCCTCGCCCATATCGACAGCCTCTCGCAGACCAACGGAGACTTCCTTGCCGAACATCATCTTCACCAGGCCGTCGAGGTCGAACGGGTGCTCCTGCTCGCCCACCAGTCGACCGCGACGCAGCACGGCCACGCGGTCGCAAAGCTCCTCGATCTCCTCCAGTTTGTGAGAGACAAACAAGACCGTCCTGCCCTCCGCGGCCAAGCGCTTCAGGGCGCGAAAGAGCTTGTCTTTCTGTTGCTCGCTGATTCCGGTGGTTGGCTCGTCGAAGATGAGCACCCGCGCGCCCAGCCAGAGCAGGCGCAGGATTTCCAGCTGCTGGCGTTCGCCCACGGTCAAGCTCTCGACGTAGGCATCGAGGTCCAATGCAAAGTCAAAATCGGCCGCCAGCTTCTGAAACGAATGGCGGGCTTCACGCCTGTCCGGCAGCAGGCCGCCACCGTGCCCGATCATGAAGTTGTCCAGCACGCGCATCGGGGGGAAGTCGAGTGGATCCTGATGCAGCATGCCCACGCCCCGCCGGATGGCGTCGGCCGGAGAATTGATCCGTACCGGCCGACCTTCGAGCAGGATCTGACCCCGATCCTGCTGGAAGAACCCGGAGAGGATCTTCATCAGGGTGGACTTACCTGCGCCGTTCTCTCCGAGCAGTCCCTGCAGCGTGCCGCCGGGAACGTTCAAGTCGATCCCGGCGTTGGCGTGCACCGAGCCAAATGACTTGTGGATGTTCTTGAGCTCTATGTTCATGGCAGGAAAAACGCGGGGGAAGGCCGGTCCGGCCTTCCCCCGCTCAGTCCCGCGTTACTCCTCGGGGACGCTCTGACCCTCCATGCCTTCAAGCAATTGCGGCAGGTACCAGATTTGCTGCGTGGTGGCCTGCTCGCCCTCCTCGAGATAGACGGTGCCGTCCTGCAGATTGAGCGGACCGGCCCAGAGTACCAACCCATTGGCTAGCTCATCAATGAACGAGTCGACCATGCGGGAAACGTCCTCTTCAAGGCCGGGTCCCTTCTGGAAGCCGATCGGGCTGCGATCGAGGTCGTTGATGTCCTGCCAGTAAGGATCGTTCCACTCGAAGTGCATCGTGAATTCGCCGTTTTGGACGGCGCGAAGTTCCTCCACATAGTCAGGGCCCCAGTTGAAGTAGGGCACACCGAGGCACACATCGGGAGCCTCTTCACAGGCGCCGAGGAAGTCGTAGGGAACCGCCTCCACATCCTGACCTTCACTGGCGAACTGGTCCGCCTGGACCAGCGCTTCGGTGGTGTCGATGCCCGAGATGACCACGTCGAAGCCCGAGTTGTAGAACTCGTTTGACACTTGAGTCGGATCCGCCGTCACGCCGGGGATGTTGAACCAGAAGCCGATCCAGGTGACCCGGAACTGCAGGTCTGCTGGGTCCTTCTCGGCGTAGTTCTCCCAGCAGTATTGCGCGCCGAGGTAAGCGGAAGCCGCCAGCCGGCGTGTCTCGTCGTTGATCAATGGTCCGAGGTATCCGATCTGACCGGTCTCCGAAGTCAGGGCCGCTGCGCACCCGGCAATCATCTTGCCGTAAGTCATGTTGCCCATAATGTTGACGATGTTTTCCTGACCCTCGAAGTTGCGGCCGTCCTGCCACGAATGGTCGCCGGAGATGTGGATCACCGGCACATCCGGGTTGTTCTGGGCGAACTCGAGCGCGCCGTCCTTCATGTCGTCGGAGTTAAAGACAACAAGATCGGCGCCCTGCTCTAGGAGCTGATCGCCCAGTTGGGCAGACGTGGTGCCCGGACGATCTGCGGGGTTGACTTTGTCGATGTAAATCAACTCCGAACCCGGCACCTGCTCTTCGACATAGAGCCCAGCTTCATAGTGCGCCTGGCTCCAGCCGCGGTCGTTGAACGGTCCGACCAACAGCATGCCCAGTTGGAACGGCTCGGGAGCCTCGGTCGCCATCTCCTCCGTCGGCTCTTCTTCTTCCATCGGTTCTGTGGGCTCGGCGGGCTGCTCCGCCTCGGTCGGCGGCGGCGCCTCCGTCGGCGGCGCACAGGCCGCCACCAGCAGAGACAGCACACCGATCAGGGCGATCCAGCGCCAGATGCGTTTCATGTCCATCGCAAACTTCTCCTCACTTGCAAGGTTGACCCGAGAGCGTGAATCTCAGTTTCAGGCAAGATCCGTGCGTCGAACTGTATCGACCTCCTTCCTTGTGAATCCCATCGCCCTCGACCCCGGCATTGGCCCGTCCGCAGGTCGTCAGTGCGCGACAGAAGTTCTGAATTTTGTGGCAGTCTTTCCTCCGGCCAGCCCGCCTGTAGACCGACCGCTTACAGGGGATTCTCGCGCAATCTGATCAACTCGCCAAGTGCGGCGCGAAAAGAGCGGCGTCCGGGAGACACAGCGGGCCTTACGGGATGATGCGCGTGCCCGACTCACCGCGCAGCGCTCGTTCGATGTTCTCCGGGTTGGTGATGATCGCCTCCGCCCCACCCGCTTCCAAAAAATTCATGACGGCCTTGACCTTCGGTCTCATGCTGCCGGCGGCGAAGTGGCCCTCTTCGAGATATGCGTTGGCCTCCTCCAACGTCATCTCATCCAGCCATTCCTGTTCAGGCTGGTTGAAACGGAGCGCCACCTTTTCCACCGCCGTCGAGATCAGGAACAAGTCGGCGCCGACGCTGCTGGCGAGCAGGGCAGAAGCGAAGTCCTTGTCGATGACCGCCTCGACTCCTTTCAGATTTCCGGAGGGCTCGCGGATGACGGGGATGCCGCCCCCGCCGGTGCTGATGACGACGACGCCGGACTCGATCAGGTGGTTGATCGCCGGAGCCTCAATGATCTCGATCGGCTGGGGCGAGGGAACCACTCGGCGCCAGCCGCGGCCCGCGTCCTCCACGACCCGCCAACCATCCTCGTCGGCGTGTATCTGCGCCGTAGACTTCTCCATGAATGTGCCGATCGGCTTACTCGGATTCTCAAAGGCCGGATCCTCGCGGTCGACCAACGTCTGCGTGATGATGGTAGCGGCGCTCTTGTCAACCCCCCGGCTGCGGAACTCGTTGTGCAGCGCCCGCTGGAACATATAGCCAATCGCTCCCTGGGTGTCGGCACCACAATAATCCAGGGGAACGGTGTGCAGCTCGTGGGCCGATAGCTCGGAGCGGCGCAGGATGAAACCGACCTGCGGGCCGTTGCCGTGCGTGATCACGACATCCCATCCGGCTTCAATCATGTCCGCGATGTGGCCCATCGACTCGCTGGCCGCCTCATACTGGTCGGGAATGGTTTGCCGCGTCTTGCTCTTGATGAGCGAATTGCCGCCAACTGCTACAATCGCGATCTTTCTCGCCACGTAGGTCTCCTCTTGTCGTGTTTAACCCACACCGTCGAATGGCTGTGAGCGTCGGAGATGATCGGCTGCACGACGCCGCTCATTCGTCCTTAACGCCCTCAGCCCCGCGAAGCCTGTCCTGAACATGCCGAACGGGACGCTCCTGCACACTCCCCCTCACACACAAGAACCTAACGCCCTGAGCCTGTCGAAGGGCGCAAGTGCAACCCTGCCCTCACAAAAACGATCCTAACCCGCGGGGCCTGTCGAAGGGCGCAAGTGCACTCTCCCCCCACATAGACGAATCCAACGCCCTGAGCCTCCCGAAGCCTGTCCTGAACATGCCGAACGGGACGCTCCTGCACACTCCCCCTCACACACAAGAACCTAACGCCCTGAGCCTGTCGAAGGGCGCAGGTGCAACTCTACCCTCACAAAAACGATCCTAACGCCCGGAGCCTGTCCTAACCCTGCCGAACGAGGCGCTCATGCACTAACCTCCTCATTGCCTAACCCCTTGCCGCTCGCTCTTGGGGCGCGTCGCCGTCCACAATCACGGCGCAGACGCGCCGCCGGAGCGCTAGGCCATCGTCAAAGCCATGACGGCTTTCTGCACGTGCAACCGGTTCTCGGCTTCGTCAATCACCACGCTTTGGGGACCGTCAAGGACCTCGTCGGTGACCTCGATATTGCGGTCGGCCGGAAGCGGGTGCATGTAAATAGCATCGGGCTTCGCCAACTCCATCTTGCCTGCATCGGTGATCCAGTCCGTGTATTGGTCCTGAATTCGCTTGCCCTCCTCCGGATCGGTGGTGGTCAGCAGCGGTCCCCACGATTTGGCGTACACGATGTCGGCGTCCTCGACCCCGTCCTCCATGCTGTCGACGACGTCGAATCCCGTGCCGTAATCCCGCGCCTTTTCCCGAGCCTGGTCCATGATCTCGGGTTGAAGCTCGAACTCGGGGGGATGCGCCAGGACCACGTCGAGGCCGAAGCGGGGCATTTGAAGGATCAACGATTGGGGGACTGAGATGGGTTTAAGGTACGAGGCCGCGTAGGCCCAAGAGACCGCCAGCTTCTTCCCCCGCAGGTCGCGTCCCTTCTTCTCGATGATCGTCATCAAGTCGGCCAAAATCTGGAATGGATGATAGTAGTCGCACTGCATGTTTAACACCGGCACTCGTGAAGCCTCGGCCACCAGGTTCAAGTAGCGGTTGCCGACCCCCCAATCCACATGCCGGATGGCGATCCCGTCGAAGTAGCGCCCGAAGATCGCGCCCAGCTCCTTCTCGGTGTCCCCATGAGAAATCTGTGTGGTGCGCGATTCGATAAAGGCGGCGTGTCCGCCCAGCTGAGCCATTCCGGCCTCGAACGACCCTCGGGTACGGGTGCTGCTGAAGAAGAACAGCATCGCCAGCGCCTTGTCGCGCAGAGAGGCGTGCGGTTCACTCAGCGCCCGCTTGCGCTTGAGGTCGAAGGCCACATCCAGGACCGTCTCGACTTCTTCGCGCGAAAAATCGAGGTCGGCAATCAGGTCGCGGCGGCGTAGATCGGTTTGCATGGATTCAACCTCCACGTCGAACGACGGTGCAGAGTTCAGGGTTCGGACCGGCGCGCCCGCGCATTACTCCGTCGCACCCAACACGAGCGCGAGCAGAGCCATGCGCATGACCACCCCGTTGAAAGCCTCAACCCAATAGCGGGCGTGGCGGGTGTCGTCGACGTCGGGAAGCAGCTCGTCCATGCGCGGCAGCGAGTGCAGCACGATCGAATCGGGCTTGGCCTGCTTCATCAACTCCCGGGTGACCTGATAGTTGGCCGGGGTCGCGCCTTCTTCTCCCGTGCGCTCGTCCCGCGCCTTGGTGTAGTCGGGCTGGACGACCGGTTCCATGTAGATGACATCGGCGTCGGCGACGGCGTCCTTGATGTGTTCCACCTCCCGGTAGCGCAGGTTGAGCGCGTCGATCTCCTCTTTGAACTCGTCGGTGAGCGACATTTCAGGCGGAGCGATGTAGGTCGCTTCGATGTCGAATTGGGACATGGCGTAGCTCATCGAGTGCATGGTTCGCATGCGCATATCCCCAACTAGTACAAAGTGCAGACCATCCAGCGTGCCTTTTTCCTGCCAGATCGTGTACATGTCGGTGAGGACCTGGGTTGGATGTTCGCCCCAGCCATCCCCCGCGTTGATCACGGGGACACTGGCCCAGCGGGCGGCCTCGGCCGGCGCGCCCTGCTGGAAATGGCGCATCACGATCACATCGCCGTAGAACTCGAGCATGTGCACTGTGTCCTTGATCGACTCCTGGTAGAAGTCACCGGCCCGAGTGGTCTTGACATCGGCAAAGCCGAGGACACGCCCTCCCAACCGGTGCATGGCCGCCTCGTGGGCCATGCGGGTGCGGGTGCTCGGCTGATAGAACGCGGTCACCATCGTCTTCTCGGCCAACAGGTCCGTGTTCTTGCGATCGCGCGCGATCGGCGCCAACCGGTCGGCGATCCCAAACACCCGAAAGTATTCCTCGCGCTCAAATCCTTTTAGCGACAAGATGTCCCTGCCTGCGAAACTGCGCATCTTCCGTTCACCGTCCTCTCTACTCGTTGCGAACCATTTCCCCTTGAACCCCAAGGGCGGCCCTAAGGCTCAACACGACGCACAACACTAAAGCGGAATGTGCCGGGAAGGAAATAACTTTGCGAATGATCGACCACATCCCCCGACTCAGAGAGCAGGCGCGCCTCCAAGAAAAGCAGCACATCGCCCGGCTTCACGCCCAGTCCCCGTGCGACGTCCCCATCGGCGGCCACTGCCGAGATCTCAGCGTGCGAGCTGTCGAGCGGGGGCGAACCGCGCTCCAGCAGCAGGCTCAGGACCGACCCACCGAACGAGGCGTCGATCTCCTCCGGCGAGAGGTAGACACGGGGCAGACGGTCAATGTAGTAGGCAACCGGACGGCCATCCGCCAGGATCACCCGGGTGAGCTCCAGGATGGGCGTCTCCTCGGAGACACCCAACCAGCCCGCCTCTTCTTGGCCCGCCGGCCTCTCCTTCACCGCAACGTCGCTGGCCGTTAGCTCCCGCCCGATCTGGGAGGCCAGCGTTTCGATGGTGGAAAGGACCTCGAGTCCGGTCTCAATCACTTGGGGCGGGCGGACGACGTACGTCCCTACCCCTCGACGCCGGACGATCACACCGCGGGCTTCGAACAGACGCATCGCCTCGCGGAGGGTGGAGCGAGAAACCCCGAGCTGCTCGGCCAGCTGCGGCTCGGAGGGCAGGAAGCTGCCCGGCGACTTAGCCGCCAGGAGCTCGCCTAATGTGTCCGCCGTCCTTTGATACAGGGGCCTTCCATCCCCCTTCTTGCCCTTTTTCTCAGCCATCGCCCGTTATCTCCTTGACGACCGGTATGGTCGTGTAGGCGTTTACATCCACCAGGCCCTTATCGGAAATGCGCAGATCCGGGATCACCACCAGCGCCAGCAGGCTGAGCTGCATGTTGGCGTTGTTAAGCCGGCATCCACACGCGCGCATCGCCTCGAGGAGGGCTTCGGCCTGCTCGGCGACGAACTCCGCCCGTTTGTCCGACATCAGCCCCGCGATTGGCAGTTCGATCAGCGCAGCCACCTCCCCCTCGCGCACCACGATCTGACCGCCGCCCACCTCGGCGAGCTTGTTTGCGGCCCGGGCCATGGCCCGCTCGTCGGTCCCCACGACGAGCATATGATGCGAGTCGTGGGCCACGGTCGAGCCCAGGGCGCAGGAGCCGCGCAAGCCGAAACCGTGCACAAAGGCCGTTTGAACCTCACCCGTCCCCCGGTGCCGTTCGATCGAGGCCACCTTGGCCACATCCCTTCCCGGATCGGGCCGGACTTCACCGTCGCGGACCGGCATCTGTACCCGCATGTGACGGGTCGGTGCTTGGTTCTCAAGGACGCCGATAACGCTCACGCTAACGCGGCCGTTTCCGGGTGCCGGGACGCGGAAATCCTCGGCGCGCAGCGGGCGGGCCAGGTGCACCGAGTTCTTCACGTGAGCGGGGTACTCGAACCGGGGCACATCCAGCAGCAACCGGCCCTCCCGCGCCGCCAACCGTCCCTTGGCGATGACGACATCGATCACCAGCTTTTCGAGGTCGCTGACGATCAGGAGGTCGGCGAAGCGGCCCGGGGCGATCTGTCCCACCTCATCCGCCACACCGAAATGCTCGGCGGTGTTGAGCGTGGCCATCTGAATGGCGGTCATTGGATCGGCGCCCCACTCGATCGCACGCCGCACCACCCGGTCCATGTGTCCCTCGCGCACCAGGGTGCCGGAGTGGGTGTCGTCGGTGACGAGGATGAAATGCCGCGGATCCAGCCCATCCTCGGTGACGGCGCGTATTTGCGCCTCCACGTCGTACCAGGCGGAGCCGAGGCGCAGCATGGCTTTCATGCCTTGCCGGACCCGCGCCAGCGCGTCCTCCTTGCGCGTGCCTTCGTGGTCATCCTGGATGCCCCCGACCGCATAGGCGTGGAAACGCCGACCAAGATCGAGCGAGGCGTAATGCCCGCCGATCACCTTACCGGATGCCCACGTCTCGGCCATCTCGGCGTGCATCTTCTCATCGCCGTCGATCACGCCGGGAAAGTTCATCACCTCGCCCAGCCCGATCACGCCGGGCCACGTCATCGCCTCCGCCACCTCGTCGGGCCCGATCGAGGCCCCGGGGGTCTCCAGCCCGGGCGCCGAGGGAACGCAGGAAGGCATCTGAACCCAGACGTGAACCGGTTGCCCGGCGGCCTCATCCACCATCAGTCGTACACCTTCAAGGCCGAAAATGTTGGCGACCTCATGGGGATCGACGAACATCCCGGTCGTACCGTGCGGCAGCACGGCGCGCACAAACTCGGTGACCGTCACCATGCCGGACTCAATGTGCATGTGACCGTCCAGGAGTCCCGGGACAAGATATCGTCCGTCCGCGTCCAACACTTCGGTGTCGGCCCCCAGCGTGTGGCTCGCATCCGGGCCGACGTAGGCGACTCGCTGGCCTTTGACCGCGACATCCGTCGCCTCGATCAGTTCGCCCGATTGCACGCAGACCCAACACCCATTGCGAATGAGCAGATCGGCGTTGTCCCGGCCCATGGCGACATCGACCAAGGCGCGAGTCAGCAGCTGCCTATGCCCCGGATCCCCGCCGGCTCGTCCCACGTCAGCTCACCGTCAGGCCTTCCAGTAGGCGGCGCGCCGCCCGATTGTGGCGCTCGATCAAGGGCACCGTGTCAACCGTTGCCAGACGGCCCTCGGAGACCACGGGCCGGCCGTGCACGTAGTTGTAGTCCACTTGAACCGGCGCGCACAGCACGGTGGCAGCGACCGGGTCGTGCAACGCGCCGGCATATTCCACGCGGTCCAGATCGAGGGCGATGAAGTCGGCGCACTTGCCCACCTCCAGCGATCCGATATCCTCCCGCCCCAGCACCGCGGCGCCGCCGCGGGTGGCCAGTTCGAGCGCCGCCCGCGTCGACATCAATTCACCGGTCTCTTCACCCACCGCGGGGGGCGCCGAGCCGACCCGCGCCAGGAGCATCGCCATCCGGGCTTCAGCCAGCATGTGCGAGCTGTCGTTGCTGGCGGAACCATCGACGCCGAGTCCCACCGGCACCCCCCGCCTGCGATAGCGAATCACCGGGGCGATCCCGGAGGCCAGGCGCATATTCGAAGACGGGCAGTGCGCCACGCCGGCGCCCTGGCGAACCATCCGGTCCGTCTCCGCCTCGTTCACGTGCACGGCGTGGGCGAACCAAACGTCGTCTCCGATCCAATCCAGTTCTTCCGCGTAGCCGACAGGGCGGCGGCCGAATGTCTCGAGGCAGAACTGCTCCTCGTCGATGGTTTCAGCGAGGTGGGTGTGCAGGCGAACGCCATATTCCCGAGCCAGCGCAGCACATTCGCGCATGAGGTCCCCGCTCACCGAGAAGGGCGAACAGGGCGCGACCACGATTCGTACTTTGGCCCCTGGCTCCGGATCATGGTACTGCTCGATGAGCCTCTGAGTGTCTTCAAGGATCGAAGCCTCATCCTCGACCACGCTGTCCGGCGGCAACCCCCCATCGCTCTCCCCCAGGCTCATCGAGCCCCGAGAGGCGTGGAGCCGCAGCCCGATCTCGGCCGCGGCCTCGATCTCATCGTCCAGCCGGCTTCCATTCGGAAACAGGTAAAGGTGATCCGAGGCGGTCGTACAGCCGGAGAGGGCCAGCTCGGCCAATCCCAACTGCGTGGACACACGAATGTCCCGCGGCGTCAGTCGAGCCCAGATCGGATACAGGGTCCGCAGCCAGTGGAATAAGTCGGCGTCCTGGGCGGCCGGCACGGCGCGCGTCAGAGTCTGATAGAGATGGTGATGGGTGTTGACCAACCCGGGGAGAAGAAGGTGGTGGTCCAGGTCCAGGACCTCGTCCGCGGATCCCGGCAGATTTTCGCTCGGCCCCACCTGTTCGATCCATCCGTCGCGGATGAACATCCCCCCCTGTGGGATCTCCCGTCGCCTGTCATCCATTGTCACCAGCAGGGTCGCGTTGCGGACGAGGAGCGTGGACATGGAACCTCCAGAGGAACTTCCTGCCAGTTTAGCACCGCGCCGAGTCAGCGTCAATTGTCAGACAAAGTCGAGGGTCAGGCGTGGACCGTGACCTTTTTCCTCACCTCAGCTCCGGGGCGAATCGGAGCGCTCGGCAGCGACCAGGGTGTTGCGCAGCAACATGGCGATCGTCATGGGGCCCACACCCCCGGGGACGGGCGTGATCGCACCGGCCACCTCACGAACTTCGTCGAAGGCGACGTCGCCGATCAGCCGATAGCCCTTTTCGGACGCGGAATCGTCGACCCGATTGACTCCGACATCGATCACGAACGCACCCGGCTTCACCCAGTCGGAACGCACCATCTCAGGGCGGCCGACCGCGGCGATCAGGACATCCGCCTGCCGCGAGACGGCCGGCAGATCGCGCGTGTGCGAGTGACAGACGGTGACCGTGGCGTCGGCCTTCACAAGGAGCAGCGTCACGGGCATCCCCACGATGTTCGAGCGCCCCAGCACCACCGCCCGCGCCCCATCAAGGTCAGCTCCGGCCCGATCCAACAGCAGCATGATCCCGGCCGGTGTGCAGGGGATAAAGTCGGGCTCGCGCCCCTTTTTCGCCAATCGCCCGAGGTTGGCCGGGTGAAAGCCGTCGACATCCTTTCGCACATCCACGGTTTGCAAGACCGTCTCCTCATCCAAACCCTGGGGCAGCGGGAGCTGAACCAGGATCCCGTGGACTCGCTCATCCTGGTTCAGCTCACGAATCTTGGCGACGACCTCTTGCTGGGGTGTGTCGGATGGGAATTCGCTGTGAAAGGACTCGATGCCAGTCCGCCTGCAAGCCCGCCGCTTCGACCGCACATATGTGTGCGAGCCGGGATCATCGCCGATCAAGACGGTCGCCAGTCCGGGACGCGGCAGGCCGGCGTCCACTCTGGCCTGGACATCGTCGGCGATCCGCTCGCGGATCTCCTGCGCGATCCCCTTACCGTCAATCAGCTTGCCCGTCATGCGTGATGCCCCTTCGTTGGGTGGTGTGGGTGAAGGTCGGGGATCAGGGACGCCACGCGGCGTCGAAATCGAGGGCCGGATCCTGCGTGAGCTCCGCATAGTTGGTGCAGCTGGATGACATGATAGCGAGGTCGTGATTGACCCCATCGGGCCAGGTTTCGAACGTGATCCATAATCCATCCGGCGACCAGGTGGGCTCAGCCATCGGCTGCACCGAATGCGGGCCTTCCGGGCAAACGCGCATCTCCGGCGCTCCGCCCTCCCGGTACTGCACCGCGATCAGCCGGCGCACACCGCCGATCTCTTGATCGTAAAGGACCGTTTGACCGTCCGGTGACCAGCTGGGTCGGTGGTTGCTACGGCCGCCGCTGCGCGAGAAGCGCTCCTTGTCGCTGCCGTCGGCCGCCATCACCCAGACTTCCTCCACTCCCGAGCGGGTCGAAGTGTAGATGATCTGGCTCCCGCTGGGTGACCAGGTTGGATTCGCCTCGTGGGCGGTGTTTTGACTGAGGTTCATCCGTTGACCGTCGTCGACGTTTACAACGTAAATTTGCGGCCACCCATCCACAAGCGATGTGAATGCGATCTTTTCCCCGTCGGGGGACCAGGCGGGCGCGTAGTCACCCCCGGGGGCCGAGACGATCGGGCGCAATCCCGTGCCGTCGGCGTTTACCACCCAGACGCTGCCTCCGGTATAAAGTTCTCGATCGGCCCGGCACGGTGAGGTGAACGCCAACTGGGAACCATCGGGCGCCCAAGATGGTTGGCACGCGCCATCGGCCACATCGGTGAGCGCTTCAACTCCCGTCCCGTCGACGTTGACGAGATAGATTTGTGGCAACCCCGTTCGGTCTGAGGCGAACGCGACCTGGCCCACGCCGCCCCCTTGCGGCGTCGGCGTGGGTCCACCTCCAGCAGGCTCAGTCGCTTCCTGCGGTGTCGTCGCCACGCTGACGACGGTAGGCGTGGCGCCGGCGGGCTCTTCCGTCTCCGCCGCTGGGGCTTCTGTGGCCTCCGGGACCCGACTGCTCGTGGAGCGCATCGCCGGCGTTTCGGTATCGCCGCCGACGAGATAGGACGGCAAGATCGCCGCCACGCTGGGCAGGCCAACGACCGCTCCCGCGCCGATGGCCACTAATGCCGCCAGCATGACCGCCGTGATCGGCCATCTGCGGCGCTCGACCGGTGCTTCCGCCAGGCGCGTGCTGGGACTGCTCAATTGAGTTCTCTCGCCGCCGATCACGGTGTCCCGAAGGAATGGGAATTCGCCCCGTACCGTAGGCTGGCGCGCCAGGGACAGCGCGGAAAGCTTCTTGGCGAATTCCCCGATCGATTGAAATCGGTCCTCCGGCTCAAGCTCCAGGCCTCGTTCGATCACTTTAGCGAGCTCGGGATCGACCTCAGGGTTGCGCCCGGTCATTTTCGTGAGCTTGGCGCGCCCCATGGCCCGCTCCAAGGAGTCCTCGGGGATGGTCGCCGTAAGCGAGGCGTACATCGTGGCCGCCAGCGAGTAGATATCGGTCCGGGGGTCGGTGCGTCCCGTGCCGTACTGCTCCGGTGGCGAGAAACCCGGCGTCATCGCCTTGGCCCCGGTCGTCGTGGCGGCGGACTCATCCACCAGCTTGGCCAGCCCAAAATCGACCAGGATCGCCTTGCCTTCGGGGGTGAGCTTCACGTTGCCGGGCTTGATGTCACGGTGCAGAATGGGAGGTGTTCTCGAATGCAGGTAAGCCAGCGCGTCGCAGATCTCAAGAAACCACGCCAACACCTGTTGCTGGTTTGCCTCCCCCTCTCGCTCGAGCCGCTCGCGCAGGTCCTCCCCCTCCACGAAATCCATAACCAGATATTGGCCCTCACCCTCGATCACAAAATGGTCGGTGACGCGGGGCAGATTCGGATGCCGCAGGCTGGCCAAAATGGTGGCCTCGCGCCGGAACTGGCGGGCGTACTCCTCGGTGGTGAACAGGTTTTCTTTGACGGCAACGGGAACGCCGAGATTGATGTCGACTGCCCGGTACACGGCGCCCATGCCGCCTTGACCCAGGATCTCTTCAATGCGGTAACGATGCCGCAGTGTGTCGCCGTTCTTGAGGGGCATGACTTGTAACCAGTCAGTGGTGAACCGAGCCGCGCGAACGTCGCGCTATTGTATCGAATGGCAGGACGTTTGACCACCAATCGATGTTAGATTGGTTCATACACGACCCAGACCGCCCATCGTTCGAGCCATCGACGGCACAAACGGGAATAGCGGGGAGGGAAATCGATAATGGCGTTTACGGCCGACTGCGAAGGCTGCAATCAGCCAGGTGGTGACCGCGGGGGGACGCCAGGCCTTCTAGCCACCTTCCACCGCGGGAGCGGACGGATCCTCCACAGGTCGCTTACACTATAGATACACGAACAGAGCCGGAAAAGTCGCGGGTCTGGCGGGGCTGAGCCGCCCAATCCGGCGCCCATCGGCCGTGCGACCCGAGCCCAACAATACCTATGCTGCTCCAATTCACGAACGCCGCGCTTCTGACGCTGTTCCTGCTGCTGAGCGCGACGGGATCCTACGTACTCATCTGGCCGACCACTCCCTGGGTGATGCACCTCCACCGAGGGGCCGCCTGGGCGTTCCTAGGCCTGCTCCCTTGGAAGGGGATCATCTCTTACCGGTCCCTAGCCCGCGGTGTACGGTGGGACTTCGACCGCGGCCTGATTCCGATCGTCTCTTCCATCCTTGCGGGCGCCGTCGTCCTTATGATCTCGCTTGGAATGGCCTGGATGTGGAGGATCGGGGGCTGGTGGGTGATCGTCGGCCAGACCATCATCTCCTGGCACTGGGTGCTCGGCTTGGCCGCGCTGCCGCTGATGGCGCTGCACGCCTGGAGGCGATGGCCGAATCCCCGGCGCGAGATCCTGCTCAGCCGGCGGGCTTTGCTGCGTTCCGCGGCCCTGGCGGTCCTGGGCGCCGTCGGGTGGGGGCTGGCGGAGCGGCTGGCTGCGCTGCGGGCCGAGCCAGAGCGGCCTCGTTCGCCATCCACCGGATCGCGCGAGTTCGCCTCGTTCCAGGGTAATGAGATGCCCGTCACCACCAACCCGGGGGAAAACCCCCGACCGCTCGACCCGCAATCGTGGTCGCTGCGCGTGGTCGGAGCCGTCGAACGCCCCCTCGAACTTACTTACCGGCAGTTGCTCGATCTGCCTCCGGCCAGCGTAACGGCCACTCTGGACTGCACCGTCGGCTGGTATTCACGCCAGACCTTCCAGGGGGTTCCGCTGCCTGATCTGTTGGCCCTGTGCCGGCCGCAACCAAATGCTCGCTTCTTGCGGTTGGTTTCCGACACCGGGTACACCAAGACCTTCCCACTTTCCGACCAGGAGGACATCCTCCTCGCCACACACATTGAGCATCAGACCTTGAACCATCCGCATGGCTTCCCACTGCGGGCGGTCATCCCGCCCCGCCGAGGTTGGTTTTGGGTCAAGTGGCTGACCGGAGTCGAGATCCTGAAAAGTGTGAGCGACCCAGTCGAGGTGTAGCGTCCAAGTTCCCCCTGGTCGCACGCCCTGACGGGTTTCGGCTCACCAGCTGAAGCTCTTCGCGGCCTCCTCGATGACCCGAACCGCACGCACCACACCCCGCTCTCTGCGCTCCCACGCCAGCCTCTCCGTTTCAATACCGGGCTGCCCCACCTTACTGGACGCCCTCCGATCGACCGTGTTATACTGCGAGACTGCGCCGCCCTTTGAAAGGGCGGTCGAGCATCTCATCCAATATGAAGGTGACATCATGTCGGAAGAACCACAAGAAGAGGCACCAGTCCGCACGCTGGAGCCGCCCGTCAACGAGAACATCCCTGAAATACGGCCAGGAGACACGGTCAACATTCACCTCCTGGTCCGTGAAGGCGACCGAGAACGGGTTCAGGAATTCCGCGGCACGGTGATCCGGATGCGCAACGGCGGCTCCAACGCCACGTTTACCGTCCGCCGCACCGCATCACACGGCATCGGGGTCGAGCGGACGTTCCTGCTGCGCTCGCCGCTGCTCCAGAAGGTGGAGGTCATCCGCCGGGCGAAAGTGCGCCAGGCTCAACTGTACTACCTGCGCGACCGGACCGGAAAGAAGGCTCGTCTACAGGAGCGGCGCGACGTCTAGCTCGATACCCTGACGGGAAACCGCGCCTGCTCCGCCCCAGCGCGATCTCCGGCGCGGGCGAACCCCCTCCACGCTCCGGCGAGGTGTCCGCCCGGTGCGCGGCCCATCTGAGGAGAGCTTCTCCATCATGGCAAAACGGCCC
>CAZFCJ010000010.1:0-52025 GCA_964517315.1 uncultured Anaerolineaceae bacterium | reverse complement strand
GCACATGATGAACCAGGCCATGGCCGACAACGAGGCCTACTTTGAGCGCTTTGAGCGCGACCTGGCTCGGGGCCGATTTGAGCTGATCGTGGTCAATCCGCAGCAGATTCAATTTCAGGGCCGCGGGCACCAGTTCGGCGAGGAGAACGACGCCTGGGTGGAGCACGTCACCAGGGCGCTTTTTAAGCACTACGAACCTTCGCTTCAGCTCAGCGAGGTGGAGGTGTGGACCATGGTGCCTAAGGAGGAAACTGAGCCGAGCTCATGATCCCGCTTGACTACGCCGCGCTCCGGCTGGGACGGCGCCTGTTGCCCGAGCGGGCCGTCGAGTGGCTGCGGTCGCGGCAGGTGTTCCTCGTCCCGGGCCTCGAAACCCGCCAGCCGGAGCGTGCAGTCGAACGCTACATCCAGCACTTGAAGGACTGCGGAGTTGACCTGAGAGATAAGCGGGTGATGGTCTTGGGCTACGGCGGCTCCTTCGGAGTCGCCATCGGTCTGCTGCGGCGCGGCGCGGAGCACATCACGCTCGTGGATCCATACGCAGCGCCTGACCGCCGGGAAAACGAACGCTATCTGACGCAGTACCCCGATTACGTCAGGGAGGTCGACGGCGAAATCCAGGCCGCGCCGCAGTGGCTGTCGGTTCGCAGGGTGAATGCCTGCGCGCTGGCGGACGAAGCCCTGGCAAGGTTCGACCTGATCCTCTCTTCGTCGGTGCTCGAGCACGTGGTCGAGCCGGGCCGGCTGATCGCCTGTTTACGGGCGCTCACAGCCGACGGCGGTGCCGGATTCCATTTCGTCGATCTCCGTGACCATTACTTTCAATATCCGTTCGAGATGCTCTGCTACTCCGAGGGGGTCTGGCGGCGGCTGTTGGAGCCGCCGACGCGGCTGAACCGCCTGCGGCTGTGGGAATACGAAGAGCTTTTCAAACGAAGTTTCCCCCGCGCAGAAGTGCGGATCATGGAATCGGATCCCGAGGCGCTGGCGCAGGTGAAGCCCAGGGTCCGACCTGAATACCTTAGCGGAGACCCAGTGCGTGACGCGGCCACCAAGATCACCGTCTTCTGCTCGGCCTGACAACAATTGCACGTGTTGGGGAATGGTCGCAAGAATCCGTTTTCCCGTTATAATTCACCAGTTGAATTTTGGATAAGAGGGATATGGACGAAGAGACTCAAGCGCTGCGCGATCTCAACCTGCTGGAGGAGATCGAACGCGATCCGGACACGACTCAAGCGAACCTCGCCACGCGCCTCGGCGTGGCCGTGGGCACGGTCAACTGGCACCTCAAGCGCCTGATCGCCAAGGGCTATGTGAAGGTGAAGCGCGCCGAACGGCGCAAATTACGCTACATCATCACCCCCGAGGGGCTGGCGCTCCGAGCCCGCCTCACCGTCGCTTACATCGAGCAATCGATGGCGCTCTACCGGGAGACCCGAGAGCAGGCCCGCCAGCTTTTGAGAGACGTGCGGGAGCACGGCTATGAAGCGGTGCAGATCGCTGGCGACGGGGACATCGCGGATGTCTGCCGCCTGACCTGTCTTGAGCAGGGTCTGGACGTGGTCGACGAAGGCCCGGCCAACGGGGTGCCCACCGTCGAGATCGAAGGGACTGAGCTGGCGTTGCGCTACCCGGAGAATGACGGGAGCGGATTGGGATCCTGAGCTGAGGAGGCCGATGGATGGGCGCTGATGAGAAGCGAAGCGAATATTGGGGATCACGCCGCGTGTTGGTCACCGGAGGCGGCGGTTTCTTGGGGAGTCACGTGGTCGAGGCGCTTGAAGCGCGCGCGGCGGCCGATATCTTCGTCCCCCGAAAGAGGGACTACGATCTGGTTCGGGAGGACGCGGTCAAGCAGGTGTTCGTCGATTCAAACCCGGACGTGGTCCTGCACCTGGCAGCCAAGGCGGGCGGCATCGGGGCCAACCAGGCTCGCCCGGCCGAATTCTTTTACGACAACCTGCGCATGGGCACGCAGATGCTCCATGAAGCCTGGCAGTTCGGGGTGGAAAAGTTCGTGGCCGTGGGAACGGTCTGTTCCTATCCCAAGTTTACCCCTGTTCCTTTCAAGGAGGAGGATCTCTGGAGCGGCTATCCGGAGGAGACCAACGCGCCGTACGGCCTGGCCAAGAAGATGCAGATCGTCCAGTCGCGAGCCTACCGCGACCAGTACGGCTTCAATTCGATCAATCTGATCCCGGTCAATCTGTACGGGCCGAGGGACAACTTTGACCTCGAGACCTCGCACGTGATCCCGGCGCTCATCCGCAAGTGCATCGAGGCCCAGGAGCGCGGCGAAGCCGCGGTGACGCTGTGGGGCGATGGTTCCCCGACCCGTGAGTTCCTGTATGCGGCCGACGCCGCAGAGGGCATCCTGCTCGGGGCCGAGCATCTCAACAGCAGCGAGCCCGTCAACGTCGGCTCGGGCGATGAGATCAGCATCCTCAAGCTGGCCCAGTGGATCGGCGAGCTGACCGGCTTCGAGGGCGAGTTTGAGTGGGACACCTCACGGCCCAACGGGCAGCCGCGACGGGCGCTGGACACCACCAAGGCCGAGAAACTGTTCGGATTTGAAGCCGCGACGCCGCTGAAGGAGGGCCTGCGCGAAACGATCGAGTGGTATCGCGACCACCGGCCGCTCAAGGCGGTGGCCCGTTGACCCGGGCGGAACTCGCCCGCGACGGGGAACCGGCGATCACCGTCATCCGGCCGACTCATGGCTGGTCCTGGGCGCATCTCACCGAGCTGTGGCGTTATCGGGAGCTGCTCTTCTTCCTGACCTGGCGCGACGTCAAGGTCCGCTACAAGCAGACTTTGCTGGGCGCGGCCTGGGCGATCCTCAAGCCCTTCTTCACGATGGTGATCTTCACGGTCATCTTCGGCGAGCTGGCCGGCATACCCACCGACGGCGCGCCGGCGCCGATTTTCTACTTCGCCGGTTTGTTGCCGTGGACGTTGTTTCAGGACGGCATCACCAAATCCAGCACCAGCCTGGTGACCAACCGCAATCTGGTCACTAAGGTCTACTTTCCCCGTCTGGCCATCCCCCTCTCGACGATCATCGGCGGCTTGGTGGATTTCGGGCTGGCGTTCCTCGTACTGCTGAGCATGATGGCCTTCTTCGGCTACGCCCCGGCCGGTCCGCTGTGGGCCCTGCCGCTGTTCCTGCTGCTGGCGGTCCTGGCCGCCCTGGGCGTCGGGCTGTGGTTGGCGGCGCTGAATGTGGCCTATCGCGATGTGGGCTACGTGACGCCGTTCATCGTGCAGGCCTGGCTGTACGCCTCGCCGGTGGCCTATTCGGCGACGTTGCTCGATGATCTTCCCCCGATCGGCCAACTGGCCTATGGGATCAACCCGATGGCCGGCGTGATTCAAGGTTTCCGCTGGGCGATCCTGGGCGTGGGCCAGCCGGCGCCCGGTATGCTGGCGATTTCAGTGGGTGTTGTGGCTGCGGTGCTGGTCAGCGGCTGGCTCTACTTCCGGCGCATGGAACGCACCTTCGCAGACATCGTGTGAATCTATGAGCGATTGGGCGGTCAAAGTCGAAGGCTTGGGCAAGCAGTATCGCATCGGCGGCATGCCGAGCGGCTATCAAACCCTGCGCGATACGCTGGCGGACGGCGTCAGGGCCCTGGCCAAGGGCGAGCGCACGGAGCGGCACGAGACCATCTGGGCGCTGCGGGATGTCTCATTTGAACTCCAGCGCGGTCGGGCTCTGGGAATTATCGGTCGCAACGGCGCCGGGAAGACAACCCTGTTGAAGATCCTCTCGCGGGTCACCGAACCGACCGAAGGCGAGGCCCGCATTCGTGGCCGGGTGGGATCGTTGTTGGAGGTCGGCACTGGATTTCACCCCGAGCTGACCGGGCGCGAGAACATTTATCTCAACGGCGCCATTCTGGGGATGAAGCGCGACGAGATCGCCCGCAAGCTGGACGAAATCGTCGCTTTCGCCGAGGTGGAGAAGTTCATCGATACCCCCATCAAGCGCTATTCGAGCGGCATGCAGCTGCGTCTGGCGTTTTCGGTGGCCGCCCACCTGGAGCCCGAGATCCTGGTGGTGGACGAGGTGCTAGCGGTCGGTGACGCCGAGTTCCAGCGCAAGTGCGTGGGCAAGATGGGCGACGTCGCCCGCCAGGGCCGCACCGTCCTGTTCGTGAGCCACGACATGTCGGCGATCCTGCGTCTCACCGAGGAGGCGATCGTCCTCGATGAAGGCCATGTGGTGATGCGCGCCGATTCGGCGCGGGCGGTCGACCATTACATGACCTCCGGTATGTCCGACGCCGGCGAGAAGCTGTGGGACGCCGGGACGCCGCAGGTGGCGTCCGCGGCGCCGTTCCGCCCGGTCGCGCTGCGCGTGATCGACTCCCGGGGCCGGCAGACCGAGCAGATATTGGCGAACGAGCCGTTCAGCGTGGAGTTCGAGTACGTGCTCGAAGAGGACATCAAGGGCTTGCGGGTGGGGCTGTACCTGTTTACCAGCCGCGGAGAACCGGTGTTCACTTCATTTGACACGGATGACCCCGAGGCCTACGAGACGTACGGCGTGCGCGCGGCCGGCCGCTACCGCAGCCGCTGCCGCATGCCGTCCCATTTCCTGAATGAGGGCCGCTTTGTCCTGGGGGTCAACGCCAGCTCGTTCCAAATCCGTTCCTATTTCACGGATGAGCACGCGCTGCGCTTCACCGTCGATCCGACCGGGATGCCGGGCAGCCACTGGGGCGAGCGGCGCCACGGACCGGTGCGTCCGGCGCTGGAGTGGGAGATCGCGGAGGCGGTGCCGTGAGCCCGACGCACACCGCACCGTGGCTGAAGAAGCTGCTGGGCGAGCTGCCCTGGACGGCCGAGCTGTACGAGCGAGTTGGGCTTCGGGACGGCCCGCCCACCGGCGGCTACCGGCTGACCGAGCTGGAGCGGCGGCTTCCCGAATGGGTGGAGGCCTTGCACGGGGCGCCGCGAAAGATTCTGCACCAGGGCGGCAAGCGGGTGCTGGTGGTCGGCCACCTGTCCTGGTGGGTGGAAAACACCGTCGCGCTGGCGTTGCTGCTGCGCCGCGCGGGCCACGAACCGTATCTGGCCTTTCTCCCGTACCGGCGCTGGTGGACCCGGCAGACCAAATTCGACACCCGCCGCCAGCAAGCCTATCTGCGGACCGTGCTCGACAAAGCCGAGCCGTGGCTGAGGCCCGTGGACCTGCTCGGGCTGCCCGCGACCCGGATCCCGGACCGGCTGGAGCGCTCGCTCGAGCGGCAAAGCCTGCTCGACCTGCAGTACACGTTGCAGCGCGAAGACGTCTCCCCGCAAAGCGGCGGCGAAGAGTCGGACCTCTACCAGCTGCGTTCGGTCCGCAATCGGGCCGCCGCGAGCCGTGCGCTGGGGCCCCTTCGGCGAGGATCATTTGACGTTGTCGTGATTCCCAATGGAAGCATCCTGGAGTTTGGCGCCCTGCGGCGCACGGCTCAATTCGCGAGCACACGCGTCACGACCTACGAATACGGTGAACAGCGAAACCGCGCCTGGTTGGCCCAAGATGGAGAAGTGATGCGCCTCAACACGGATCCGCTGTGGGAGGCGCGCGGGGACGCCCCGCTCACCGGAGAGGAGCAGGCTCGGCTCGAGGCTCTCTACAAAGCGAGGCGGGGCGGCGAAGCGTGGCGGACGTTCGCCCGGCAGTGGCAGGCGGCGGAAAGCCGGGGCGCTCAGGCCGCCCGCCAGGAGTTGGATCTGGATCCAAACAAACCCGTCGTGCTGCTGTGCACCAACGTCGTGGCCGACAGCCTGGCGCTCGACCGCCAGATGTTCACCGAGGGGATGGCGGATTGGCTGGAGACGACGGTGCAGCATTTCGCCGACCTTCCGCAGGCGCAGCTGGTGGTGCGCGTTCACCCGGGTGAGCTGAAGGGGGCCGGCCATCCCTCGGTGGAGATCGTGCGCCAGGCGGCGCCCGACCTCCCGGACCACGTTGTCGTCGTCCCTCCCGAGTCCGAATTGAACACCTACGATTTGATCGAGTTGGCGCAGCTGGGCCTCGTCTACACCACGACGGTCGGTATGGAAATGGCGATGAGCGGAGTGCCGGTGATCGTGGCCGGGGCGACCCACTACCGGGGGAAGGGCTTCACACACGAGCCCGGCTCGCTCCAAGAGTATCTCGACACGCTGGACCGGTTGCTGAAGGGGGTGCCCGGCCGGCGATTGCCGGAAGAGCAGGTGAAGCTGGCGCGCCGCTATGCCTATCGCTTCTTCTTCGAGTATCCGTTTCCCTATCCGTGGCATGTGATCGACTTCTGGCAGGATATGGAGCGCAGACCGTTCGCCGAGGTGATCGGTGAGGGGCGATTCGAAGAGTACCATCCGACCCTGGAGGCGCTGGTGGGGGAACCGATCGACTGGAGCCGCCGGGCCCAAACGGTAGCCGAAAAGGTGGCGGGGTGACCGAAGCCGGCGTCAAGGACCGGGTCCGGCGTTTCTACGATTCTGTGGGCTGGCGCCGAATTGGCGACGGCCTGTATCAAAACGCGCGTTATGAGGACCTTCGACCTGTGTCCCAGGAGTACCTGAGCCGCTGTCATATGCGGGTCGCCCGCTTTTTGCCGCAACAGGGGCGCTACCTGTTGGACGCCGGTTCGGGTCCGATCCAGTACCCCGAGTACCTGGAGTACTCACGGGGATTTGAATATCGGGTGTGCCTGGACATTTCCTATCGGGCCTTGTTAGAAGCGCGCGACCGCATCGGAAATCACGGCCTCTACGTGGTCGGCGATGTGGCCAACCCGCCGTTCGGCCAGGGCGTGTTCGACGGTGTGGTGTCCCTGCACACGATTCATCACCTGCCCCCGGACGAGCACGAGCGTGCCTTCCGAGGGCTGTATCGGGTGCTCGCCCGGGCCGGCCACGCAGTGACCGTGTACAGTTGGGGCGACCGCTCGCCGCTGATGTGGCTGATGCGGCTTCCGATCCGCGTCGCCTTCCAGCTCATCAAGCTTTACCGCACGCTGCGCGGGGTGGACGACGAGGCGTCGCTGCCGCCCGACGAGCGCGCCCCCGGAGCGAGCGATTCGGCGAAGCCCACGGGGACGTTCACGTATAAGCACGACTACCGCTGGGCACATCAAACGCTGAGCGACCTGCCAGGCTTCCAGATCCGTGTTTGGCGGACGGTCAGCACTTCTTTTCTGCGAGCCTTCATTCACGAGCCGCTCCTTGGGCGGCTGTGGTTGAAGGCCCTGTATGCCGTCGAGGAGGCCTTTCCCCGGATTCTCGGGCGGCTTGGCCAGTACCCCATGATCCTGTTTGAAAGGTCGGCGACCGACCGGACTCGTTGAGCGAGGATTGAATTGATGGATTGGACGAAGCAAACCGTACTGATCAGCGGCGGCACCGGGTCGTTCGGCCGCAAATTCGTCGAAGTGATGCTGGAGGACTACCGGCCGGAGAAGCTGATCGTGTTCAGCCGGGACGAGCTCAAGCAGCACGAGATGCGCGAAGCGGGACTGCGCGATCCGAGCTTGCGCTACTTTATCGGCGACGTGCGGGATCGACTGCGCCTGCGGCGCGCCATGGAAGACGTCGACGTGGTGGTGCACGCCGCGGCGCTCAAGCAGGTTCCGGCGTGCGAATACAATCCGATCGAAGCCATCCTGACCAACATCATGGGTGCCCGCAACGTGGTCGAGGCGGCGTTGGACACCGGCGTGCAGCAAGTG
Organism: uncultured Anaerolineaceae bacterium; assembly: GCA_964517315.1. GTDB lineage: Bacteria > Chloroflexota > Anaerolineae > Anaerolineales > E44-bin32 > DASWJQ01. Next base: position 44,313 of record CAZFCJ010000010.1, on the reverse strand, counting down.
ATGGCCATCAGCACGGACAAAGCGGTGAACCCGATCAACCTGTACGGCGCCACCAAGCTCGCCGCCGAGAAGCTGTTGGTGCAGTCCAACGCTTACGCGGGCGGCAAGGGCACCCGCTTCAGCTGCGTGCGCTACGGCAACGTGGTCGGAAGCCGGGGCTCGGTCGTGCCCGTGTTCCTGCGCCAGCGCGAGGACGGCCGGATCACCATCACCGACGAGCGCATGACGCGCTTCTGGTTGTCCCTGGAGCGCGGGGTGCGTTTCACCATCGGCTGTATCCAGCGGATGAAGGGGGGCGAGGTGTTTGTTCCCAAGATCCCGAGCATGCGGGTGGTGGATCTGGCCAAGGCGATCGCGCCTGAAGCCGAAATTGAGCACATCGGCATCCGTCCCGGCGAGAAGCTGCATGAGGTGTTGATCTCGGAGGACGAAGCCCGACACACGGTGGAGCTGGAGGACATGTACGTGGTGGAGCCCGCGGGGACGCTGTGGTTCGGCCACGGCTGGAGCGACGAAGGCGACTCGCTCCCGGAAGGTTATCGGTTTGCCAGCGACTCGAATCAGGAATGGATGACGGTGGATGAGATTCGCGAACTGATCGCACCGTACGACCCGTTGAACCACCTGACCGAAGACTGACCGATGGCACGCTTGCTGATCACCGGCGCCAGCGGCCTGCTGGGCGGCAACTTGGCCCGAGATTTCTCGCGCGGACACGATGTGAGCGGCGTTTACCATCGTCGGCGACTGATCCTCAAGGGCGTGAAGATGATCCGCGCCGACCTCAGCCAGCCGGAGCTCGCAGGGCGCGTGGTGGGTAAGGTCCAACCCGAGCTCTTGATCCATTGTGCGGCGGCGACCGACGTGGATCGCTGCGAACGAGATGAGGCCTGGGCGTGGCGGCTCAACCGCGATATGGCGGCGAACGTCGCCCAAGAGGCCGCCAGGTTGGGCGCGAGGATGGTCCACGTTTCGACCGATGCGGTGTTCGACGGCGAGCGGGCCAGCTACGCCGAGGGCGAGACGCCGCGACCGATCAACGTGTACGGCGAGAGCAAATTGGCCGGCGAGCAAGCCGTCCTGGACGCCCATCCGGACGCCCTGGTTGTGCGCACAAATCTATTCGGCCTGCATCTCTCGGATCCCCGACGCGGGCTACTGGCTTGGTTCCGGCGGAACCTGCAGTCGGGTAACCCGACCCCCGGGTTCACGGACGTGTGGTTCTCGCCCATATTGGTCAATACGCTGGGCGAATGGCTGCTCGATCTGGTCGGGGCCGGCGCCCATGGGGTTCTTCACGTCGGCGGCGCCACTTGTCTGACGAAATACGAATTCGGACGGCAGGTAGCTGGGGCGTTCGGCTTCGATCCTGAGCTTGTGGAAGCTTCGTCCGTGGATGAGGCGGGTCTCGTGGCGGCCCGGCCGCGGAGGACGTGTCTCGATTCCTCCCAAGCCGCCGGGATACTGGGCCGCCGCCTTCCGGAGATAGTGGAAGGCTTGGATCGGCTGCAGCGATCGCAGCGCGGAGAGAAGAGCGAGCAGGTCCAGCCGGGTTGAAGCGCGAGCCACGGGGTGAGGAGTGAACATGGCAACCGTACAGATTGGGAAAAGGACGATCGGGGAGGACAACCCCACCTATTTCATCGCCGACATCGGCGCCAACCACGACGGCGAGCTTTCGCGCGCTGTGGACCTGACCCATCTGGTCGCCGAGGCCGGTGCCGACGCGGCCAAGTTCCAGAACTTCCGAGCCCCCGAGATCGTCAGCGATCGCGGCTTCCGCACGATGGACGCTCAGGTGTCGCACCAGGCGGGTTGGAGGAAATCTGTATATCAAGTCTACTCCGAGGCCTCGATCCCGTTCGAATGGTCCGAGGCATTGAAAGCCGCCTGCCAAGAGGCCGGCGTCCATTATTTCTCATCACCTTACGACTTCGAGGCGGTCGACATGCTCGAGCCGCTGTTCCCGGCCGTCAAGATCGGCTCGGGGGATATCACCTGGCTTGAAATCATCGAACGGATCGCCAACAAGGGCAAACCGGTGCTGCTGGCCACGGGGGCATCCTCGATCGGAGACGTCCAACGCGCGGTGGACACCATCCTGAACGTGAACCCGCAGCTGGTTCTCATGCAGTGCAACACGAACTACACCGGCAGCCGAGACAACTTCGATCATATTCATCTGAACGTGCTCAAGACCTACGCCGCGATGTATCCGCAGCTGGTGTTAGGGCTGTCGGACCACACGCCGGGGCACGCCACGGTGCTCGGCGCGGTCGCGATGGGTGCCCGCGTTGTTGAGAAGCACTTCACCGACGACACCACTCGCGAGGGCCCGGATCACCCCTTCGCCATGGATCCTACGACGTGGCGTGAGATGGTCGACCGCACTCGCGAGCTGGAGCGGGCGTTGGGTTCGTCGGACAAATTCGTCGCCGGCAACGAGCGGGAGACCGTGGTGATTCAACGCCGCTGTTTGCGGGCCGCACGAGACCTGGAAGCCGGCGAGGAGCTGACGCGCGAGATGATCGACGTGCTGCGGCCGGCCACGCCGGGGGCGATTCAGCCCTATGAAATCGAACGCGTCCTGGGAACTAAATTGCTGCGCGATCTTCCCCAGGGTGAGGCCCTGGAGTGGACGATGCTCGGAGAATAGTTGGCAAGCGCATGAGATGGGCAGGAGTTCTAACCCCAGAGATTACGGAATACACAGAGAGACGGAATGATTGGTTTAACGAAGCGCGGGCCTTCGATTGGGTGAGGGATGACATGGAGGGGGCGGCACAACAACGCTTACCGCAGAGAACACCGAGAACGCAGAGAGTTCTATGGATCAGTGCTCCGCGATCGTCGTGCTCATTGCGGTTCATCGACGCGTTATCGGGATGAAAGTGGTGTATTTTTCCCAGGACTACACGCCCCACGATCACCGCTTCCTCGCGGCGTTGGCGGGCACCGATCACGAGGTGCACTATCTGCGCTTGGAGGCGGCGGGCCTGGTCAAGGAATCCCGGCCGGTGCCGCACGGGATCCGCACCATCGACTGGTGGGGCGGCCGGCGGCCGGTGCGCGGGCTGGGTCGTTTGCGCGCGGTTTGGGATGTCCGCCGGGTGATGGATCAAATCGACCCCGACCTGGTGCACGCCGGACCGGTGCAGTCGACGGCTGCGGTCGCGGCGGCCGCCGGCGCGGCCCCCCTTGTGACGATGTCGTGGGGATCCGACCTTTTGAGCGGTGCGCAGTCCGGATGGGGTCGCTGGGTGGCGCGTTCGACCCTGGCGCGCAGCGCCGCGGTGGCCTGTGATTGCCAGACGGTCCGCCGGCGGGCGATCGACCTCGGTGCGCCGGAGGAGCGGATTTTCGTGTTTCCTTGGGGGGTAGATCTGCAGAAGTTCCACCCGGCTCGAAATATGGAATTGCGGGCGCTGGAGGGCTGGGGACGGAACCAGGTGGTCATCCTATCAACCCGAGCCTGGGAGCCCTTGTACGGGGTTCCGGAGCTCATCGAGGGGTTCGTGCTGGCCGCGGAGGAGGAACCCCGTTTGCGGCTGGTGATGTTGGGCGGGGGATCGCTGAAGGAATGGGTCTACCGACGGCTTGAAGCGGCCGATCTGCTCGGCCGGGTCGCGTTTCCCGGGCAGGTTGAGAACGACGAGCTGCCGGATTACTACCGCACCAGCGACCTGTACCTGAGCGCCTCGCGCAGCGATGGCTCCTCGGTGTCGCTGATGGAGGCGCTGGCCTGCGGCGTGCCGGCGCTGGTCTCGGACATCCCCGCCAACCGCGAGTGGGTGACGCCGGGGCATAACGGCTGGTGGTTCGCCATGGGTGAGGCGGACGATCTCGCCCGGGCACTGCTCGGCGCCGCCGGGGATCGCACCGATCGGGAAACGATGAGGGAGTCGGCCCGCGCGGTCGCCGAGCGGAAGGCCGACTGGTCGCGCAACTTCGAGGTTTTGCTGCGCGCCTATGAATTTGCGGCCGGTGAAGGATAGCGCCATGGGCCAGCCCGGTGTCAAGGTCGTGGCCATCGTTCAGGCCCGGGTCGGCTCCAGCCGGCTGCCCGGCAAGGTGCTGGCGGACATCGGCGGCGTCCCGATGCTGAAGCACGTGCTGGAACGGGCGGCGCGCGTCGGCGGGGTGAATGAAGTTGCTCTGGCGACGACGGACCGCAGCGACGACGATCCGCTCGTCGAGTTGTGCCGAGAACTCGGCTTCGGAGCCTATCGCGGCCACGCCACCGATGTGCTGGATCGCTACTACCGCGCGGCTCGGTCGGTGAACGCGGATGTGATCGTGAGGATTACCGGGGATTGTCCGCTGCTCGATCCGCGCGTGAGTGAGGAGACGCTGGAAGCGTTCCTCAGCGCTGAGCCCCCGTTGGATTTCGCCGCCAATCGCCTGCCGGACCACCGGACGTACCCGATAGGGCTGGACACGGAGGTCTGTTCGATGAGCGCGCTGGAGAGCGCATGGAGCGAGGCGGAAGAGCCGCACCAGCGCGAACACGTCATGCCCTTTCTCTACGAGAACCCCGATCGGTTTCGTACCCGGGTCGTCGACGCGCCGGGGGATTGGGGCGATTTGCGCTGGACGGTCGACACGCAGGAGGACCTCGAGTTCGTGCGCGCCGTGTTCAACGCGTTTGCGCCCCGGACGAGCTTCAGCTGGCGCGAAGTGCTGGCGCTGCTGGAGCGCCGGCCTGAGCTGGCGGCGATCAACCGAGATGTGCGGCACCGGCGCCCGGAAGACGTCGACCGGCGCTTCGAGCCGGCGCAGACGGCGGAGTGAAGTGCGCATGAGGGTCGGCCAGAACCCCGCCAAGTTTGTGGATCAGGTTGCCCGGCCGCAGCGGATCACGGTCGCGGTGCTGTCGTACGTGCCGTTCCAGGCCGGATTCCACGCCCAATCCCTGGACGTGCTGAAAACGTGTCTCAAGAGCCTGTGGACCCACACCCGCGTCGAGCACGACCTGCTGGTCTTCGACAACGGCAGTAGTTCCGAGACAGTTGAATACCTGCGGCAGATGCATCAGGAGGGGCGCATCCAGCATCTCTGGCTGTCGGAGAAGAATCTGGGCAAAGGTGGCGCCTGGAACGTGCTGTTCGCCGGCGCGCCGGGCGAGATCATCGCCTACGCGGACAGCGACGCCTACTTCTACGAGGGCTGGCTTGAAAATTCGCTCGAGATTTTGGAAGGCTTCCCCAATGTGGGCATGGTGACGGCGCGTCCGTTCCGGACTTCTCCCGAGCTGTACCAGTCAACGCTGGGCTGGGCGGAGCGCGAGCCCGGCGCCGAAATCGAACGCGGTGACTTCGTGCCTTGGCCGGTTTTCCGGGAGTTCGACCTCAGTCTGGGCCAGGACGAAAGCGAGGTCCGCGAGCGTTACGCGACCACCGAAGACGTACGGATCCGCTATCGAGGGCTGCAGGCGATGGTCGGCGCCTCGCACTTTCAGTTCGTGGCGCGCAAGAAGGTTCTGAGCGAGTTTCTGCCCTTTGATATGGACCGGCCCATGGGTCAAGTGCGGCGTTTGGATCAGCGGCTCGACGAGGCCGGCTATCTGCGTTTGATGACGGTCGAGCCGCTCGTGATGAACATGAGCAACACCCTGCTGCCGATTCCCGAAGAGAGCCAGACGCGGCGGCCGCGGAAATCGGTGTCCCTGCGCCAGCGCGTTCTGGAGCTGCCGCCGGTCAAGCGAGTGCTTCTCTACTTATACAACGCGATCTTCCACTGGTACTATGGCCGGGAGTGATTTGCAGCCCCGGGATGGGGGCCCGCGCCGCGTGTTCATTATCGCCGACCATGGGTTGGCGATCATGTATTTCCTGCAGAGCGACGTGGTGCCGACGCTGCTGGAGGCCGGCATGGAGGTGATCCTGCTGACGGACGACGCCATCCGTGGCGAGGTGCGCGAGCGCTACGGCCGAGAACGGCTCACCGTCGAGGGGCTGCGTCTGGATCAAGCCAACGATTACGAGCGAAATGTGCTGCCCGAAGTCCAGTGGTGGCTTCACTTCCTGCGCCGGGTGGGCGGATCGCAGCGCATCAACACGGAGGCGATGGACTCTTACATCGATCAGGTCGCCGTCGAACAGCCGAACCGCCGCAGGCTCCTGATGCCGTTGGCGTGGCTGGCCATCGCCCTTCTGCGGCGCTCGCGGCTGGCGAGGCGGGCGCTGGCTTGGTCGCAGCAGAGATTTCGCTCGGACCTCTACACGGATTTATTCGCCGAATACGAGCCCGATTTGATTGTGTCCAGCACGCCGGGCTGGCGGGCGGATCGATATCTTCTGCGCGAAGCTCACGCCGCGGGCATCCCCACGGCGACGGTGATCGTGGGCTGGGACAACCCCAGCAGCTACAGCATCCCCGGCGCTCGCGTTGACGACGCCATCTGCTGGTCCGAGGTCCAGCAGCGCGAGCTTGTGCTCGGCTCGGATTGGCCCCCCGAAAATGTGCACATCGGCGGCATTCCGATATACGATGGCTATCTGACCGGGCGCTGGAGGTTGGACCGTGAACGGTATTTTGAGCAGCATGAGCTCGATCCGAACCGCAAGCTGCTGTCGTACGCCTGCAGCTTCGTTTCCTTCTCGCCGAACATCCAGAACGTCGAAGCTCTGGCCGAACTGGTCGAAGGGGGGAAGCTCGCCGATCCATGTCAGCTGCTGGTGAGACTTCATCCCAACCACTTTTTAGACGTCCATCTGTTTGAAAACGAGCGCGAGCGCATCCGGGCGCTGGCTCGTGATTCCAGGCACGTCCATGTCGTCGAACCGGTCCCGATCGGCGGCTCGCTGGGTCGTTATTCCGGAGAAGATATGGACGAGAAGGCCTCCATGCTGGCCCACGCCGATGTCTTTCTGACCGTATATTCCACCATGGTGGTCGAGGCCGCGGTGCACGATCGACCGGTGGTCAGCGTATGCCTCGATCATCCGCAGGGCTGGGACGCCCCGCGCAAGTACACGCTGCCCCTGAGTGAGATCGGAGGCTGGCCCACCCACGAGCGGTTTCGCGAATCGGGTGCCGGGCAGGTGACGACAAATCTAGAGGAGTTGTGCGAGGCGATCAATCACTACCTGCGTCATCCGGAAGCGGATGAGGCGGCCCGTTGGGCCTTCGTGCAGCGGGAAATCACATTTACCGACGGCTCGGCGGGCCGGCGCACCGGAGCATATCTGCGCGAATTGGCCTGCGGCGGGACCGGTTTAGGATGCTGACGATCTTCACCACACCGAAGCCATTCGCCGGCCACATCGAACGGCTGCAGAACAACGCCGTCACCTCCTGGCTCGCGCTCGAGCCGGAGGCCCAAATCATCCTGGTGGGCGATGAGGAGGGCGCGGATCGAGCCGCGGCCCGCCTCGGTGTTGAGCACGCCGAGGAGGTCGAACGTAATGAGCATGGGACGCCGCTGGTCAATGATGTGTTTCGCCAGGCCGAACGCATGGCCCGTTATCCTATCCTGTGCTACGTCAACGCCGACATCATTTTGCTGCAGGATTTCATGGAAGGCGTGAAGGTCGTGGAGGCCCGCTTCGAGCGCTTCCTTCTCGTCGGCCGGCGCTGGGACGTCGAGGTGGACCGCGAGTTCAAACCGGACGAGTTCACCGGGCCTGAGCTGGGTCAGCGGTTGCTGGCGCGGGCGAAGCCCCACCCTCCGGGAGGCAGTGACTACTTTGTGTTTCGCACGGGCGAATTTTCGGACATGCCGCCCTTCGCGCTGGGCCGCGCCGGCTGGGACAACTGGATGATCTACGCCGGCCGGGCGCACGGGGTTCCGGTCGTCGACGCATCCTCCGATGTGAAAATTCTGCATCAGGACCACGATTACGCCCACCTCCCCGATGGACAGCCCCACTACCGCCTGCCGGAGAGCGCGGTCAATGTGGAGCTGGCCGGAGGCCGTGAGGTGATGTTCCGCCTGCCGGATGCCAATTGGCGCCTGGAGGGCGGCGAACTGCGCCGGTCGCCGTGGCCACAGCCCGACGTTTTCCGCTGGCTGGAAACGGCTTTGATCAGCCGCATCGGTCCGGGTAAAGCTGCCAAGCTGGTGAGGATGGCGCTGCATCCGCTGGACACGCTGCGCTACTACGGTCGCCGAATCAGAGGCGCAGCCGGCGGTGGGCGTGGACCTACACCTCAAGCGGCCGGCGAGCAGCATGGTACAATCCGCCACCCCGAGCAGGAGCGATCCCCATGAAATATCAGTACGAAGAGACCATCGAAGATCTGCAAACGCGCATTGACATCCACGACCGATATGGTAGCCGGGACATCGACGAGTGGATGCTGCAGGTCCTCGATCTGCACAAAGGAATGTCTATTCTCGACGTGGGTTGTGGTTCCGGCAAGCAGCTGATCGCATTTCATCATGCCCTGGATGGTGAGGTGGAGCTGACCGGGGGGGACGTGAACGAGGAGCTGCTCGATCAGGCGCGTGAGAGGGCGGCCGCCGAAGGCCTCGAGGCCGAAATCACGTACCTGGATTTTGACAAGCGCTTCCCGATGGACGACGACATCTACGATCTTGTGTCGTGCGGTTTCGCCATCTACTACTCGGATGACGTCACCCACACCGTCAGGGAGATGCACCGGGTGCTGAAGCCCGGCGGGCGGTTGTTCACGACCGGGCCGATGCCCGAAAACAAGCAGTTCTTTTATGACGTGATCCGGGAGGCCACCGGCAAGACCATCCCTCCCATGCCGGGGAGCTCGCGCTACGACAGCGAAATTTTGGGCGCGATCAGGGATACGTTTGCCGAGGTGCAGGTTCACATTTTTGAGAACCCGCTGCGCTTCCCTGAGGCCCGGCCGTTCATCGAGTACACGCGGGCCTCGCTTTCTGAGGACCGCAAGCTGTGGTCGGGGTTCTTCGACGACAAGGAGGATTTCAACCGCGTGATGGAGAGAATCAGCCGGGTCGCCGATCGCCGTCTTGAACAGGACGGCGAGCTCGTGATGACCAAAGTCGTGGGTGGATTCCTGGCGACCAAGTAGGGGTGGAGGAGCGAACCGCGTGTTCTTCTACGGCAAGAGGGTGCTGTTCGTCGGAGCGCACCCGGACGATATCGAGCTCGGCTGCGGGGCGCTCCTGGCGCACATTGCCGACCGGAGCGACGCGCTGTGCGTCACGCTTTCCGACAACCAGAACAACCCCGACTTGCAGGGCCTTGTCGAGGAACATTATCAGTCCATGGAAGTGCTGGGTGTTTCCAGGGAAGAGGTCATAGTCGAGCAGTTCGAGACGCGGAACTTCGCCCGCGACCGGCAGGAGATCCTCGAGTATCTCTATCAGCTGAACCGGTCCCATCAGCCGGACGTCGTGTTCGTGCACAGCGAGCGCGACATTCATCAGGACCACGGCGTCGTCACCCGAGAGGCGCTGCGCGCCTTCCGCGGCACCTCGGTGCTCGGATTTGACGTGCTCCGCAGCAGCCATGGCTTCTTCCCGCATTTCCTGATTGAGGTCTCGGAGCACGACGTCGAGCGAAAGATCGCCGCCCTGAGCGAGTACAAAACCTATTCCGACAAGTACTATTTTGACCCCGACATCATCCGTTCCACCCTGGTCCGCCACGGCGCGCTGGCCGAGCGGCCGTACGCCGAGGGCTTCGACATCCTGCGCATCGTCGGCAGCTTCGGGAAGCCGGCCCCATGATCAGGAGGAAGGTGATCAACCGTTCCTCTCGATCGGGCTGTCGCTTCCTATTCCCCGGGGCGAGCTAGGGATGTCGAAGTCCGAGCGGCCCTCGATGGCATTGGGTGAACGCCTGCGGGAGGGGGCGAAAGGCAGTGTACAGGCCGTGGCGGAGACACTGGCGCGAACGGCGCGCCTGCCGCTGACGGAGCGAGCTGAACTGGGCGCCATCCCCACCGAGGGGCAGATGAGCGTGGGCAGTTTTTTCGCGCGCCCCAAGTACTTTATCGTCGGCTATCCTCGCTCCGGAACGACACTGCTGGGCCGGCTTATGCGGCTTCACCCTGAAGTGTGCTGTCTGTGGCAGGCGCACTTCTTCTCGGAACAGCACAGCCTGACCTCCGCCCTGGCGACGCGACGGGTGGAAAAGTGGCTGGAGCGCCGGGACAACCGCTGGGTGCAGGATGGGGCCGCGCTGACCGTGGTCCTCAGGGCCATATGCGATTTCGTGATGGAGGCCGAGGCGGAGTCGCAGGGGAAGCGGATTGTGGGCGACAAGTCCCCGGCCTCCGACTGGCGCCACGGCCTGACCGACCTGGCCAAGGTTTATCCCGACGCGGTCGTGTTGCATATTGTCCGGGACGGACGCGATGTGGCGATCTCCCGCCGATTGCAGCAGTTTATCGATCTGCCGCATCTTCTGGGCCGTGAGGACCGCCGCATGCGGGATCAATTGCGGGAGAAGGGCGTTGAATATCTGCGCGAGGGGCGATCGATTTTCACCACCCGCTGGCTGGCGGACGAGGCCTGGTCCTGGGCCGAAGAGGTGACGGAGGTGGATCGGAAGGGACGCGAATTGTACGGGGAGCGCTACCGGGCCGTTCGTTTCGAGGACCTTCTCGGCGAGCCGGAGGAGCACATCTCCCGCCTCTGGGAGGCGCTGAACGTTGAGCCCGACAGTGTGACCGTCGGTTTGCTCCGGGAAGTCAGGCGTGAGCTGGAGCAGAACCCCGCCGCCGAGTGGCATCAGCGGGCGGATCCGCAGCTGGCGGCGGCGTTCGACCGCGGTACCGTCGGGGGCTGGAAGCGTGTCTTCACCGCCCAGGCCGAAGCGACCTTCCTGGAGTATGGCGGCGGTGGGTTGGCGCATTGGGGCTACGAGCCTGAAGGGCGCACTGCATGAGGTTTCTGATTTGCGGCCTGGGCTCGATCGGACGCCGGCACCTGCGCAACCTGGTGGAGCTCGGTCACGAGGACATCGTGCTCTTTCGAACCGGCAAGAGCACCCTGCCCGACGACGAAATGGCGGACTACCCAACCGAAGGCGACTTGAGCGCGGCGCTCGATCGGTGGCAGCCGGAGGCGGTCCTGGTCACCAATCCGACCGCCTTACACGTTGAAGTGGCGTTGCCGGCGGCCAAATCCGGCGCCCATTTGTTCCTCGAGAAGCCGGTCTCGGACAGCATGCAGGGCCTGGCCGGGCTGCAGGAGGAGGTCGACAATCAGGGCCTGCGGGCGCTCGTCGGGTTCCAATTTCGCTTCCACCCCGGACTGAGGCGGGCCCGGTCCCTGTTCGATGACGGCGCGCTCGGCGAACCGCTGGCGGCCACCGCACACTGGGGCGAGTACCTGCCGAACTGGCACCCCTGGGAGGACTACCGTAGGGGATACAGCGCCCGCCGGGACCTGGGTGGGGGAGTCGTGCTCACGCTTTCCCATCCGCTGGACTATCTACGCTGGCTGCTCGGCGAGGTGACCGCCGTCACGGCCGAGGTGCGGACCTCAGAGGCGCTTGAGACGGAGGTGGAGGACACGGCCCAGATCATCCTCGAGCACGACGTTGGTGCGCTCTCGTCGGTGCACCTGAACTACCATCAGCGGCCGATGCGGCACGATCTGGAAATCGTCGGCTCGCGGGGGACATTGCGCTGGAACGCCGTGGACAACCGGGTCTCATGGCGGACCCATGATATGGAGAGCTGGCGAACGGAGCCGCCACCGGAAGGCTTCGAGCGGAACAGCATGTTCGTCGCGGAGATGCGCCACTTCGTGGACGTCGTGCGCGCCGGGGCGCAGCCGGTATGCGATCTGGAGGACGGGATCGCCGCCCTGCGCATCGCGCTGGCGGCGCTGGATTCCGCTCGCGCCGGCCGGCGGATCGAGCTGCGGGAAAGGGTGTGAACGGTGAGCGCTGATTCTGAGCCCGGTGATGTGCGCTCGCGCTTCGACGTGAGCGGCCGTGTCGTCGTCATCACCGGCGGAGCGGGGCTGCTGGGATCGGCGTACGCCTGGGCGCTCGGTCACGCCGGCGCGCACGCGGTGATCGCCGACCTGGACGAGGCCGCGGCGCAGGGGCTGGCGGCCGAGGTATCCGAGTCCACGGGGAGCAAGGCGCTTGGGCTGCGTGTTGACGTGGCCGATCCGGAATCCGTGGCGAGGATGGCCGAAGCCGTCGTCGAGGGGTTCGGTGGCCTCGATGGTCTGGTCAACAATGCGGCGCTGGATCCTAAGTTCGACGAGAAAAGCGCAGGGGAGCATACGAGCAGCTTCGAGGATTTGGCGTATGAAGATTGGCAACGGGCCATCGATGTGAATGTGACGGGGATGTTTCTGGTGGCCCAGAAGCTGGCGCCGATCATGCTCGAAGGCGGCAAGGGTGTGATCGTCAACATCGCCTCGACCTACGGCCTGGTCGGCCCGGATCAACGCCTGTACCAGCGCGAGGGCCAGGCGACCGTCTATAAGCCGGTAACTTACACGGTGTCCAAGGCCGCGGCCTTGGGCCTGACGCGCTATTTGGCCACCTACTACGCGGGGACCGGCTTGCGCGTGAACACGTTGACCCCCGGCGGTGTGTACGCCGGCCACGATGATGAGTTCGTGGCGCGCTATTCGGCCAGGACCGTGTTGGGCCGGATGGCGGAGCGAGAGGAGGTCAGCAGTGCGCTCCTGTTTCTGCTCTCGGACGCTTCCTCTTACATGACTGGCGCCAATCTCGTCGTGGACGGCGGTTGGACGGCGTGGTGAGCGAACCCGAAGTGCTGGCGATCGTGCCGGCCCGTGGCGGATCGAAATCCATCCCGCGCAAGAACGTGCGCGATTTCGCCGGCCACCCTCTGCTGGCGTTCAGCGTGGCGGCCGGCCTGCAGGCGGAGCGCGTGACCCGAGTGATCGTCTCCACCGAAGATGAAGCGATCGCTGAGGTGGGTCGCGATTACGGCGCCGAAGTGCCTTTCGTCCGCCCGGCTCACCTGGCCCGGGACGATACGCTGGACCTGCCCGTCTTCCAGCACGCGCTGCGCTGGCTGGATGAGAATGAGGGTTACCGTCCGGACTTGGTCGTCCAACTCCGGCCGACTTCACCGCTGCGGCGGCGCGGGTTGGTCGACGAAGCGGTGGAGCTTCTGCTCGCCGATGAACGGGCGGATTCGGTGCGGGGCGTTGTGCCCAGCGGCCAGAACCCGTACAAGATGTGGCGCCTCGAAGAAGATGGGCGGCTGCGGCCTCTGCTCGACGACGGCCCGCGCCAAGCTTACAATCGACCGCGCCAGGAGCTTCCGCCTACCTACTGGCAGACCGGGCACATCGATGCGATCCGCCCGGCCACGATCGTGGATCAGGCGTCGATGAGCGGCGAGGTGATCCTCGGCCTGCAGCTCGACCCGCGCTACGCGGTGGACATCGACCGCGAATCGGATTGGCGCCGGGCTGAGGACCTGGCCCTTCGCGGTGATCTGGAACTGGTTTGGCCGGGGGACGCCCCTCGACCCCTGCCCGAGACCGTGGATTTGCTCGTGCTGGATTTCGACGGCGTGCTGACCGATAACCGGGTGTGGGTGAACGCCGAAGGGCAGGAGTGGGTAGCGGCCCACCGCGGCGACGGTTGGGGGCTCGGCAGGCTGCGGGAGGCCGGCGTCGAGGTGGTGGTGCTCTCGACGGAGAGCAACCCGGTGGTGGCGGCCCGTTGTGAGAAGCTCGGTCTGCCGGTCGAGCAGGGCGTGTACGACAAGCCCCCCGCGCTGAAGCGCATGTTGGAAGAGCGAGGCGTGGACGGCTCCCGGGCGATCTACGTCGGCAATGACGAGAACGACGTGCCGTGCTTTCCGCTGGTGGCTTGCGCGCTGGCGCCCGCCGACGCTCATCCCAGCGCCCGGCGCGGCGCGGACCGGGTGCTCAAGCGCCCGGGTGGGCGTGGCGCGGTTCGAGAATTGTGTGATCTGCTCATCGAACGCATGACGAGAAGGGAAAGGAATGGCTAGAGAGACCAGAATTGCCGGCCGGTCGATCGGAGACCGCCATCCCGTATACATCATCGCTGAGATCGGCATCAACCACAACGGGGATCTCGACCTGGCGAGGCAGCTGATCGACGCCGCGGTCGACGCGGAGGTCGACGCCGTCAAGTTCCAGAAGCGGACCCCCGAGCTGTGCGTGCCGCCCGAACAGCGGGACAAGATGCGCGATACACCGTGGGGCTACATTACCTATTTGGAATACCGCCGCAAGGTGGAGTTCGGGCAGGAGGAGTACCAGGAGATCGACGCGTATTGCCATGAGCGTGGGATCGATTGGTTCGCTTCCGTCTGGGACCAACCCTCCGTGGATTTCCTGGAACAGTTCGAACCGACCGCGATCAAGATCCCTTCGGCCTCGCTGACCGATCACGATCTGCTGCGCCACGCGCGCTCGACCGGCAGGCCGATGATCGTATCGACCGGCATGTCGACCATGGACCAGATCGAGCAAGCCGTGGAAGTGCTCGGCCAGGAGGACCTGGTGCTTTGCCACTCGACCAGCACTTATCCCTGTGAGCCCGAGGAGCTCAATCTGCGGGTGATCGAGACCCTGCGCTCGCGCTTCGAGTGTCCGATCGGCTACTCGGGCCACGAAGTGGGGCTGGTTCCTTCGGCGGTCGCGGTGGCGCTCGGGGCGTGCTCGGTGGAACGGCACATCACCCTCGACCGGGCGATGTGGGGCAGCGACCAGGCGGCCTCGGTCGAGCCGGGCGGATTCCGCAAGCTCGTGAAGTACATTCGGGTGACCGAAGACGCGCTGGGCGACGGCGTCAAGCGCGTCTACGACAGCGAGCTGCCCGCACGCGACAAGCTGCGCCGGATCCACACCTGACAGCCGAACTCGCCTTGAAGCTGCGCGCGATCTATCATCGGCTGGAGCGGGGCTGGGTCAATCGGGGTTTGCGGGGCCAGATCGAGCGCGTCGAACGCTACCTGGCGGGGCGTCAGGTCACCCAAGATGAAGCTCCGGTTCTCTTCTTTAACGCCTCAACCCGCATTCACATGCTCAGCCTGAACGGAGCGTTCTCTTTGCTGGCGTCGTGGGCGCTGCGGGCGGCGGGGAAGCCCGTGTGGTACGTCGTGTGCCACGAAGGCATGCAGCAGTGCGTCCTGGGCACCCAACGCTCGGATTACAGCGCGCCGCCTCCCTGCGGTCCTTGCATCGCGTTCAGCGACATGCTGTTCCCCGAGGCGCGGACCTTGCCGCTGGCGCTCGACCGCGCCGCGGCCGGCGAGGTTCACGGCGAGCTGGAAGGACGCTCGTTGGAGGGTCTTGCGAGCTGGGAGTACAAGGGCTACCCGCTGGGACAGCTCTGCCTTCCGGGGTTGCGCTGGGCGCTGCGGGCCCACCACTTACCGGATGACGCGCCGACGCGCAACCTTTTCCGCCGCTATTTGCGGTCCGCCGCCAGCCTCGTGGAGCGGTTCGAGGGGATCTACGAGCAAACGAAACCCCGGGCGGTCGTGCTGTTCAACGGGGTCATGTACCCGGAAGCCGTCGCCCGGGCGGTCGCCGAGCGGCGCGGCATCGCTGCGCTGACCCACGAGGTAGGGCTGCGGCCGTTCTCGGCGTACTTCTCGCATGAAGAGGCGACTCTGCGTGAGGTGACGGTTCCCGAGGATTTCAGATTGTCCGATGAGCAGCAGATCGAGCTGGAGAATTATCTTCAGGAGCGGCGCCGGGGCAGGTTCACCATGGCGGGGATCCGCTTCTGGCCCGAGGTTGGCAAGCTCCCGGTCGAACTGCGACAACGCATGGGCGAATTCGAGCGAACCGTCGCGGTGTTCCCCAATGTGATCTTCGACACCAGTCAGGTCCACGCCAACGTGCTGTTTGAGGACATGTTCGACTGGTTGGAGACATTGGAACAAGTCATCCTGGAGCACCCCGGGACGCTGTTCGTGATCCGGGCGCATCCCGATGAGCATCGCCCGGGAAAGCGGGCGCAGGAGAGCGTGGCGAACTGGTTCCAAGAGAGCCCGTTGCGCCGGGCGGAGAACGTCGAATTCTTCGCCCCCGAGGACCCCATCAGCTCCTACGAACTCGTCGAGGCGGCCAGCTTCGTGCTGATCTACAACTCTTCCATCGGGTTGGAGGCCTCGATCATGGGCGCTCCGGTGCTCAGCGCGGGGCGGGCGCGCTTCACCGCCGCGGGCACGGTGGTCTTACCGCACGACCGGTCGGCCTACATGGACAAGTTGGGGAGCCTGTTGGCAGCAGGGGATATCGAGGCTCCGGAAGAACATGCTCGGAACAGCCGCCGCTTTCTCTACCGGGAGCTGTACCACGCCTCGCTGGACTTCTCGGAGTTTTTGGAGGCGTACCCTTCGCTGCCCGGAATGGTTCGCTTCAAGGACTTCGACCCCAACCGGCTGGTTTCGGCGGAGGAATTTGATGTAATCCGGCGGGGGATCCTGGAGGGCCGCGCGTTCGAGTATGCAGCGGGCGGGGTGAAATTCGGGGCCTCGGCGTGAAATCAGCACCGGGACGGGTCAGCAGGGCGCTGCTCGGGGGAGCCGGGGCCAGGCTCAGCGCACAGGTCCTCTTGTTGTTCCTCGTTCTGCGCTTGGCCCTGGTGGGGGTCACACTGGCCGCGCCGGAGGGCGGGGTGCTGGTCGATTCGACCGGCTACCTGGCGCTGCGCAACCGGCTCGTCGTAACCGGCCAGTACGCCAACCTTCAGGGCTCGGCACAGGACCTGAACTGGCCGCCCGGCTATCCAGCCTTTCTGGCCCTGATACGGCTGGCCCTGGGCACCGGTCTGTGGCCGGTCACGCTGATCCAGCTCGCGATCAGCGGCGGGCTGAGCCTGGCGGTCCTCCGGCTTGGCCGCCGGGTTGTAGGCCCCGGCGCCGGATTGTTGGGCGCGTGGATCCTGGCGCTCAGCCCCAACTTGGCCGTCTGGTCGCTGACGATCATGTCCGAGGTGTTATTCTCGGCTTTGCTCGTCCTGGCCTCGCTGGCCTTATTCGGCTGGACCGGGAGGAGCCTGACCTGGCGCGCCGTGGCCTCCGGCGTGCTTCTCGGGGTTGCCGCCTATGTGAGACCGATCGCCCTGCTGCTGCTGCCGGTGTGGCTTGTCTGTTTGGCGGCGCTGGTCTGGCGGTCCAGGGCGCGAACCAGGGTCCTGATGGGCGCGCTGGCCTTGCCGCTGGCCGCGGTCGTGATGGTCGCTCCCTGGTTCGTCCGAAATTGGACTGTCCATGGAGAACTGGTTTTTTCGACCGTCGGAGCCAAAACGCTGGTCAATTTCAATTTGGCCGAGGTGCTGGCCGACGCGGAGGGAATTTCGCGCAACGAGGCCGCGGCGAGGATAGGCGAAGGTCGGTCACCCTTCAAGCTTGCATTTGGGCTGCTGCGTGATGAACCGGTCAGTTTCGTCAAGACCCAGGCGTTCGGTGTGGTGCGCACGGCTCTGGGAACGGACATCGGCGCATGGGGCAACGTGCTCGGTTGGGATGATTGGACGGGATTTGGCCTTTTGAGCGCGCTGTTCGGGCAGGAGGCGCTGGGCGCAGGCGGCCGCCAGGCCTCGCCGTGGGAAACGGCGCTGCGATACGGATTGCTGGTGACGTCACTGATCCACGCGCTGATATTCCTCGGGCTGGCGGCCCTCGGTGTCCTCTGGTGGCCGAGCAGGCGCGCGCGGCTCGTGTACTGGTTGCCACTGGCGACGGTGGCCTTGCTCGTTCTGCTGCCGGGCGCGTCCGGCCAGGCGCGCTTCCGGGTCCCTGCGGAGCCGTATCTGGCGCTGTTTGCGGGGGTGGGAGGAGCGCGGCTGCGGGCTTCGGCGACGTCAAGGCGCGGGACGGAGCCGGCGGCACAACCCAGCGGCGTCGGAGAGGGGCGCTGAGATGATTCCCTCCTGCTCGGTCATCATCCGGGCCTTCAACGAGGAGAAGCACATCGGCAAACTGCTCACCGGGATCATGGAGCAGACCCTGGAGGATCCGGAGATCATCGTCGTGGACTCCGGATCGACCGACGCCACCGTGGCCATCGCCTCCCGCTTCCCGACCAAGATCGTCCGCATCGCCCCGGAGGAGTTCACATTCGGCCGTTCGCTCAACTTGGGCCTGGCCGAGGCGACCGGCGAGATCGCGGTGTTCGCGAGCGCCCACGTCTATCCCGTTTATCCGGATTGGCTGGAGCGGCTCACTTCGCCGCTGACCGACCCCGAGATCGCGCTTGCTTACGGCAAGCAGCGCGGGGACCGCCACACGAAGTACAGCGAGCTGCAGCACTTTGTGAAAATGTATCCGGAGCATTCTGTGGCGCGGCAGCGGGATCCGCTCTGCAACAACGCCAACGCGGCGATTCGCCGCGAATTGTGGGAGCAGCGGCCATATGATGAAAGCTTGCCGGGGCTGGAGGATTTAGACTGGGCCAGTTGGGCCGTCGATCAAGGCTACTGTCTGTCCTACGTGGCGGAGGCCGAAGTGGTGCATGTGCATGAAGAGAGGCCGCTGCAGGTCTACAATCGCTACCGCCGCGAGGCGATCGCGCTGAAGCGGATGCGACCACAGGAGCATTTCAACTTGATCGACTTTGTGCGCCTGTACCTCTCCAACGTGCTGAGCGACGGCTGGCATGCCGCCCAGGAGGGCCGACTGCGGGAGGTCTGGTGGGAAGTGCTCTGGTTCCGAATGATGCAGTTCTGGGGAACCTACCGCGGCTTCAACCACCGCGGACCGCTCAGCCCCCGGCTCAAGCAGGCCTTCTACTACCCGCGCGGATTCGACCGGTCGGGGGAGCCCGACCAGCGAGATGTCACCCCGATCCACTACGGACGGCCGGCCGATGGCGTGGCGGGGAGAGAGAAGGATGCCTGATACTACGGGACGGGTCGTGGCGCTGGTGCCGATGCGTCACCATTCGGAGCGGGTGCCGGGCAAGAACTACCGGCCGCTGGCCGGCCGGCCGCTTTATGAGTACATCCTGGAAACGCTTTCCGCCTGCTCCGAAATCGCCGAGGTCGTCGTCGATACGGACAGCCCACGCATCAAGGAAGGGGTCACCGATCGCTACCCTCAGGTGCGGATTATCGACCGGCCACCGAGCTTGACCGGCGGTGAGATCCCCATGAACGATGTGCTGCTGCACGATGTGAAGCAGGTGCGCGCCGAGTTCTATCTGCAGACTCACAGCACCAACCCGCTCCTCAAGCCGGAGACGGTGCGCCGGGCGCTGCGAACTTTCCTGGACGCTTATCCGGAGTACGACTCCTTGTTTTCCGTCACGCGGTGGCAGACCCGGCTCTGGTCGGAGGACGGGGAACCGCTCAACCACGACCCCGAAGTTCTGCTGCGCACCCAGGATCTGCCGCCTGTGTTCGAGGAGAATTCGTGTCTGTACGTCTTCGAGCGTGAGTCGTTCCTGGCGCGCGGCAATCGGATCGGCCATTCGCCGCTGCTGTTTGAGGTGGATCGGGATGAGGCCTGGGATATCGACGAGGAGATCGATTTCCAGGTGGTAGACTGCCTGGTTGGAGCGGAAACGGCTCCGTAGCCTATGAAAACGAGGGATGTCTAACCCATGATGCTTTTCTACTTGCACTCACTTGACACGCTGCTTTCTGCGCTGTGGGCGCCCGAGCTCTACCTCGATCCGGGCTCCGGCAGCTATCTGCTGCAGCTCCTGATCGCGGGGGTGATGGGCGCGCTGCTGATGCTGCGCGTGTATTGGTCGCGCGTCAAGGGCTTCGTCATGCGGCTGTTCGGGCGCCCAGTCACCGAGGATGACGAGTAACTCAGCGCGGGAGCCGGCCTCTTTTCGCGACCCCAGCGGCTTTCTGTATCGTGAGGACGGCGAACTATACCGTCAGGTCAATCGCGGCTACCAGGAGCACTACGACATGCTCCAGGAGAGCGGTCTGTACGATGAGCTGGTCCGTGATGAGCTCCTGATCCCTCATGAGGAGGTGGATCGGCCCGGCGCTGCCCCAGAGGCCTATGTGGTCCTCAGGCCGGAAGAAGTCGAGTTCATATCCTATCCCTACGAGTGGTGCTTCGGGGAACTGAAGGAAGCGGCCGGCCTCACGCTGCGGGTCCAGCGCCGGGCCATGGAGCACGGCATGACCCTGAAGGACGCCAGCGCCTACAATGTGCAGTTCCGCGGCGGCAGGCCGATTCTGATCGACACGCTATCTTTTGAACGGCTTGAGGAGGGCGAACCCTGGGTGGCGTATCGCCAGTTCTGCCAGCACTTCCTGGCGCCTCTGGCCTTGATGGCCCACCGGGATGTCCGGCTGGGCGGCCTGCTCCGCGAGCATATCGACGGGGTGCCGCTCCAGCTGGCCAAAGAGCTCCTGCCGCGCCGCACGATGCTGAACTTTTCGCTGCTGTTCCACCTCCACCTGCACGCCTCCGCCGAACGGCGCTTCGCGGGCAGGGATGTCAGCGAAGAGAGCAAACGGACGGGCGGGATGGGACAACGCTCCCTCGAGGGCATCATCGACGACCTGTCCAGGGCGGTGCAGGGCCTGACGTGGGAGCCCGGTGGAACTCCCTGGGCCGACTATTATTCTTTTCATGGCTATGGCGAACGGGCGCTTGCGGCGAAGGAGGGTCTGGTCGCGGATTTCATCGAACGCGCCCAACCGGGGACCTGTTGGGATCTCGGTGCGAACACCGGCCGCTTCAGCCGGTTGGCCAGCGAACGCGGGGCGTACACGGTAGCGTTTGACGTGGACCCGGCCGCCGTGGAGCGCGCCTACCAGATGGCCCGGGAGAACCAAGAACGCAACCTGCTGCCGCTCGTCATGGATTTGACCAATCCCAGCCCGGCGCTCGGGTGGGGCCATCGAGAGCGGAAGTCGCTCCAGGAACGCGGCCCCGTCGATCTGGTTATGGCGTTGGCCCTGGTCCACCATCTGGCGATTGGCAACAACGTCCCCCTGAATCTCATCGTGGATTTTTTCGCCGAACTGGGAGCTTGGCTGCTCGTGGAATTTGTGCCCAAAGGCGATTCACAGGTGCAGCGCCTGCTCGCCAGCCGCGCCGACATTTTTGAGAACTACGACCTAGCCTCTTTCAAGGAAGCATGCGGTCGTCATTATGAGATTGTGCAGGAAGCCGGCATTCCCGAGACCGACCGTACTTTGTTTCTGTTGAAACGGCGCGCAGGATGAAGCCTCGCTTCTCCCGGCCCGTCCATCCCATCTTGTTCTCGGTTTATCCGGTGCTGGCCCTGCTGGCCGCGAATGCGGACCAAATGCGGCCGGCGGGCGCGCTGCGCGCGCTGATCCTGGCGCCGGTCATTGGATGGGTGATATGGCTGCTGACTGGACTGCTGTTTCGGAGCGTGAGCCTGGGCGCGCCGTTGGCCTCTCTGGCTCTCGTCGTCCTGATGAGCTACGGCCATGTGTACATGTTGCTCCAGGACGTCGGCCTGTTCGGAGAGGAGCTCGGCCGCCACCGCTATCTTGTTCCCGCCGGTGTGGCGATACTGGCGGCGGCGGTTCTCTGGTTGCGTCGGCTCACGAATCTTGAGGCGCTGAACGCGTCGCTGAACGCCGTGGCGGTTGTTGCGCTTGCGGTTCCGGTCATGCAGCTCGCCGCGTATCAGTTTCGTGTTCGGGGTTCCGCTGGAGCGACCACCACCCGGTTGCAGGACCCGGCGACGGGAGAGAACTTCGATCTTGAGGCTCCCGATGAAAGGCCGGACGTCTACTACATTGTGCTGGATGCTTACGGCCGGCACGACACGTTGGCCAGCTTGACCGGCTATGACAACTCCGGCTTCCTGGAGGAGCTCGAGGCGCTGGGCTTCTACGTCGCGGAGTGCGCCCAGTCGAATTATTCCCAGTCGGAGCTGACTCTGGCCTCGACGCTGAACATGGCTTATCTCGAGGATCTGGGTCAGGTCTTCGTGCCCAATCGGGATGACCGCACACCCCTGCGACCGTTGATCAAAGAGAACTTGGCCAGGCGGGCGTTCACCGAGTTGGGCTACGAGATCGTCGCCTTCGAGACGGGTTATCCGTTCAGCGAATGGGAGACTGCGGATCGCTACCTGCGGCCGGATCTCAGTGCGGTCGAGGGCAGCGGGGTGCTGGCCAATCTGAACGGTTTCGAAAATCTGTTGCTGCGGACGAGCGGGGGTCTGCTGCTGCTGGACTATTCGCACCTTCTGCCGGAAAGCCTGGTCCCGGATGATGGGTTCGAAATTCGAGCCGCCAAAGAGCGGACCCTGTTCGCGCTGAACACACTGGACGAGCTGCCGGGCTCGGAGCGGCCCATGTTCGTTTTCGCCCACGTAGTGTCGCCACATCGTCCCTTCGTATTCGGACCGGGCGGTCATGCGCGCGTGGAGCCCAATCTATTCGATTACGAGAGCTATGAAGAGCGGCTGGAATGGTACCGTAAAGGTTATTCGGATCAGGTCCACTATCTCAACCAACGGCTGCTGCCCGTGCTGCGCCGGCTGATCGAGGCGAGCGAACCTCCCCCGGTGGTCCTGCTTCAGGCCGACCACGGCCCGGAGGAGGGCAGCGCTGAGGACAGGATGGCCATCCTGAGTGCATACCACTTTGGGGGCCGGGCGGAGGGGCGTTTGTATCCGACACTGACGCCGGTGAACAACTTTCGTCTGATCTTCAATGAGATTTTCGCTGCCGAGCTCCCGCTGCTGCCTGAACGCAGCTACTATTCGACCTACAATCGCCCGTATGATTTTCGCTCCATTTCCAGCAATGGCTGTTTAGCTGACAAGAAGTGAGGTCGAGTGGGACCAAGGGTTCTACTTTCCGCGCCATATATGATCCCCATGCCGGGGCGCTACCGGTCCGTACTCGAAGAGGCCGACGTCGAGCTGATCGTGGCGGACGTCGTCGAGCGGCTCGAGGAAGACGAACTGCTCGGGTATATGGGGGAGGTGGATGGCGTGATCTGCGGCGACGATCGTTTCAGCCGACGGGTGCTGGAGGCCGCCGTACCGCGTCTCAAAGTGATCTCCAAATGGGGGACGGGGATTGATTCAATCGATCGGACCGCGGCCGAGGAGCTGGGGGTTGGTGTGCACAATACCCCGGGCGCGTTCACCGAGCCGGTGGCCGACACGGTGCTCGGCTACGTCCTGGAGTTTGCCCGCCGATTGCCGTGGATGGACCGGGAAATGAAAGCGGGGGGCTGGTCCAAGCACCAGGGGCGCGCGTTGCACGAATGCTCGCTGGGCGTGATCGGCGTCGGTCGCATCGGCAAAGCGGTTCTGCGCCGGGCCCAGGCGTTTGGCATGACGACCTACGGCAATGACATCGTCGCCATCGATCCCGGCTTCCTGGAAGAGGTCCCGGTGCAGATCGTCGAGCTGGAAGATCTCTTGGCGCAGTCCGACTTCGTGAGTCTCAACTGCGATCTGAATCCAACCTCTCACCGGATCCTGGATCGGGCCGCCCTGGCCCGGGTCAAGCCCGGCGCGGTCGTGATCAACACCGCCCGCGGCGCGCTCATCGACGAAGGAGCGTTAATGGAAGTCCTGCGGGAAGGTCGGATCGCCGGCGCGGCGCTGGACGTGTTCGAAAATGAGCCGCTGCCGGCCGACAACCCGCTGCGGGAGATGGATCAAGTGCTGCTGGCGCCGCACAACGCCAACGCCAGCCCACGGGCGTGGGAGCGCGTGCACCGCAACACGGTCCGCAACCTCCTGGAAGGGCTTGGCCTGGAGCCGCCGCAGGATTGGGACGTGGAAGGAGGCGAGGGATGAAACGGCTGGCGCTGGTGACCGGAGCGGCGGGCGGGATCGGCCGGGCCACCGTCGAGGCCTTCGCCGCGGCGAACTGGGAGGTCATCGCCGTCGACCGGCGCGAGTCGAGCGGCTTCCCGGCTTCCGTGACCACCCACCAGATCGACGTCGCCGATCCACAGGCGGTGCAGGAGCTGTTCGCCGGTCTCGACGCGCGCGAGGGCGGTCTCGACGCGCTGGTCAACAACGCCGCCATTCAGCTCAACAAGCCGCTGGTGCAGACGACGGCCGAAGAGTGGGACGCGGTGATGGCCTCCAACCTTCGCGCGGCCTACGCGACCGCCCGGGCGGCTTGGGATAGGCTCGAGGCCGCGCAGGGCGCGATCGTCAATGTGAGCTCGGTGCACGCGCTGGCGACCTCGATCAACGTGGCTGCGTACGCGGCCTCCAAGGGCGGATTGCTGGCCCTGACGAGGGCCATGGCGCTGGAGCTGGCGCCGTCCGGGGTGCGGGTGAACGTGGTCATCCCCGGCGCGGTCGACACGCCGATGCTGCACGAGGGGCTGGACCGGGGCCACCTGGAGGGTGAGTCGCAGGGCGAGGCCCTGGCCGCGTTGCAGGCGCGCACGCCGCTGGGCCGGGTGGGGCAGCCGCGTGAGATCGCACGGGCCATCCTTTTCCTGGCCGACTCGGAGCAGTCCTCTTTCGTCACGGGCCAGGCCCTCGTGGTGGACGGCGGCGCGACGGCGCGGTTAGCCACTGAGTGAAGTCCAAATCGCAAGCCATTCGTATGCTCACCAATCAGTCTCCTGGAACGGCTGTTTCCTTATGTGGCTGACCCTATTACCTTTTGCCGCTCTGGTCAGTCTATGGTTGGCAGTCTGGAGATCTGGCCGGGCCGTGGACCCGCTTGCGGCGTTGCCCTACTCCCTGGTGCTGTGGGGGCTGTCTGCGAGCCTCATGGTTGAAGGTCTTGGCGCGTTCCACGCTCTGACAAGAACCGCTATGGCCACATCATGGGCGGTGATACTGGTGGTGGGTATTGGGGTAACAGTTGCAAACACTTCTCGCGAAATCCGACTCAACGCTTCTATCGTTGGATGGCTCGAAACCAAATTCGAGCGTTGGGCGCTGGGATCCGTTTTGGTGATCCTTCTAACCACAGCATTGGTCGCTTGGCTTACTCCTCCCCAGACATGGGATTCACTAAACTATCACATGCCGCGAGTGGCCCATTGGACGCAACAACAATCCGTCGCGCATTACGCCACTGGAATTGAGGTGCAAAACAGTCGTCCCCCAGGCGGTGAGGAGTTGCTGCTCCACGCCTATATCCTGGGAGATGGCGATCGACTTGTGACGTTCGTCGGATGGTTGTCGTTCGTCGCTAGTCTGGGAATGATCGCCCTCATAACGCGAGATATGGGGGAGGGTAAATGGTCTTGGTCATTGGCTGTATTATTTGCTGCCTCATTGCCCATGGGCATCATCCAAGCTTCGAGCACCGTCAACGATGTCGTCGTTGGGATGTGGGTCCTGATTTTCGCCTGGGCTACCCTGAATCTCAGACGAACGGGACCGGACAGCTTCGCGATTGGAGTTTTGGCCAGCAGCGGGGGATTGGCGTTGCTAACGAAACCAACAGCGGTTGCGTATCTTATCCCCTTCGCCATATGGACAGGGATCAGGCTTATCCGGCGGCATCCCGTCCGATCCTGGTCCGCTGAGGCCCTCGGGGGGGTGGCCATCGTGATCGTTCTCAATGCACCCCACCTGATCCGTAATAGACAAACTTATGGCAGCTTCCTGCAGCCGGATCAATTTGAAATCCACTCCAACCAGATCCGTACTCCTGCCGCGGTAGGTTCGAACCTTCTGCGTAACGCGGCGCTACACGCAAGCACACCTGTGCCTGAGGTCAACAAGGCCGTGTTCCTCGCCGTGGCGAAATATCATGAATGGGCAGGTCTGGACTTGAATGATCCCCGAACGACTTCACATGAACCCTTTCGCGTTCATTCGCTGACCACACACGAGGAAAGGTCGGGAAATCCGCTCCACGCCTTCCTCATCCTGTTCATCGTCGGTTGGGTCATCGTACGCAGACCAGATCTGTCCCGTGACTCATATTTGTATTTACTCTCGACCATCGCATCGATGTTCATCCTCAGCTACCTCTTCCAATGGCAGGTCTTCGCCAGTCGCTACCATTTGCCGTTTTTCTTTCTCTGGGCTCCCGTTTTTGGTCGGTTCTCAGCCCAATTTCGTGCGCCTTGGATGGTGGGATGGATGGTAGTGCTGCTCATGGCGAGTGTTCCGTGGCTGGTGAGCATTCGATCGCGCCCGCTCCTTCCGCTGCCCGGACATGCCTCCGCACCGAGTGTATTGAGAGCTTCGAGGCACGAACTCTACTTCGCGAACGCCGAATCCCTCCTCATTCCGTACACAGAAATCACGGGTCTGATTCAGGAACGGTCATGCAAGTCCATCGGGCTGGCAATCTCTGGAGCTGGTGCCGAATATCCTATTTGGAGCCTGTCTGATGCCCCTGACCCGTCATTGCAGATCGAATGGATTGTGGAAGGCACCGACTCCGACAAATATATGGATCCAAGCTTCGAGCCCTGCGCGGTCGTTTGTCAAGGCTGCGCCCCCCAAGCAAGATTTTCTGGCCTGCCTTTGGAATATGAACGTTCTGGATTTCAGCTATTTGCGGAACCTTCGTCAGAGGGCTAAGTTTCGCAAAAACTTCGCAGGAAGTGCGTCGCCGAGTGTGCGCCGCCATCAAGCGGCTCCAATTCCAGGCAGACAGGAGCGAGCAAACGTCTGCGGTGGGGCTCGGATACCCTCGAAACTGGGCGCATAAAGCCGCATGATCGGTGGGCACATTTCTTAGAGTTGGAATGACAGCGCTGACTATAATGGACCGATCGTGGTGGATGAGAGCATCATGGCTTCACAGACTGAGACCGAACGGGCCCCAGTAGCGCTCCGCTGGCGGCTCCTGGTGCTGCTGCTGATCGCTCTGGCAGGGGCGGGGCTGGTGCTGTTCCACACCCGCTTCGGTCCAGGGGCGAGCGGCGACTCCGCATTCTACGTGATGGGAGCTGAAAATCTGGCCGCGGGACGGGGCTATGCTCGCTATTCGGGGGGATATGAGCTCGATCCAATCACCGGATTTCCTCCACTCTATTCCTTGGCCTTGGCGGGCTTGCGCGCCTTCGAGTCTGACTTGTTCGCCGCGGGCAGGATGTTAAATGTCGCCCTATTTGGCTTGAACCTTCTGATCGTCGGATGGCTGTTGCTGCGTCACACCCGTTCGGTTTGGGCCGCGGTATTCGGCCAGATCCTTGTGCTGACCTCAGCCACCCAGGTCGGGCTCCACAGTTGGATCATGTCGGAGCCGGTGTATACGTTGCTTTCGCTGTTGGCCCTGTGGCTGACGGTGGGGTACATTCGGAGTCGCTCCGTTATCCAGATGTTTGCCTTAGGGGCCTTACTTTCGATGGCGTTCCTCACCCGTTACGTGGGAGCCAGCCTCCTCGCGGCCTGCTTGACGACGATCCTGCTGACGGCGAGGGAAGAATTCTGGAGTCGCTTGAAACGAGCAGCGGGTGTGGCGGTGATCGCCGGGGCGCCCATCCTGATCTGGTTCTGGCGCAACGCCCAGGTGGCCGAATCGCTCACCAATCGCGAGTTTCTGCTGCATCCTATTCGGCCGGGACTGGTACGCCTCTATATGGCCGAGGTGAGCTCATGGTTCGTCCCCCATGAAATTCCGCTGCCAACGGAAGCCCGGGCCGTCATCGCCATCGCGCTGGCGTTCGGAGTGGCGGGCCTGTATCTTTACAAGCGCATGATCCGCCCGGAGGGCGCAAATGAGGAGCTAAGAAAGCGACCTTTTGTCGCGAGGTTGAATGTGCCCCCTTTGCTCACCTTGATTATCCTGTATGCTGCGGCCTTCGCTGGAATTCTGGTGTTCAATTCGCTCTTCCTCGACGCGGCCACCACCGGCAGCGCCCCACCGCGATATCTAGCACCACTCTACGTCGCCCTTGTGATTTTCTTTGTAAGTGCGGCGTATTGGGTCGGTTGGGAATGGGACGGTCCAGCTGCCCGGGCGGGACTCCTGGGGGTTGCGGTCGTGGTGGCCGGGTTCTCTGCCGCTAATACCTGGGGACTGCTTTCCGATCCGATCCAGGCGATGGGCTACATGGGGCGCAGGTATGACTGGCCGCAGGTCAGATCGGAGCTGACTTCCATCGAGAAGACGACGCCGATCATCTCCAACAACCCTGAACTGGTATACGTTCTGAGCGGCAGACCCGCCTATGTCAGGCCGATCCGCTTCGACGTCTACCAGGATCAGGCGAGGGAAGATTTCGTGCACCAGGTGCAAGCCACCGAGGAAAGAATGGAACAAGGAGGCGTTTACGTGATCTTCTATCCGATTGAGGACGTCGATCGCGACGTCATCCGGATGACAGGAGCCGAATTGCTTCAAGAACTGCCCCAGGCGGCGCTGTACGGCTATCCGGAAAGGGCCGGGGTGGGTGATGGTTGAATCCCTCGCATCGTCGGAGGAGCCGCTGAAGTCCTCGCGCACCTCGAGTTCGGCCATAGACGGCCGGACCGGCGTCGACGTTTCTGTGGTCCTGCCCGTGTACGAGGAATCGGAAACCGTGGAGTCACTTGTCGCCCGGCTCATTGACGTGTTGGAGGGCGGGGACAGGACCTTCGAAGTCGTGGCGGTGGACGACGGATCCGGGCGGGCGACGGAGCGTGTGTTGCGGCGGATGGCGTCCAAGCACCGCGAATTTATGACCGTGGTCCGCCATCTGGAAAACCGGGGCAACGGCGCCGCTCTGCGCAGCGGAATCCAGGTCGCGAGAGGAGCGATCGTCGTCACCATGGACGCAGACGGTCAACATGATTCACGGAACATACCAAGGTTGCTGGAAGAGATCCCCCCATATGATCTGGTGATCGGTGCGAGGACGGAAGGCTACCAAGGGCCTTGGTTTCGCAATCTCGCAAATAGGTTCTACAATAAGTTTGCAAGTTGGCTGTCGCAGCGGCGGATTGAAGACCTGACCTCGGGCTTGCGCGCCATGAGGCGCGAGGTCGTGTTGCACTTCCTGCCCTTATTCCCCGAAGGGTTCTCCGCGCCCACTACGACGACGCTGAGCTTCCTGAAGGCCGGCTACAACGTGAAATTCGTCCCAGTTCAGGTCGGTCAGCGGACGGCGGGCCAAAGCAAGATCCGGCTGTGGCAGGACGGGATGCGCTTCTTCGCTCTGATTTTGCGCATGATCATGTTATACGATCCGATGCGAATTTTCCTGCCCACGGCCCTATTCCTCGTCGGGTTGGGCACGCTGGCCTGGATCGCGGGCGTCTACAACGCGGGTCGGCTCGTGTTCCCAAATTCGACCATCTTCCTCTACTCGGCCTCCGTGACCACATGGCTGCTGGGCCTGGTCGCCGACCAGATTGCGAGCAGCCGGATTCATTACCACGGTGATGAAGTTCTCCAGATCGTCGATCCTGACGGGGAGGATCCGCCAGGATGAGTCCATTCCATCGAGCATCTCGGGGCTGCGGGCATTGCTCCCGTCGGGGGTTCGACAGTGGCAAGCGCGATCCTTACCGCGGGCTAAGCGACCGCGAGCGGCTCACTCAAGGTGAGCTCGTGCCGCGTTAATTTGTTCTCGATCGGTGATCGGCGCATTGGCAGCATAGCGAATGACCCTTGTTCGAGCCGAATGGATGACTTGCCTCCGATCCGTAGGTGGCTCCCTGCGTGAAAGAAATTCACTATGGCAGAGGGGTGGCAATAAAGATCTCTTCGGCGGATCCGATGATTGCCTCAACTTGGTTTCGATGGTTGACAGATGTCGTATGAATCCCCGGAGCGGGGGCTCCCACGCCCCCGCGTACCGCCGGCCGGGCGTGGGAGCCCGGCCTGCGTTTGAGGGGCATGGGATTCTCCCGAATGGATTCCCATCGCATTCGAGTTGATGGGCCGCTCGCTCAACGGTTTCGATTCTTATTCGCCAGGACAAATGACCACAACATTGGCCGCCGAATTTCAATGACCCCGAAGTGCGGCTTCAAGAAGCGAACGAACTGGCCCGTGCTCCAGTGGTTGATGTGCTCGGGTGTGTTTCCCCAGTCCCTTAAGTACTTGAGTCGGAGCATGTTGCCGATCCGCCACCAGGGCTCGTTGGGGACGCTGGCCAGCAGGTAGCGACGGGTCACCCGGTGCAGCTCTCGGACTGCGAGTGAGGGCTGCCCGACATGTTCCAAGACCTCGAGGCACAGAACGAGGTCGAACGAGTCATCTGGAAAGGGCAGCCTCTGCAAGTTCCCGCGGACGAGAGGTGCTTTTGGCAATCGCGTACGAGCCTCGAGCAAGCGAGCGTGATCGATGTCGAGGCCGACCAAGTCGGCGGAAGTTTGCCCTTCAAGAGAGGCAAGGATGACTCCTTCCCCGCTGCCCGCGTCGAGCGCACTTTCAAATGAAACCTCGGTGACCAGGGAGTAAATGGTCTCATGAAACCGCCGATTCGCGAAGCGGACGAGTGGAGAGCGATCCGTGTACTTGGTCTGAATCGCGGCCAAGTTTTGACTGGAACTGCGGCCGGAAGGTTGATTCCTGGTCATGTTTCTCCCGTATCTCGGCGACCCCGGGGAGCAGGGAAGTCTCCGGGTTCTTGCGGTCTGATTCCTACCACACCATTGGGAGACAAGTTCCCTCGCCGACGCTGTGATCTGAAATCTGGGACCTCTCGGTTTGGTCAAACTTCATGAGTCAGATGACAATTACAATACACTGCGTTCTACGTGATGCCAACGGATATTGCATGGCATAAGCTGATTGTCCCGGACCTCGGGAACGAAATGGCGTCATCGGCGGCGGACCGGGTGCATTCTGCGTGGAGTCTTTGGTTTTGCTCGCGAGAAGGTGAGGGTCCGATCCATGGACCGATTGGATGAGAAAACTGCGATTGAACGCGTCGCGCGGTGTCCGGTGTGCCAGGCCGGCGAGGACCGGTTCGATCACTTCGCCACGCAGGAGGATGAGGGTTGGATCGGGGTCTACCTGATCTGTCGAGCCTGTGGCCTTGTGTTTCAATCTCCGCGGCCTACAAACGATGCGTTGGTCGAGTTTTATGAAGAGGAGTACCTGGAATCGACGCTGGAATCGGAGGAGGATGCCCGCAGAGATCGCTGGATCCAGCAGCAGCGAGCTGCGCATTTGGCCGATTTCGTATCGCCTTACATCGAGAGCCTAGGAATCCACCTCGACGTCGGCGCCTCACGGGGAACTTTGATGAGGGAACTCCATGCTCGTTACGCGTGCAGGTCGCTGGGGGTTGAACCCGGACTCAGAAGGCGGGAGCGGGCGAGTGCGCAGGGACTTGAGATGGTTGCTGACATCGATTCGCTGCCGGAGGAAATCAACGGACGAGTGGATCTCGTCACGATGGCCCACACGCTGGAGCACCTGAAGGATCCCGTGGCGGAGCTTTCCAGGATACGATCCAGCTTGCTCAGCCTGCCGGGGTGGTTGTTGATCGAGGTGCCGAACCTGCTGTGTCATGAGGCGCTCGAGCGAGCCCATCTGTACGCGTTTACCCGCGACTCGCTGCGACGGACGCTCCGGGCGGCTGGTTTTGAGACCGTCAAGTTGGTAACCCACGGGAATCCGCACTCCAGGCGCTTCCCGCTCTACGTTCTGATCCTTGCTCGGGGCGGCAACGGCGGTGATGCTTCTGTTGAAGAGCTGCGCGTGGGGGTTTCCCCCCTGAGCTTGCGGGTTCGGCGGTCTGCCTGGCGCCGTGCCTACGGCGCATCTTATTGGGTTTGGGTCGTGAAAAGTCTGCTGACCGGGAGAAAGCCCCCGCCCTGGTCGAACTGAAGGTCTTCGGATGCCCAAGCTGCCCGGCGAATCGGGTGGGCCGACATTGAGCCAGTCCAAGCGGACGGCCTGGCGGACATTTCTGTTGGCGAGTCTCGGGTTTGCCGTTCTCTCCATCACTTATACATGGCCGTTGGTGCTGCACATGGGTGACGCTGTGGTCGGCATGCACGGCGACAACATGCACTTCGCCTGGATGGTGGGGTGGTTCGAGGAAGCGCTCCTTGAGCGCGGGCAGCTTCCGTACCAGGTCCCGATTCTGAACTACCCAGAAGGTTGGAACCTCGCCCGCAGCGAGATCCCCACCACGCTGATCCTGATGGGGTTGCCGGCCTCGGTCCTGGGCGAGCCCGTGCTGGGCTATAACGTGGCGGTATTACTCAGCTTCCTCTTATCCGGCTTGGCGGCTTTCGTCTGGATCCACCGCTTGACGCGCAATCCATGGGCGGCGTTTTTCGGCGGGGCGGCGTTCGCCCTGCTTCCCTACCGGATCGCGCACTTTCGTGTCGGGCACCTTAACATCCTGGCGACAATGTGGTTGCCACTGCTCTATATGGGACTGTTTGAGGTTCTGCGGCGGCCGAGTGCCAGCTATGGGTGGTCGGCGCTGGCCGCGCTGTCGCTCGGTCTGCTCAGCCATTCCTCCCAGTACCTGACGTACGTGACGCTGCTCGTGACCGCTGCGCTTCTCGCCAGCTACGTTCTCCTGTTTGACCGGCCACTGCTAAGGCAGCGGAGGTGGTGGCAGCACCTGGCGGTGCTGGCCGGCCTGGGGGTTCCGCTCGTCCTCTCCGGGGCCTGGCCGTACCTTCAGCTCACCGCGCAGGGATCTTTGCCGCAGCGAAGCGCCTTCGCGGTGATGAGCGGCTCGGCCAGCCTGACCGACTTCTTTCTCCCCGCGACCGACCATTTCTTGTGGGGTGCCTGGGTCACGGAGAATTTCTCGCGCGACCATTGGGTCGAGGGGACCCTATATCTCGGCGCGGTCACCGGACTGTTGGCGGCCTGGGTGGGGCTGCGGCGGAAGGAGTTCAGCGAGCACAGGAAGACCATCTCGCTGCTGCTTCTGTTGGGGTTGTTCGCGGTGGCCATCAGCCTCGGAACCCACGTCCACTGGAACGAATCTCAGGTCAGAATCGCGCTGCCCGATCCGCTTCCATCCAGGCTGGGTCAGGACGACGTTTCGATCCGACTGCCCGCGTTTTATCTGTATGACGTGCTCCCGTATTTCGACCGGCTGCGGACTTTCAAGCGCACGGCCGTGCTGCTGCTGCTGGCGATCTGCGTCCTTGCTGCACTCGGGTTGGATCGGCTGCAGCGCAGATGGAATACGAGGTGGGTCCCGTTCATCGCCCTGGCCCTGATGCTTTTCGATTTCTATCCGGGGCCGTTCGAGCAGTTCGCGCCCGTCGAGCCAAGGCCGGTGGACCATTGGCTCGCCGAGCAAGCCGGCGACGGGGCCGTGGCCGAGTTCCCTTTCCGGCTTCAGACCGAGCAGCTTCACGTGTACTATACGTTGGAGCACGGCAAGCCGTATCTGGGGGGGTTCTTCAACGCCTTCCCACCGCCGCAATACCGTCGCATCCGCCCGGTGATGGCGGAGTTTCCGAGCGAGAGGAGTGTCGAGCTGTTGGGCGAGCTCGGCGTTGAGTATGTACTGGTCAGCGGTGAAACGTACGAAGCGAGCCACGATCGAATCGTGCGTACCATGGCCCATTCAGGGTACGAGAAAGGCCCAATTTTTGGAGGCATAGTGACGTTTCATGACTCGAGCGCAGGGCCTGAATAGTCGCTTGAGAGGGTATGGATCGGGATTCCTACCGCCAGCGGGCCTTTTCATCCGCAAGTGTGGCCGTTCGTCTAGGCTGGCCCCCCGTGTGCGCTCTTGGAGCCCCTGGCGATGAGGAAGAATGAGGCGGCCAACGCGGCGATGGTAATCACAGCACCGAGAGCTAAGAGCCCCTCGTAGGCTGGATCCACCCGGTCGACCACGACATTTCGCGCGAGATCGATTTCGGCGGGGGTAAGAAGGCGGTCCAGATTGGTGACTCGCCATGCTTTCAAGTGCTAGAACCACCACAGGAGGATCCCGAGTAGGTACAGTCCGCCCAGCATCAACGACTGAAGGCGACGGGACCACCCGGACGGGTGGCATTCAAACAGCATAGAGAATCCTGCATCCAGCCACTCTGCCGGAGACCGTCGGGGGTTGACCGGTCGATGGTCCATTTCTTCCTTCACGGTTCCTGCCCGCTGACACCAGCTTCTCCAATGGATCTCGCTCGCTTCGCGCCGATCGTCAAACCAACTAGGGTTATGGCGGTCACTGCGCTGATGGCCAGCCCGATGCCGATCAACAAGTGGTACGGGGGATCGGGATGATTGGCGACCGTGTTCACCGCCAGGTCGAGTTCTTTAGGCGGAAAGAGTCGCCCCATATTGACCACTCGCCAGAGTTTTGTGTGCTGCCATAAATCGTTGGCGATCAGCAGTGTGCCGAGACCTGCCAGAACCTTATGAATCCCTGGCCGTTCAGGCCGCCCAAGCCAGCGCTGGAAACTGCCAATCGCGACGACGAGAAGCACGGCAAACGGGACGAACACCATCCTTGAGGAGACTCGCTGGCTCGAGAGAAGGGGGATCTGGGTTTGGTGCAAGATCCCATACACTCGTCCAATGGACAGGACGGTCATAGCCAAAATCGGAAGTGTGAGCGCCCGATAATAGGAGCGATTTGTGGGTGGGAAGAGCAGGCCCCTCGCGCCAAAGAACAGCAGGACAAAGGCTCCGACCAGACCGATGTAAAGGTCGAACTCCCACCAATTCAGGTTCGTGAGTCCTGAGCTGGAAAATACGAATTCCGGAAAGGTCGGGTGCAGTACGACGAGCGCCTCGGCCAGATCGAGGGTGGTTGGGTAGCCGGAGAGGAACGCGGTGTCGAATGAGCGAAGCTCGAGCAGCGGCGGCAGCAGCCTGAATGCTCCGAGCCCGGCAGCGAACAATCCGCTCAGAAAGATGGGTCGGCGGGCGGCCGGCGCGACCAGCCACAGAAAACCCAAAAAGAACAGGCAGGCGACGAATAAGTGAAAAGCCCCTTGGAGCAGCAAAGCGAAAAGGAACAGCGCCATCAGGGCGGTCCAACTGATGTTCTGCCAGCCATCCAAGAGACGTAAGACCAAGAATACGAAGTAGGGGAAGAGGAAATTCATCGCCCAGTTCACGTGGCCCACCACGATGTGGTCGATGATGTTGCCGTTGAAGAAAAACAGACCGAAGAGTGCCGTAAACGCCAGCAGCGAAAGCCGCAGCGAGCGGGCCAGAAGAATCAGCCCGACGTAGCCGACGGTGTACAGCAACCATGTCTGAACCAGGAAAAATCGCTCCAGGTCCATAAAGCGGAGCAGAAGGATTTGCGGGCCGAGGTTGGTGTCCGGGACCGCTAAGAATCGGTCGGTGACGTTGCGCAGGCCCCAATAACCGGGCATGTGAAGCGGGAGCTCTGCCTTGATGACCGCATCTTTTAAGAATGCGTAACGAGGCGCAGTCACTTCGGCCCAATCGTGCAAGTTGAGCTGGATGGCGCCGCCGTTCAGCAGGTAGTAGATCGCCCAGGCACCGGTCAGATAGAGGGCGACCATCCCGCAAGCGTAGATCGCTTGTCCCCGTTTGCGATGTGGATATTCAAAGAAAGTGCCGCCAGCAGGGCTCGACACAGTGCCGAGGCGGTCCCATATCTCGCGGGCTCGTTGCGAGATCGTCATCGGGCCGTCCGGTCAATCATCGAGCAGGCTCTCAACCGGAATAAAATCGAGCTTCTCGCTTCGGCTGCGCAAGTTGCTGTAGTAGCTTTGATCGACCAAGAGCTCGCGCTCCATGAAGTCCAGGCAGCTGTACAGAACCCGAAATGTGTTCACCGGCGATATGGTCGGGTAAAGCTGCTCGCGGCAAGCGTCAGGCACATGGTACGCGTTCAGGATCGCCATGCGGGCCCGCAGTGAATCTGGGTCGGGATGGCCCCAATCCATATCCGGCTCGGGACCGTGGTCGGCTTGGAGGATGATGATGGGCGGCGAATCGCTTCTGGCCTTGATTTGATCGACGGTACGGATGACAAGGTCTGAGGTATACATCAGCTGATTGAGATAGAACTTGTTGTCATCTGCGATATGGCTCCCCGTCCGGGAGGCCAGGGCCTCGGCGCCGACGATATCGCCGTTTCGTTCAAAAATGTATGGCCCGTGAGGGATCATCACATGGGCGAAAGTGAAAGTCGGCTCCTCGAATTCGGGAACTGTGCCAAGCAAATCCAGGCTCGAAAGAACAATCTCTCTACGCACCTGGCGGGGCTCGTCAAGCTGCTCCTGGATGAACGTCCCGACCTGCGACTCGCGCAGGATCTGGAGATCCAGGAACGCTTGGGCGATCGTTCCCCTGACAAGCAGCCCCTCGAAGGCGTTCAAGCGGCCAGTGACATGGAATCGTTCAAGAGGGTTAAGTCCTGGCTGCAAATAATGATCCGCGTCGTCTAGTTCGGTGGGGTAATAATCGGTCGGGAAAGCCACCGTTGCATACCCTAACCCCTCAAGCTTCTGGCGAACTGCCGAATTCCGGATCGGTTCTCGCATGTTGCTGGGATAGATGCCCTGATCGAGATCGATGTCGAGATCTTGAAGGTAGTTCATGTTGAGGGAAGAGGCGAGCGAGACAGCTGTTCCAAAGTAATTGCTGTTGCTCTGGTGGGCGATGTAAAAACCTCTCTCTTGCAGGGCGCCCAGAAACTCCGAATTGTCGTATCCGAACCAACTCTCCAGGGTGTCGCTGCGCGCGTATGCGTCCAGAATAATGTAGTAAATGTCAGGAAGATCTTTAGGGTCCTGGCTTTCCACCGTTCTTGAATCGGCGGGATTCGCCCCCGCCGATAAGGGTTGAGGCTGCTGGAGCACGAATGCCCCGACCTGAGTCAGAGGAAGGAGTACAGCGACGAAGCTCGATATCGTGAGCACCGAATGCAGGTCGTGAGAGGATCGGTTCGATCTCAGGATGAACCAAATTCCCCCTGTCGTCAACACGAGCACCAATGGCAGCAGATAGCGGTGCCTACCAAGGATCACCCCGGCGACCTCGTATTGCTTCAGGACAGCGTAGACGTGTCCATATGAGGTCAGAACCAGGATGAACAACGAGCTGATGAGGGTCGCCCGCCCCCAGCCTCTTGTCAGGAGCTTGGCGATGAGGACGAGGATGACGGGTAGGGCGATGAAGATGACAATGGACCGGGTCGCCGAGGCGAGGCGCATTTCGTGAAGGTTGTGCCCGAGCAGTGAGACGACGGGAAGCAGGCCGATGAACAACGGGTGAAGATAACGAAGCAGGCGCATGCTTCTCTAGATTCCTCCGGCCAGCAAACCAACCAGGTGTGAATCTAACGGGTAGCTCAGAACTTTCGCAGGAGGCATTAGGTGCTTGTCAATTGGATGTCGGCGGGCTCGGCTCTGTTTGAGGCCTGGGGTGGTCATGGGCTCAAGTCAGCGACTTCAGCGGTCGCTCATCGTACCACGTCTGGGTGGACAAGCAGCCTCCCCTCCGACCCGGAGTAAAGCGTGCGAGCGGCGCATGGCAATGGACGGAAATCATCAGCTCGACCATTGCTTGTGAAAATCTCCCTCCCGCCGAGCTCGGTCGAGACCAGAACCAGGGCCGCTCCCTCGTCGCGAAACAGCTTATCAAGTGGACTGTCGCCCTGGCCGACGCAGCCCGGCTGATGGTCGAGTGCAAGATCGGCAAAATCATAAGGGTACCGGCTCGCATGCATGAGAAATCCCTCTGGAGCGTTGGAAATGAGGGGCCGATCCGCGGGGAGCTCCTGAACCGCACCGACAAGTTCGGAATTCTGCCAGGCCTTTGCTGTATACCCCGCGCCCGTCCGATGGTGGCCGATCAGCAGCTCCGCGGTCGCCGGAAGGTAGCCGGCGATCACCGCAAGGAAGAACAGTGTGTACAGGACTTTCGATGTGGCCGGCTCCTCCGGCGCGTCGCCTGCCAGCGCGCTCAACCACACGACCCCACCGATCAGCAGCACGGGCAGGACCGGGAGCACGGTGCGGAAGTCAACGTCGGGCGTGGGCGACGTGAAAAGAAACGCGGCCAGCAGGAAGCCCAGGTACAGCATCACGAACACACCACAGATGGTCAGGAGCGGGTCCTCGACCCGGCCGAAGGACGGCCAATGCAGACGAGCGCGGTGGGTCCATAGGTAGCCCAGCAGAGCGGCGGCCATGACCAGTGCGAGTGAGGCCCCCACCCACCGCCAACTTTCACCCGCGCCGGGAGACAGCGCCTCCAGGACCGCAGCGGTGGGCAGCGGTTTCCAGGACCAAAGCACCTGCAGCGCTTGACGGGAGAACGACAAGAATTGTTCAAACTCCAGGCCCGGCGGGGCCAGCCAGCGGGGTGCCCCTGCCGTCCGGAACCAGCGGGAAACCACCAGGAAGACCGCGGCAGGAGAAATTCCAATGAGCGTGTACAGACCGGCGCTTTTCAGCTTATCGCGCCTGCCAGCGGGATAAAGCAGCAGAATCAGCGCACCGGTGAGCACAAAGACCAGCCCCGGATAGCGGCTCAATGTGCTCAAACCGGCAAGGCCGGCGCTCAAGAACAGATGGAGGCGACGACCCGATTTCAACCCCAAGGCCAGCGTGATGAGCGACAAGATTCCGGTCAGGAAGAACACCGATTCGGCCATCGCGGCCAGGAACAAGAGGACGAATGGGGGGCTCACGAGCAGCAGAAGGGCTACCGAGATGCCGGCTCGCAAGCGGTTCGTGATTCTGCGGGTCAGCGAACCAGCCACTGCTATTGTGATGCCGAAGGAGAGCACACCGATCCAGCGCGCCGCGGTCAGAATTTCTAGTCCAACCGCGCCGCCGGAAGCGAGGAGCAAGGGATACAGTGGGGGATGGGTGACGAGCGGTTCAAATTGACCGGAGGGCTTCACCAATCCCAGGCCGGGGCCTTCGACAAGGTTCCGAGCCGTGACCAGATATCCGACCCCGTCCGAATAGGCCCAGGGGGCGACAGCGGTCCCGTAATAGATGGTCGATCCCGCTGCAATCCCAAGCAGGATGAACCAGAGGTCGTGTGTCTTCGCCAGCGCCCTCACAGGACGGCTCGTTCGCCTCCCCGATTTAACCGCTGAATACGCCAGGAGCCTCATATGAGGAGTGATCCGATGTGCCCAATGGTTGACGAATGGCGTTCCAAGTTGCACTCGTGCAGGCCTCCATGACTCCTCCACATGGTCTTTGTTGGCGCCTTCGGGAGATCTCTCCGTGTGCTAATATACTCGACGTCTTTCTGGAAATCGAGAGCCGAGCAGCTACGTGAATTAATGACCTTCGAGCAGCGTGGAGCGCCAAAAGGTTCTTCTCAAAGAACGTGGGCCCTTGGCTTATGCTGGGCGGGTTGACGCCGGGGAGGCCCGTCCTGCTTGAAGCATCTGATGCTCTTCCAGCTGCGAATTGGTCGCAATTTGCTAAGCTGTCTCCGGGGATAACAGGCATCCTTGTCTATGGGATTGGATCTTCTTGATTTCTATCACGGGAGGGATGAGCCAAGCGATTCGGAAACCGACTCGGATCGAACGGCCTCGCGCCAAGTAGGCGGTTCACACCCTTGGCGCACGGCGGCTATGGTTGGGAGCTATCTTTTCGTCGGCCTGGCATTCATCGGATTGAAGTGGATCATTATGGACTATGATCCAGGCAAGTTGTTTCCCGACACCCTCTCCTACGTCGAAGTGGCCCAAAAAAATTTGACGAGTTCGGAATTTTGGGCCGGGACGCGACCTTTCACGCTGCCGTTGTTGTATAAGGTCTTGGGTGTGACCCCTGAAAATTTCAAGCAAATTGCGATGATGGAGCGGGTGGCCCGGGCCCAGTTTTCCTTCTCGACCGCCTCTTGGTTGCTGCTAGGGTCCGCGATGGGGAGCTATTTGGGTGGCCAACGGCTCGGTCTCGTTGGCTTTGGAGGAATGTTGACCTTCGGGCTCAATTTGCACATCAGCCAGTGGGATAGATTGATGATCTCGGAATCGGTCTCTACCTCGTTCTTCGTCGCTGCACTCGCTTGGACGCTTCTTGGGGTGTCATTTTCTGACAGACTGGGGACTGGATCGGTCTGGGGCAGAGTCTTGTACTTCCTCTCGCTCGTCCTGCTCGTGATTGGTTTCTCATTTGCACGCGACAGCAATCTAACCCTTATTGCTATTTCGGCGATCGGGGCAGCGCTGATTGCCTCGCTACATCTCCGCAGCGGGGGCTGGTGGCCGGCATGGGTCCTAGGCGTTTCCGGACTGCTGATGCTCCTTTGCTTGTTTCAATTGAAATCGGTTCAGATTGGGGGCCGCTGGGAGGTTCCCTTCTACCACGTGTTGCGCGATCGCGTGCTGCAAGATGAAAGCGCCCGCAAATTCTTTACGGAACGCGGACTCCCAGATGGTGAGCCGCTGGAAGTTTTGCGGACTTTAGATCGACATGGTTTTGTCGATTCTCTACGACACGATGGCCGCTATGCGCACATCAAGAGGTGGGTTCACGAACAAGGCCGGTCGACGTATTTTGGGTATCTACTCCGCCAGCCGTTAGATGCACTCGCCGCGCCCGTGCGTCACAGTGGTGCGCTTGTGAGTCCGTTATCGACGGAGTATCGGCATCAAGAAGCGGTGACGCCAATGTGGTTGAGTTGGCTTACCGATATTGCATTTCCTCGTTCAACTCTCGTTTTGGGTCTTGTTCTTGGGCTCTGTATCCTTTCGATGACACATGCATGGAATGAAATAGGTATTCAGGTCGCATGGGTGATTCCGTTTGCTCTGATTGCATCCAGTTATCCTCTGATGTTCGTGGTCTGGCACGGTGATTCCATTGAAATCGAGCGGCATGCATACCAGGCTGCGATGCAGCTACGGCTCGGTTTGCTAATGTTGGGTCTGTTCCTGATCGATGCCGAGCTTCGCATTCTGAAAGCAGTCCGAACTCGCGAAGTGGAACGTTCGACAGTCTGAGAATGTGATCTTGAACATCGACGGTTTATCGGGTGGGTTGTCACGGATCAAAGCTCTGGAGAAGATCCACGAGCCCTGCCTTGATGGGGTTGTCCCTTGATGGCCCGCATCGGGATGAACCCGGCGCGGGGTCAGGAGACCGACTACCGTCCGGCGCGCGTCACAGTGGCGGTACTGGTCCATCTGCCCCATTTGACGGGCTACCACGAGCACCGCTTCCCCGTGGTTCAGGCTTGCCTTCAGAGCCTGCTGGAGAACACGTCCGTAGAGCACGATCTGCTCGTGCTGGACAACGCCAGTTGTGCGGAGATGCGCCAGTACTTGAAGCGGCTCCAGTCGGGCGGATTCCTGCGATACCTGATCCATTCCGATGTCAACCTGGGCAAGCTCGGCGGATTGCGCATGCTGCTGCAGGCCGCTCCGGGCGAGGTCGTAGCTTACTGCGACGACGACTTCTACCTCGAGCCGGGCTGGCTGGAGGCGCACCTGCAGGTGCTGGACACCTTTCCGAACGTCGGGATGGTCAGCGGCTACGTCCTGCGCAGCTTTTACGACGAGGCGCGGATTAGCAGCAACCTCGAATTCGCCCACTCGGAGCCGGAGGCGCAGCTTGTGAAGGGCGACTTCGTCCCGGAGTCGCTGTGGCGGCGCTGGGCCGAGAGCACGGGGCGGGATCCGGACGAAGTGGTTCGGCAATTCCAAGCCCGGGAGGACCTCCTTCTCGAGTACAAAGGGCTGCAGGCCTTCGCCGCCGCCAACCACGATCAGTTCGTCGGACCCAAATCCGCGCTCATCGAAGCGCTCCCTGACGAATGGAGCGGCCGTCTGATGGGGGAGATGCTGGAGTTCGATCAGCGTCTCAACGAGCTCGGCTACCTGCGCCTCGCCACGCGCGAGCAGACCAGCGAGCACATCGGCAATGCGCTGTCCCCGGAATTGGCCCGCAAGGCCGGCGACGAAGGCAACGAGACCGTCGCCCCCAGAGTGCGGGGACGCGCCCGCTCGGTAAAGGCCCGCATCCTGCGCTGGGGCCCGGTGCGAAGTCTGCTGCTCGGCCTCTACAGCCGGCTCTTCCGGCTGCTCAACCCCGATTGATCGTTGGAATCCCTTGGCGCTTCCCTCTCGAGCCCATGCTCAGTTCCTCCGGTGAGCCCACACTCTCAAGCTTGAGTCGCCTGGGTCAGATTCGGGATGGTGGTGGCGAATCTCCCAAACCAGCAGCGATGGACACGGATTTTTCGAGATGAAGAACGGCTGGGCGGGTTGGGTTGCCGTGGGTTTCTTGGGGGTGATGGGTGGCGCCCTGGTCTACCTGTCGTCCCCCTGGGGGATCGGCGTTGGCTTCGACTCCTACTTCTATCTCACGGCGGCCGAAAACCTGCTCGAGGGAGCCGGGCTCGGGCGCTTCTCTGCCGAGGGACAGTTTCTGCCTTTGGTTCACTTCCCGCCGCTGTATCCGCTCCTGCTGTCCGGGGTCTCATGGCTGGCAGGCGTCGAGGCCGCCACTGCGGCTCGCTCGTTGGCGGCCGTTCTGCTGGCCGCCAACCTGATGAGCCTGGCGCTGGTCGTGGGGCGGGCGGTGGGTGAGGTGAGATGGGGACTGGCGGCCGGGCTGCTGGCCCTGGCCTCGCCGAGCGTCGTCGAACGGCACCTGTGGGCCATGAGCGAGCCTTTGTTCTTCCTGCTCCTGCTGGCCGTCATGGGCAGCGTTGCCGGGTATTTGACCGAGGGAAGACGAGTTTGGTTGGTCCTGGCAGCGATCACTGCCGCGCTGGCCTATTTGACCCGCTACGCCGGTCTGGCCGCGATCGGGGCCGGATTGCTGGCGGTGTTCTTGTTGGGGGGTGCAAAGATCCGGGACAAGCTGATGGACGTCGCCGTGTTTTCGGGGATCAGTGCGCTTCTCATTGGACCGTGGTTGTGGAGGAACCTCAGAGTGCAGGGCACGCTGACAAACCGCAGGCTCGTCTTCCACCCGATCCCGGCCGAAGGGCTGCGGCAAGCCGGTCGAACCGTCGCCGATTGGCTGCCGCTGTCGGCTGTTCCGGCGGAAATTCGTTTGGTTTTGCTCGTGGGCGCGGTGCTACTTCTGGCGACGGTCGGCCTTCGCTGGATCCTGAACGCCCGGTCGGCCGCCGGGGCCGACGGGTCGCACCACCTGGTCGGAGTGGCCGGGCTCTTCGGCTTAAGCTATACGGCGTTGCTGGCGGTCTCCCTCCTGTTCTTCGACGCCTCGACGCGGCTTGACGAACGGATTCTGTCGCCGCTCTACTGGGTTCTATTGCTGGTCGGGTTTGTGATCCTGGGACGGTCCGTGGGCACCCGTCGCGGCATGGCATTGGCTGCGTTGACCCTGGTTCTGCTCGGGATTCCGCTGGCGAGCGCCACGTCGGAGCGTCTTCTCGAGGCCCGCAGCCAGGGCCTGGGCTTCCATTCGCGGCAGTGGCGGCAATCGGAGACGGTGGAGGCGGTGTCACAGTTGCCCCAGGATGCAACCGTGTACTCCAACGAAGCCATCCCTTTGACCTATCTCACCGGCCGGGGGGTCCACGCCGTGCCGGAGCGGATCGACCCGGTACTGGGCGCTGAGCGGCCGGACTATCGCCAGCAGCTGCGCCGAATGCGCAGCCGCCTGAGCGAGGGTGACGGCTTCTTGGTCTTGTTTCACCCGCAAGCCCTTCGGGTCGAGATGCCGCCACTGGTGCAACTGACGCAAGGGTTCGCTCCCGTTCGCCGGTTGAGCGACGGCACCATTTATAGGCCGCAAGATTGATGGGTCTGGACGATTTTTGTTGGGCCGTGAGACCCGGCAAGCACCAGGTGCTGGGCGGCGAAAGCAGACGCACCTGACCTGCGGTAGAGCGCCTGAGCCGACTGACCGTCCAGTTCATCGGTTCCAGTGCTTCGAGTCATCGGGGACGAGCCGCGCCTTTATGCTTCATCGAGCGCTCCTCGAGCAGGATATCCGTCGAAGTCCCTGCACCTGATGCTCAAAGCTCAATTGGGTAAAATGCGTGATCGGTTGGGGGCGTGGCCGGAGGTGGTCTCCGCGGGCCCGGGGAATCCGGGACCCATCGTCCCTGGGCCGGGCTGTCAAGTTGCCGGCTGTATGCTGGCCCCGACACGCGCATCGTGATAAGGAAGCTGGGCAGCTGGATGCAACCCCAAGATTCGTTCATCGGACAATGGGGACGGAAGGTAAAGTCCCATCTGCCGGGTCGCCTATGGAGGTGGCTCACCGCGCCGTACTGGTGGTGGTACAACCGCGGCCGCCATCGGCTGGCCGCCGCGGTCAGCCCGCGCTGGCGGCGCAGCGTGGCCGAGCTCGAGGGGCTGAAGGACGTCCACCGCGGAGAGCGCTGCGTCATCATAGGCAACGGGCCCAGCTTGGGGCGCATGGACCTTACGCCACTCAAGGATGAGTACACCTTCGGCATGAACCGTATTTATCTGCTGTTTCCGAAGCTGGCGTGGAGGCCCTCCTACTACGTTTCGGTCAACACGTTGGTGATCGAGCAGTGCGCCGAGGAAATCCACGAGCTCGGGATGCCAAAGTTCATCTCCTGGCGGGGCCGGCGCTGGCTGGCGGACGATCCGGATGTTATCTTCGTGGACACCGATTACACGGAGCCGGCGACTTTCACCGGTGACGTGACCGGGAGGGTGTTCGAGGGTTCGACGGTGACCTACGTGGCGCTTCAA
>CAZFCJ010000009.1:0-53324 GCA_964517315.1 uncultured Anaerolineaceae bacterium | reverse complement strand
CGGATTCAAGATTTCATCGACCGACGCTTCTATCGCAAGAAATACGATTCGGGTCTGATCCTCAGGAATTTCGCCACGATGGCCCGCGACGAGGTGGACCTCGACCAACTTACGCCACTGCTTCTCCAGCAGGTCGGACGGGCGATGCAGCCGAAATTCCTCACGT
Organism: uncultured Anaerolineaceae bacterium; assembly: GCA_964517315.1. GTDB lineage: Bacteria > Chloroflexota > Anaerolineae > Anaerolineales > E44-bin32 > DASWJQ01. Next base: position 53,158 of record CAZFCJ010000009.1, on the reverse strand, counting down.
TCTGGCTTGCCGTTCGGGGATCCCGTAGAACGGAGCGGCCCAAGTGATGTCACATCACGAACCCGGATCCGGCACCTCCACCCAGCTGCCACCCCGCTGGGCGGGCCCGGTGCGCGCGGCCTGGCTCGTCATGGCGCTCTTGTTGGTGAGTATTTGGGCGGTGGGGAGCTACGATCTGCTGCGTGGGCCTTATCCTGACTGTTCAAGAGTTGCTTGTGACTTCATCGAATTCTCGGCCGAGGACGCGAGAATCCTGGAGCAACTTGATCTCCCCCGGCCGGTCAATGCCCGCACATGGACCGCTATACAGATTTCGTACTCATTGACTTTCTTTGCGTTGGCGGGCTTGATTTTCTGGCGCAGAGGACACGACTGGATGGCTTTGCTCGTGGGGCTCACGCTGATCTACTTGGCCGCCATGCTCTTCACCGCAAGTGACGACGTGGTTCGGCGTTCTCGTCCGACGCTATCAACCCTGTATGCACTCGGCGACACGATAGGTCTGAGTTCCTTTATGGTCCTTTTGCTGACGTTTCCACGCGGTCGTACCGCCCCGCCTTGGACAGGGAAAATCATAGCCCCGCTGTTCGCCTTAGGCCTTCTGGCGCCCCTGGTCCTGCTCTCTTCGACCCGGCTTCAAGGCCCAGACATCCCCCCATGGCTGACGCTGATCTGGTTATTGAACTTCATGGGGATGATTGCACTGGGGCTCTATTCACAGATCTATCGCTATCGGCATGTGTCCTCAGCCAATGAGCGGCAGCAGACGAAGTGGGTGCTGTTCGGCTTTTCTGGCGCCCTGATCATCGTGCCCCTCTGGAGCTACATTGGCCTGGCATTCCCGCCCTCGGAGCCGAGCTCCAACCGGGCGCTCATGTTGCTCCTCGGCACCCCCTTGATCCTGCTGATCTCGTCGCTCTTGCCGTTCTCGCTGGCGATCTCGATCCTGCGCTATCGTCTTCTTGACATCGACCAGCTGATCAATCGCTCGTTGGTCTACGGTGCGCTCACCGGAGCGCTGGCGGTGGTGTTTTACGCCGGGGTCGTATTCATACAGTTCATTTTGTGGGCCGTGACGGGGTCTGAGCTGGCCGCCATCCAGCCGCCGACTTTGGTCTTGGCCACGCTCGGGACCGCGGCGTTGTTCGCACCTCTCCGGCGACGAATCCAGTCCGGCATCGACCGCCGCTTCTACCGAAGGAAGTACGACGCCGCGCGCACCCTGGCTTCGTTTGCAGAAGCGCTGCGCGAGCCGATCGAGCTCGACCAACTGAAGCGGGAGCTGGTGTCCACTGTGGCCGAAACCATCCAGCCGCGGTTTGTTTCACTGTGGTTCTCGAGAAAAGAGACTTGAGCCCCATGTGCAATGCCCTCGAGGGATCGCCCGCCGCCGCAGCCATGCCCATCTCCACATCGGGCGGTCCGGAGCAGGCCGAGGCCGGGGGGAACTGACGGGATGATTGGCGTGGGAAACCTCTCAAGAGCTGTGGGTAGGATCCGATTCGACAGATCCAGCTGGATCACCGTCTCGATCGCCGCGGCGCTTTTCACGGCGACGCTGAGTGTAGTTATCGCCTCCTACAACACCCCGATGGACGGGTGGTTCGTGGATAGAGGCCCGTGGGGGAGGTACTTGGCCCCCATCTATTTGGAGCCGATCAAGGGCACATCCGAGCTCGAGGCAGGCGATGTCCTGGTCGCGGTTGAAGGCGTTCCATTCGAACAGCTGGAGTATCAAGCCGCCACCCTGGAGCCCCGTCGCCCGGCCAATTGGAACTGGGGAGAAACCGTCCGCTACACGGTCTTGCGCGACGAACAGCAGCTTCAGGTTGACGTGACCTTGGTGCGCCCTCCCTTGATGAGCCTGTACCGGCCGCAGGTCCTGGCCGATAATCCTGTTCTCCTGACATTTCCCATCTTCCTTCTCATCAGTTCATTCGTTTTCTTGCTGCGCCCGCGCCAGCGCGCCGCCCAGCTCCTCTTCCTATTCGGGTTCACCTTCTTCAATGACAACCTCATCACATGGGTCGCCGTTCCGCCGGGGGTAGCGGATCTTTTCTCGCCGCTCACCTACTGGCCCAAGATCATTCTGGGAAATGCGAGCTGGTTGATCCTGATCGGCCCATTGTTGGTGCACCTCTTCCTGATCTTCCCGGTCAGAAAGCTCCCGCTGCGCCGCTTTCCGCGCTTGATCCCAATAGCGCTGTACGGCGGTTATGCCACCGCAAGCCTAGTGTTCGTGGCATGGAACATCAGCGGGCGCACGATTCCAGGCCTTACGTTTACCACGATCTTGATTGTGCCTTGCTTGCTGCTGCCCACGGCCAGCTTGATTCACAGCTTCTTTACAGTTCGCGAACCGGTCGCCCGCATGCAGGTGCGCTGGATCGCACTTGGGGGGGTGGTCGGGATTGTCGGCCCTGTCGGGCTGTGGGCGATCGTAGGGGGTCTGTCACCCAGTTCTCCGTTTTGGCAGGACCTTCTCTACCTGCTGCTGGCTCTTGTATTCCCTCTGTCACTGGCGGTGGCCATCCTGCGCTACCGCTTGTGGGACATCGACATCATCATCAATCGAACGTTGGTATATGGAACACTATCCGGGACCCTGGCTGTCGTGTACTTCACAAGCGTTGTTCTGCTTCAGCAGGTTTTCCCAGTAGAATCCTCGATCTCGATCGTCTTATCCACCCTGGCCATCGCGGCGATCTTTTCGCCCCTCCGCCGGCGGATCCAGGATTTCATCGACAAACGCTTTTACCGTCGAAAGTATGACGCTGAGGTTATCCTGAGTGATTTCGCGTCGGCGGTGAGGGACGAGGTGGACCTCGAGAGACTGAGCGGACAGCTCACCGCGCGAGTGGGGCAGGCGTTGCAGCCTTCGTCTATTTCTCTCTGGTTGAGGGAATAACTGGGATGGTTGGTCGATGGGTCGGTTCCGGATCGCTTACGGCAACAGCCTTCTATCGCCGCAAGTATAATGCCGAGACCACGCTCGCCCGATTCGGTCGAGATGCCCGCGACCAGGTGGAGCTATCCGTCCTGCGCGATCGGTTGATCGAAGTCACTGGGGAGACCATACAGCCCCAGCACATTTCATTCTGGCTGAGGGATCACTCATGACCTCTGAGCGCCGCCCAGGACGCCCGATCTTGATTTTGGCCGCGGCCGTCTTGGTGCTGCTGCCCACTGTCGCTTTCGTCGCTGCACGGGCGTTGCTACCGAGCGAGGGCCTCGTCATCGACTCCGAGATACCGCCCGGCGGGACCGGCTTTATCTTGCACCCTCTCACCCCCGCCTCAACCGGGGTCCGCGGCGGCGAGGTCTTGCTGGAAGTCCAGGACCGTTCCGTGGACTCCTGGCTGGCCCACGCCTTCTCCCTTGCCCCGCCGACGGACCTGACCGACGTTTCCGCGCTGACCTTCACCGTGGACCGCCGAGGCGCCCAGCGCGAGCTGCGGGTGCCGCTCAGGTCCTATCCGCTCTGGAATGCGTTTCTGGAAGACTGGAGCATTTACCTCTATCTGATCTACCTTCAGGCGGTCAGCGTCATGGTCTTCATCCGCCGGCCCGCGCTGCGGGCAGCGCGGATGTTCCTGCTGCTCAGTTCGGCCATCTTGGGCAGCGGCACGATTTTCTTCCTCGGGTTGCAGCCCAGCGACCTGCTGCGGGGGTGGATGCTCGGATTGTGGCTTTGGGGCACCATCATCCTCTACGCTTATCTCTCCTCCAGCCTTGTTCACTTCGCGCTGATCTTCCCACGCCGCAGAGCGATCCTGCAAAACCGGCCTTGGATTGTCCCGGCCATCTATCTCGCTGTCTGGCTGCCTTTCCTCGCGTTTGTGGTCGTCAAGTGGTCCACGGCATCGACGGCGAGCGCACGGCTTCTACTGGTCGAACAGGGTGCCGGAATGATGACCCTGACTTATTTCCCGCTGTATCTCTTCATCGCCGTCCACGGGTACCGAAACGTCTTTGACCGCCACGAGCGCCGCCAGGTTCGCTGGGTGCTGTGGGGCGCCCTCGTCGCAATCGTTCCGTGGCTCCTCTTAAACGTGGTTCCGGAGCTGCTGGGGTTGCCTGTCCACCTTGATATGCGCTGGATCGGGATCCTTTGGTGGGTGATCCCGATCACTTTCGCCATCGCCATCCTGCGCGAGAAACTGTTCGACATCGATGTCCTGATCAACAAGTCGCTGGTCTACGGCACCTTGACGGCAGTCCTCGGTCTCGTCTACCTCGCCTCCGTGCTGGTCCTGCAACGACTGCTCCCCGCGCAATCTCAGGTCACGATCGTGGCCTCAACGCTCGCCACCGCCGCGCTGTTCGCCCCGCTGCGGGGAGAGATTCAGTCTCTCATCGACCGCCGCTTCTACCGGCGCAAGTACGACACCGAACAGATCCTGGCGGTGTTCAGCGCCTCCATGCGCGAACAGGTCGACCTGGAAGACCTGGCACACACGCTGCTCACCGTCGTGGGCGAGACGATGCAGCCGCAAAGCGTGGCCTTGTGGATCAAGGACGGGGAGGAACTTCCCTGATGAGCCCCTCCACTCAACTCAGTGCCTCTGCTCGGCTCGCTCCGGGTTGGCTAGGAGCCGCCCGCGCCCTGTGGCTGGCGCTTGTGCTCTTCAATCTGATCTGGTACCTCGCCAACTTACCGGCCAACTATCAGAATCTGCTCGTCCCCTGCGAGGGCCCGCAGTGCGCTTATGCGGCGCTCACGGGCGAAGAAGTGGGCGTCCTCGGCCAGCTCGGATTGTCGATCGAGTTCTACGCCGCCTATCAGCTCGGTGTCCTCGGAGCTCCATCCGCGGTTATGGTCGCCCTCGGCGTTCTGATCTTCGTGCGCCGCTCCCAAGACGCGATCGGCTTACTAGCCTCCTTCGCGCTGGTCTCATTCGGCCTCTCGGGAGAGTGGCCGCTGGCGGAGCAGTCGGCGCTGATGGCGAGCCTGGCATGGCTGCTCGACTCGCTCGCCGTCACTGCGATGGTTATGCTGTTCTTCCTCTTCCCCGATGCACGGGCCGTGCCGCGTTGGACCCGCTACGCCGTGGCGTTCGTAGTTTCGCTGGAAGCTCTCTTGTTCGGCCTCATTCTCTTAGCCCCGCAGATCTGGGAACGTCTCGAAACCGGTGTTGGAGACCTTGTAATCGTGGGTTTTCTGGCCGCCGGTCTAGTGGCGCAGGTCCAGCGCTACCGCTTCCACTCAGGTGTGGTCCAACGGCAGCAGACGAAGTGGGTGCTGTTCGGGCTGGCGGGCACAGCCATTGCGTATCTCCTCTGGGTGCTGACCTTCATGATCCTCCCTATCGGCCGGGGCGCGCCTCGACTTTACTGGAACTTGTTGGGGCTGGCCGGCCTGACTCTGCTCATCACGGCGCTGCCGATCAGCCTGGCCGTCTCGATCCTGCGCTATCGGCTGTTCGACATCGACGTGCTCATCAACCGTACGCTGATCTACGGCACGCTCTCCGGAGCCCTGGCCTTGATCTACTTCGTAAGCGTCATCCTGCTCCAGCGGATCTTCCCGGCCGAATCGCAAGTCGCGGTCGTGCTCTCCACCCTGGCCATCGCCGCGCTGTTTACCCCTCTGCGCAGTCGGATCCAGGACGCCATCGACAAGCGCTTCTACCGCAGCAAGTACGACGCCGAGCGGACTTTGGCCGCCTTCGGTCGTGCACTCCGGCAGGAAGTGGATTTCGATTCGCTCCGCAGCAAGCTTCTCACCACTGCGGGAGAGAGTGTGCAGCCGAAGACCATCTCACTTTGGGTGAGGTCGCCTCAATTCCATGCCGGGCGAGCTGAGACTTCTCCGGAAAGGGCGTGATCCATGACCACAGCGCGCAGACCACAGACAGAACGGGGACAAGCCGCAGAGGAAGCCGGCCGCTATTTCCGCCATATGGCCCAATTCGTCGGCTTCAGCGAGGAGGACGCGGCGGCGATCAAGGAATCCGGCTTGGTTATCGAGAAGTACATCCCCCAAATTGTCGGCGAGTTCTACGACCACTTGCTTCGCTACCCTCCGACCCGAAAATACTTCCTCGACTCGCAAGGAGAGGTCGATCAAGAATACCTGCGCCTGCGCATGGTTCACAACACGACCTTTTGGCGGCGGGCCGCCGCAGGCGAGTACGACGATGCGTTCGCCCTGTACATCGATCAGGTTGGGGAGGCCCACACGTCGAGGGGAGCCGATCCCAAGATTTACATCCCAGAGCGTTATGTGATCGGACAGATGGGCTTCGTGCAGCACGCCATCAGCGAAGCCCTGCATGCGGAGCTGCACGACATCGATCCGGACCTCGAGAGCCGGGCAGCTCGGGCCTGGAACCTGCTGCTGATGGTCATTCTGGAGATGCTCTCGCGAGCTTACAGCGACGAGCACGAGGTCGAGCTCGGCACCTCAGCCGAAGTGAACTCTCAGGAGGTGCATCAGTTGGCGGTCGATACCTACGAGCGCGGTCTCGGCCTGTACCGAACGGTCGAGTACGAGGAGAAGGTCATCGGCAGGGCGGCCGACGTTCCCGAAGGCGAGCGCCTGATCGTGCAGATCGACGACCTGTCCATCGGCGTCTTCCGCCACGAAGGCGATTGGTACGCGCTGCGGAACCACTGCCTTCACCGGGCCGGACCGGTGGCCACGGGAACCTTGAAAGGCGACACACTGACCTGCCCATGGCACGGCTATCAATACCGCCTGACGACGGGCGAATACTTGAACGACCCCAGCATAGCTTTGGACACTTACAAAGTCGAAGTTCGCGGTGAGGACCTCGTCCTGCAAATTCCTCACGTCACGTTGGGTTCGGAGCGAGGTGCAGCGGGTAAGGATGAGAGGGCCAGTTCGCCCGACCTGCAGCCGAACGAATTCCACCTCGCCGAGCTAACACCGGGCAAGAAGTTGAAAGTGTTGGTCGACGGCGAGCCCGTCGCAGTGTACAACCTCGGTGGTCAGTTCCATGCCACCCACGATCTGTGCACCCACGCGGCCGGTTCGCTCAGCGCCGGCGAGCTCGACGGAGAGGTGATCGTCTGTCCGCTCCACGGCTCAGCGTTCAGCGTCACGGATGGGGTCGTTCGGAGGGGGCCCGCCAGAAAGCCGCTGCGCGTTTACCGGGTGCATTCGGAAGGCGAAATTGGCCGGGTTGAATCAGAAGATCATGGGAGGCAAGCCGAATGATCTCCAAGGACGTGTTGGTGATCGGTGCCGGCCCCGCCGGCGTGACGGCCGCGCTGCGGGCGCGCGAGCTGGGGGCCTCAGTGGCCTTGGTGGAGCGCGACCGCGTCGGCGGGACCTGTACCAACGACGGCTGTGCGCCGACTCGGGTTCTGGCGCGGGCCGCGCGTCTGATGCGGAACGCCGGACAATTCGCCGAATACGGCCTCTCCGCGCCGACGCCCAAGGTCGACTTCGAGAAGCTGGTCCGGCGGACCCAGCATATCATCTACGAGATCCACGAGAAGAAGCAGATCATCCAGCATCTGGAGGATTCCGGCGTCGAGGCCCACGTGGAAGCCGGGCAGGCCCAGTTCATCGATTCCCATACCATCGCGCTCGAGAACGGCCAAGAACTCCGCGGTGAAAAGATCATCTTGTGCGTCGGCGGGCACGCTCGGCGCCTCGATTTCCCGGGCGCCGAACACGCGATCACCCACAGCGACGTATGGTCGCTGAAAAGGCTGCCCCGCTCGATGGCCATCATCGGCGGAGCGGCGACCGGCTGCCAGCTGGCCTCGATCTTCGCCGCCTTCGGCAGCCGAGTCCATATCCTGGAAGTTGCGCCGCGCCTTCTGCCCGGCGAAGATCAGGCCGTATCACGGGCGATCGCTGGCGCGTTCCGGTCCAAAGGCATAGAGGTCCGAACCCAGATTGAAGGTGTGGATCGCATCGAGAGGTCGCAGGGCCGATCGGTCCTGCACTTCCGGGCCGGCGGCCCGCAGGCGATCGAAGCCGAGGTCGTTCTGCTCGCGGTCGGCTGGGTGGGCAACCTGGAAGGCCTCAACCTGGAGGCCGCCGGCGTTGCAACCGAGCGCGGCTACGTTCCTGTGGACGACGCGCTGCGCACTTCCGTTCCGCACATCTTCGCCGCCGGCGACGTCACCGGGCGGATGATGATTGTGCAATCGGCCACCTTCGACGCCCGAGCGGCGGCCGAGAACGCGCTGCTTGGTGGGGGCCAACCCCACAGGCACCTCATCACGCCGCACGGCGGCTTCACGGACCCCGAATACGGGAGCGTCGGGCTCACCGAAGAGGCGGCCCGGGCCGCGGAGCCCGACTGTCTGGCGGCGACGGTGCCGTACGCTGAGCTCGACCGCGCCGTGATCGACGGTCATCCAGAGGGTTTCTGCAAACTGATCGTGTCGCAGGAGAACCACCGCTTGCTCGGGGCCCACGTCGTCGGTGAGCAGGCGGTCGAGGTGATCCAACTGGTGGCGGCGAGCATGGCAGCCGACATTTGGGTCGAGCAGCTGGCCGACGTCGAGCTGGCCTACCCAACCTACCTGGCGGTGGTGGGGCTGGCGGCGCGCCGCATCGTCGACCGATTGGGGGTTATGCCCTTGGCTCCGGAGTGGCGGGCGCTGGGGCGACCGTACGCCGCGGAGTGGGAACGGCGCGACTAGTACTCGGTCAACATGATTGTGATTGAAGAGGCCCGATCTGCACATGACGAACGAACACCTGGTCCTTACAACTGCGATAAACGCCAGCAGAATAAGGCCCCGACAAACTGGCTGTCGCGGACCATTTCGTAACGATTCCAGGACGGTTCCTCTCTAGAATGGAGGACAAATGAGCACTCCACTCCGCAATCTTTGGAAGGCCCTGGTCAGAGGCTCAGACGAGCCGGCGCCGGCGAGCGAAACGCCCGCGGGTGAGGATTCGCAATGGGTGGTCAGGCCGCCGGTCGAAATCGCGCCCAATGACCCGCTGTTGACCTACTTTCTGAGTTCATCGGGCGTTGTCGAAATCGACAGGCTCGAACTGGACTCGCCGGCACTGCGTGAAATGAAAGAAGCCGGCGTCAGCCTCAGCGTGCCGCTGATCGCGCAGGGCGAGCTGATCGGCCTGCTCAACCTCGGACCCCGCCTGAGCGAGCAAGAGTATTCCGCCGACGATCGCCGACTGCTCAGCAATCTCGCCACCCAGGCGGCCCCAGCCTTGCGCGTCGCCCAGATGGTTCGCCAGCAGCAGGAGGAAGCCCAGGAACGCGAGCGCCTGGAACAGGAGCTGCGCGTCGCCCGGGTCATCCAGCAGACCCTGCTGCCCAAGGAGCTTCCTGCGCCGAAGGGCTGGCAGGTTGCTGCCCACTGGCAACCGGCCCGCGCCGTCGGCGGCGATTTCTACGACTTTTTGCACTTTCCCGATGATCGCATCGGCATCGTCATCGGCGACGTGACCGACAAAGGAGTGCCGGCAGCGATGGTCATGGCCACCACCCGCAGCATCTTGCGCACCGCAGCCGGAGGATCTTCCTCTCCAGGTGAGGTACTCAAACAGGCCAATGATCTGTTGTGCCCGGACATTCCTCAAAACATGTTCGTCACGTGTCTGTACGCCGTGCTCGAGACGCGCACCGGAAAGCTGTATTTCGCTAACGCCGGCCACAACGTCCCCTACAAGAAGAACGCCGAAGGCGTCGACGAGCTGCGCGCTACGGGCATGCCGCTTGGACTGATGACGGGCATGAGCTACGAGGAGAAAATGACCACAGTTGAGCCGGGCAGCTGCATCCTCTTCTACAGCGACGGACTGGTCGAAGCTCACAACCCACAGCGCCAGATGTTCGGCTCAACTCGCATGCGCGAGTTGATCGCCGAGCATCCCGGCGGCGCGACGCTAATCCCCCACTTGTTGAACAATCTGACCGAGTTTGTGGGAGCCGACTGGATGCAAGAGGACGACGTCACCTTCGTCACACTGCGGCGTGATACGGGTGTGGAGGATGAGTCCCAACCCGGGGAGTGGCGCACGCTGGCCGAGTTCGCCGTCCCCAGCGCGCAGGGCAATGAGCGCCAGGCCATGGAGCGGGTCGCCCAAGCCGTGGCGGGGGTAGATCTACCCGCTGATCGGATTCAGCAGCTGAAGACAGCCGTGGCCGAGGCCACGATGAACGCCATGGAGCACGGGAACCGTTATCAATCCGAACTGCCGGTTTCGATCAGGCTCCTGGCCTCCGACTCGGCCGTAGTGGCCCGCATCAGCGATCAGGGTGGCGGTGGACCTATCCCCCAGCCGAAGACGCCCGATCTGGAAGCAAAGCTGGCCGGCGAGCAGGCGCCGCGCGGTTGGGGCCTGTTCCTCATCAAGAACATGGTCGACGATATGAATGTCTACAGCGAAGAAGGTCATCACACGATCGAGCTGATTGTGCACTTGAACCGAGAAGGAGGCTCAAATGCTTCCTAAGGAAAGACCCCTAGAGGCGAGGGTCCGCCGCCAAGACGAGGCAGCGATTATCGATCTGCATGGCGAGATCAACGCTCTCTCCGACGAGGTGTTAGGCCAGGCGTTTGCCGAGGCGGAGGCCGAGAATCCGAAAGCGATCCTGCTCAATTTCGGTGATGTCGAGTACATCAACAGCACCGGCATCGCCCTCATCGTCGGCCTGCTGGCGGAAGCGCGCAAATCCAAGCGGCGGATCCTGACCTTCGGCTTGAATGAACACTATACCGACATCTTCAAGATCACTCGCTTGGCCGATTTCATGGGCATTTACGCCGACGAAGCCGCCGCTCTTCAGGAACTGTAACCCCAGGCGCCCTTACTGATCAGGAGGAACCCGATGACGACAAAAGTGCAAGTTGAGGCCCGCCAGCTGAACCCGACGGTGAGCGTACTTGACATCCACGGGGAAGTGACCGGCTTCGCGGAAGACCCGCTGATGGAAGCCTACAATCAAACTACGGCTTCGGGCGCAGAAGCCGTCATCCTCAACTTCAACAATTTGGAGTACATGAACAGCTCGGGGATCGGGCTGCTCGTCACGCTGCTGATCCGGGCCCAACGCCATGAAAAGCGGCTGCTCGCTTACGGTTTGAACGAGCACTACCAACAGATCTTCGAGCTCACCCGTCTCAACGAAGCCATCGGCACCTATCCGAGCGAAGCGGACGCCGTACAAGCAGTAGCCACCCAAGCCTCGTAGAGGAGCTGCATCATGAAAACGGATAAGGACACGCCGGCACCTGCCTCAGTCGAAGAGGATGTTCCACGAGACGCGGCCTACTGGGCCAAGCCGATGGCTCGACTTCAGGTCTCCGGCCTGCCGAAAGGCGCCATCAACCTCAACGTCGAAGGCCGTCGGGTGGTTGGGCCGCTTCAGGGGTTCGGCCAAATGTGGCAGAAGACCTATCGAGTCCGTCTGCGAGACGCGGAGGCGGAGCCCGAACAGGTCATCAAGGACTGGAAGGAGAACTTCCCCAGCTTCTGGCCGGAGGGCAACCACTTCTATCCGTCGCTGACCGGCATCAAGCCGGGCGAGGCGGCCGTGCTCAATTTGGCCGGCCCGGGCGGGATGCCGCTCTCCACCGGCATCGTCGTCATCTACGCCGACGAGGAGTCCTTCTCGTTCATGACCCCCGAGGGCCACACCTTCGCCGGAATGATCACCTTCAGCTCCTATCAGGAGGACGGCGATCCGTACGCCCAGATCCAGGTGTTGGTTCGGGCCAACGACCCCGTGTACGAGATCGCCTGCCGAATCGGGCTCGTCCATCGCATGGAGGACCGTTTCTGGCATCACACGCTCAGGGCCGTGGCGTCCCAGTTCGGCGTGCAATCCGCCGAGGTCGAACAGCATAACCTGCTCGTCGATCCCAAAGTGCAGTGGTCCAAGGCCAAGAACCTGTGGCACAACGCCGCCATCCGCACCGGGATCTACGCTCCGATTGCATTGATTCGAAGATTTTTGGGCCGCTGAGGTATTGATTTGCGGATAACGGTCAAGGATTTGCCCGTTCCGCGTCACCCCAAGGGCCGCTCACCATGACTCCGCACCACGACTACGACGCGGTCATCGTCGGATCAGGCCCCAACGGACTGGCGGCCGCCATCACCCTGGCCCGGGAAGGTTGGTCGGTCCTGGTCCTGGAAGCCAGGGATACGATCGGCGGCGGGATGCGCTCCGCCGAGCTCACACTTCCCGGTTTTGTCCACGACATCTGTTCGGCCATCCACCCCTTTGGAATGGCTTCCCCCTTCTTCCGCCGCATCCCATTGAGCACTCACGGGCTGGAGTGGGTCCAGCCGCCGGCCCCGTTCGCCCATCCGCTGGACGGCGGCCGCGCCGCGGTGCTTGAGCGCGCCCTGGACAAGACCGTCGACGGCGCCACTCGCGAGGGCAAAGCTTATTTGGATCTGATGGCGCCCCTGGTACGGGACTGGGAGAAACTCATCCACGAGTTCCTGGGGCCGCTGCGGCCGCCCCGCTACCCCTTCGCGATGGCCCGCTTCGGGCTGCTGGCACTGCGGTCCGCGCGAGGGCTGGCCGAATCCGCCTTGCACGGCGAGGCCACCCGAGCCCTGTTTGCCGGCTCGGCCGCGCACTCGATGATGCCGCTGGAAAACCGGGCCACCGCGGCCATCGGGCTGATTGAGGCGGTCTTGGCCCACGCAGTGGGGTTCCCGATGGCCAAGGGCGGATCGCAGCAGATCGCCGACGCGCTGGGTTCGTATCTGCGCTCACTCGGTGGGACGATCGAAACGGGAAACGAAGTGCGCTCGCTCGACGACTTGCCGCCGGCGCGCGCTGTGCTGATGGACGTCACGCCACGTCAACTCTTGCACATCGCCGGCGACCGTCTCCCGGCTCGTTACGCGCGCAAGTTGGAGCAGTACCGCTACGGGCCGGGCGTCTTCAAGGTCGACTGGGCCCTGGACGGCCCGATCCCCTGGAGCGCCCCGGCCGTTGGCCGTACTGCTACCATCCACTTGGGAGGGACCCTCGAGGAGATCGCGGCGGCCGAGCGCGCCGTGTGGGAGGGTGAACATCCGCAGCGCCCGTTCGTCATCCTCGCTCACCAGTCCCCCTTCGATCCGAGCCGCGCCCCGGCGGGCAAGCACACCGCTTGGGGTTACTGCCATGTGCCCAACGGCTCCACGGTGGATATGACCGACCTGATCGAAGCGCAAGTCGAGCGCTTCGCGCCGGGGTTTCGGGATCTGATCCTTGCTCGTCACGTCCGCAACGCGCAGGAAATGGAAGCCTACAACCCAAATTACGTCGGCGGGGACATCAACGGCGGGGTGCAGGACCTGGGCCAGCTCTTCACCCGGCCGGTTGCCCGCCTGGTGCCCTACTCGACGCCCATCGACGGGCTGTACCTGTGCTCGTCATCGACCCCGCCGGGCGGCGGCGTGCACGGCATGTGCGGCTACTTCGCCGCCCGGGCCGCACTGCGAGCGATGGGCGGCGCCTCGCTTGGGGGCGCTCCTACGGGCTGAACGAGAGGCATCCAGAATCCCGTCGAGTCACGATGCAGGACATGAGACCGAGTGCCCCGCTCCATCTACCGGACATCAATGAGAAATCCGTAGTTTACATCCCCCAGGTCGTCCCAGGCCGCGAAGACACTGACCACGTAGAGCCCGGGCTCAAGGCTGAGCTCGAATGGCGTACTGGATGCGAGCTCCAAATCGCGTCTCGACTCGAATTCCTGTGGGAACGGCCAGCTTGAGAGGTCCGGATTGTCGGGGAGTTGATCCATCCCGGCCGAGACGGCGAACACCGCCAAGCTGAGCGAGTCCGGACGATCTTCGACCTGAAGCTCGAGCACGGCAAGCATGGGCGACGTCACCCGCAGCGGCTCGGCCGGCGTCGGCACACCGATGTAGTCGGCGCAGATGCCACCCATCCCCTCCGTCGTCCAGCAGTAGGTGCCCACACCGGAGGTCTGCTCGGCACCTTCGACGGTCAGGGTCGCCGGCGGGGGCGACCTGAATTCCGGCTCGGGCGTGGTGGTGATCGGCCGCGACGTGGGAGAAACGGCGGATGGAGGTGAAGTGGCCGTTGGCGTCGGCTCTTCACCCACCTCGACCGTCTCCGGAAGGACGAGGGTTGGAGCAGGGGGAGTGCTCGCCGGCTCGCCGCTGCAGGCAGCGAGCAGAAGGACGACGCTTGCACACAGCAGTGCGCCTCGGCCCTGATGGTTGGATTTTGGCATGGGAGACATTTTTGGTCATCCTATCGTTATCGGATTAACGGGCAATCGACCGGGCTTCGGCCGCATCGTTAAGACGTCCGAGTTGGTCGAGATGTTCCCGTAAGGGCTGAAGAAGAGGCGCACGATACGCCCCTCACGCCCGCATCGTTCATCCGCACGAGCAGGCCCCGCTCGGAGACGTCCAGGGGTTGGATCTGTTCCAGCACGAAGCACCCGGTGCAAACCATGGCAGGCAGGGGACACGGTTCCGGTGGGCCGCTTGGGCCGGGTCGCGTCCGTGCACCCGGGCAATGCCGTGCGCCAAGCATGACGGGATCATGCCCCACCAGATCATGTAGAATGGGCAGGTTGATGGGGCCGGGGCCCGGCACTGGCGGTCCGGCTCCACCCTCCGCCGGACTGAACGTCATGGGAGGCCACGCTGTTCGCATCCAGTGAAGATACGCAAAACGCGTTGCTGTACACCGTCACCGTGCTCATCTGGGGGTCGACGTGGCTGGCGATCAAGTTTCAGCTCGGGACCGTGGCCGTTGAGCTCTCGGTTGCCTACCGCTTCATGCTCGCCAGCCTCCTACTCTTCCTCTTTGTGCTGCTGCGCGGACTGCCCATGCGCTTCAGCGCGCGCGCCCACGCGTACATGGCACTGCAGGGTCTGTTCCTCTTTTCCCTGAACTACATCCTGGTCTATCTGGCCGAGGGCTACGTGACCAGCGGGCTGGTAGCCGTGATCTTCTCGACCATCATCCTTTTCAACGTGATCTTCGGGGCCATATTTCTGGGCAGTCAGATTCGCGTGCGAGTCACCCTCGGGGCTCTGCTCGGAATCGCCGGGCTGGTGTTCATCTTCTGGCCGGAGCTCTCCGGGCTGCGGCTGACGAGCAACAGAGCGCTGGGGATGACGCTGGCCGTCATCGGTGCCGCCTCCGCTTCGCTGGGCAACATCGTCTCCGCCCGCAACCAGCGCCAGGATTTGCCGGTGGTCCAGACCAACGCCTACGGCATGCTGTACGGATCGGCCTTCATGTTCCTGTACGCTATCGCTCGCGGCACCCCATTCATCGTCGAGCCCACGCTCGGCTATCTTGGATCGCTGCTGTATCTGGCCGTGTTCGGGTCGGTGATCGCATTCGGCAGCTATCTGACGCTTCTGGGCCGCATCGGAGCGGACCGTGCTGCCTATGTGACGGTCGCTTTCCCGGTGATCGCCTTGCTGCTGTCCGCGCTGTTCGAAGGCTTGGTTCTCAATCCGGCTCAGTTTCTCGGAGTCGGGTTTGTGCTGTTTGGGAACTTCATCGTGGTCCGGGTGCGCCGGCCCTTGAGCAGGGCCGTGGCCTGACCGCAGCTAACGCGACCTATCGATGGGAGGCCGGATGCCGAATCTGTTCACCGCGCTCAAGTTCCTGCACGTCCTCTCTGCCATCGTGGCCGTCGGCACCAACGCCACCTACGGCGTGTGGCTGGCCCGGGCCCGGAAGTCGCCCGCTCAGCTCCCCTTCGCCCTGAAGACCGTCAAGCTGCTGGACGACCGATTGGCGAATCCCGCTTATGCGCTGCTTCTGGTCACCGGTCTGGCCATGGTGTTTGTGGCCCCGTTTGAGATGACCACCCCCTGGATCCTGGCCTCGCTGATCCTGTATGCCGGTCTGTTCATCATCGGGGTCGCCGGCTACACGCCGACCCTGCGCGAGCAGATTCGCCTCGCCGAGGCCGAGGGACCGGGCAGCCAAACCTACCGAGCCGTCGCCCGAAGGGGCACGATCCTCGGCATCGCGCTCGCGGTGATCGCGATCGTGATCGTCTATCTGATGGTCACCAAGCCGCCGCTGTGGGGTTGATCCGGTCCGATGAATTTCCGGCCACCGTTGGGCAATCGCCGCATGCGTTGGCCAGGCTCTCGCACCAGCCGTGGCCGCCGGGGTCGTCCGACTGAACTTCCGGCAAGTCCGAAGAGCAGCCTTCAGAATTCCAGGGAGCCTTTCCGGACTTCCCGGACATTGGATCGACTGCCTTCAGCGCGGCGGCCAGGGCCCCAGCAAGGCCAGGACCCGCTGCCGCGCGGCGTTCGGATAGCCTTGCACCAATCACCCCGCCCAGCCTCCGTGGTGGGTCTCCGGGGGCTCGCGCCTGGCTGTATTGCCCACCAACAGCGGGCCGAGGGTGCGTTCGCCCTCCGCCCCAAGCAATCGGCGCGCCGCGCAGACCTGCGCTCTGGACACGTCCGTTCCCGGTGTGACGGCCAGAAATTTATAGCCGCCAATGCGCAGATAAATTAACCGAGTGATCCTCGTGTAGCCGGCTCGTTCGACGGCGCGGTTCACCGGCGCTGCATCCATCCGGCTGATAATCCACAGACGTTGAAGGCCCTCCCGGCTGAGCTCATCGGCGACATGGCTGATCAGAGCGCTGAACAGCCGCCGGCGGCGGTAGGCCGGCACGGTCGCGCAGTCCCAGATGTACGCCTCCCCCTCCGCCACCTCCAGGCGTCGTTCGAACTCGCCGATCCATTCGGCGCCGCGCGTAAGCCAAGCATACGCGGCCACCGAGTCGTCCACCCAGGCGGCAAAACACTGCCGTCCAAGTTCAAACCGTTTGGCCAGCGCGTCCGGGGAGATGGGATCCATCTGCTGCACGGCCGCTAGGAGGCGCGGGAAGTGAGCGGCGAGAACCTCCGCGAACTCCGTGCGCACCCGGGGACGGAGATCGCGAACCCGGCGCCCGGTGAGCTCGGCAGCCCAGACATCGCCTCTCCTGAAGGTCCACACGCTTCGCGTGGCCATGTTCAGCGGTTCAAGGTCTGTGCGCCCTCAGGCCTCCACCCTCCTGGGGTTGCGTCGATCCGTCAGTTCGGCGATCGCGTCGGCCAGGTGCCTGTCCTCAATCGCATAATCTCCTGCTTCGACGCGCAGGTCATGAGCCAGGCGAAGCACATCGGCGACGGTCGCGCCCGGGGGAGGTTCGAACTTGAAGCAGGCCATCTCCAAGAGCTGCCCATTCGGATCGCGGAAGTAGATCGAATCCATGAAGCCCCGGTCGATCGGCCCGGTGTTTTCGATGCCGTGCTCTTCCAGTCGTTCGGCGACCTCGTTGTAGGTGGCGCGGGACACGTTGAAGGCGAGATGGTGCAGATGACCGATCCCCTCCGGATTGGGTGTCGGATCGTTCTCCCGCGAGGGACGCACGAAGAAGGTGAGCAGCCGTCCGTCCCCCGTGTCGAAGTAGAGATGTACCTCCTCGGGCACATCCAAGTTGGGTTGTTCGAACACCAACGGCATGCCAAGGACGTCCTGATAGAAGGCGATGGTCTCCTCACGATTGGAGCCGACCATGGTGATGTGGTGTACTCCCTGACTCTGCATTCTCGTCATAGCACGCACCTCGTTTCATGTCTTGCTCTAACTTCTACCCATGGCGTTCGAGGTCCAAACTTGAGGGCCGGGCGGCAGATCCACAAATGAGTCGAACGCGCGGCCCAACCCTCGAGCTGTCAGATTGTGAAGTAGAGGTTCCTGACGGTCTCGATCACCTCCGGATCTCCACTGGCCTCGCTCAAGTCCTTGCGCTGGAAGGCGGTGAGCACAAAGTCGGAGGCGCTGTCGTAGTGGAAGACGGCCTCCACGCCGTTAAGCCCCTCGACCGGCTCCGACTCGAACTGTCCATCCTTCACCGTGGCCTTCCACTTGCCCCCGTACTCGCCGTCGACGTCGATGCCGTAGGTGACGTCGGCGCCTTCAGCTGAGCTGGGCTCCACGGTCGCGGAGTACAGGATCAACATGAACGGCACGAGCACGCCGGCCGTTCGCTCGTCCAAGCGCGCGTCCTTCTCACCCAACCCCCAGCGCATGTCCCAGCTATGGACCCCGTAATCCATGACGTGGAAGACCGGGTAAAACAAGGAAGGGAGCGGGCCCATATAGTAGTGGCCGATGATCAGGTCGTTCCACTCATCCGGCGTCAGGTTCTGGAAGATCTCGAGCATCTCGTCGGAGGCGCTCTTCAGCCGCCCTATCGCCTGCTCCCGATCAAGCTTGCGCAACTCCATCGCCTTCCTATTCAGCGATTCGGCCATCACGTGCGTCCCCACCCCATCCGTCGGCTCCTCTCCGCTGCGGGCCTTCTCCCAGGCACTGAGATAGCCCTCGGTGACATCGATCATGTGGCTCACCATGTCGCGCACCTCCCACTTCTCAGCCCGGGTCTGCACGTTCCAGTTGTCGGGATCTTCGACGATGTCGAAGAACTTTTCCCTTTCCTTTCGGACGACGTCGAGCACGACTTCCTTGCTGCTCGGATCAAAGGCGTTAATTCCCATGGCTATCTCCTTCACCTCAACAAAGGCAATCCCAACGAGGGTCCGGCCCTATTGGAAGGGTGCCCCTCCAATCCCCAGTCATCGCAGCCGGACGCTCCGCCTCTCCAAAATCCTGCTTCGACTCGGTCCGATGTTGACCTCCTTCCTCAATCTTGAGCCGCAGCGTGTGCAGCTCGATTACCACGCCGCCCGCAGCACGGCTTCCACCTGTCCGGGCTCTCGAACGGGCCTCACGTTACGCTGTACGGCGCGGCTGTCGAGCGCCACGTGGGCGAGATGGGGCAGGTCCGCCTCACGGACGCCGACATCGCGCAGTCGCTGTGGCAGCCCCAAGCGGCCGATGAATTCGAAGACTCCCTCCACCGCGGCCTCGGCCGCGGCGCGGACCTCCGCCTCGCCGTCCACAAGGCCCATAGATCCGGCGACCAGCGCAAGTTGCGGCGCGGCCGTCTCCAAGTTGAAGCGCATAGCATGCGGCAGAATGAGACCATTTGCGATTCCGTGGGGCACGCCGGCGCTCCCACCGAGAACGTGACACAGGCCGTGATGCAGGCCCATCGTTGTCAGCGACAGCGTAACCGCGGCGAGGTGCGCCCCGATGAGCATGTCACTCCGGGCCTCGAGGTCCGAACCCTGCCGGGTACAACGGGGCAGTGCCCGCGTGATGTGCTCCACTCCCGAGCGCGCCGCCGCGGTCGCCAGTGGGTTCCGAGCCGGTGAGTACAGCGCCTCGACGCAGTGTGCGAACGCGTTGACGCCGCTGGAGGCGGTCGTCTCGGGAGGTAGATTGAGGCTCACTTCGGGGTCGTAGAGAACCAGCCGAGGCAGAATCATGGGATCGTAGCCGGTCAGCTTGCGCTTCCGATCCCCCTCAATACGAGTCACGCCGTAGATGGCGGTCATTTCCGAGCCGGCATATGTTGAGGGGATCGCAACCACCGGGACATTCGGCGCGGCAGCGGAGGTTTTGGCGCGGTCCGGGACCATGGTTCGCCCGTCGCTCAGCTCAAGGCTGAGGGCCTTGGCCATACCGACGGAGCTGCCGCCGCCCAAGCCGATGATGGCGTCAGGGTGGTTCGCCTCTGCGATCGCCCGAGCCTGCGACAACTGCGCCTCCTGAACGTGCGCCTGCACGCGGTCGTAGACGCCGAGGAGGGTCTCGCCGAGATCCCTCCGAAGCGCATCGACGAATCCGTAACGGGCCAGCGAAGGGCTGGTGCAGAGCATCACCCGCTGCCAACCGTAGCTTTCAAGCGAGTCCGCCAGATCGGCCAGACGACCCCGCCCGAAGATGACCTCCTGTGAGGGCGATTCAAAGTGGAATGGATCCATCGTCCTCAGCGGTGATCGTGCCGGGTCGATACGATCTCCTAACTCGTCGCGGCCCC
The DNA here is from genome assembly GCA_964517315.1 of uncultured Anaerolineaceae bacterium. GTDB lineage: Bacteria > Chloroflexota > Anaerolineae > Anaerolineales > E44-bin32 > DASWJQ01. Next base: position 33,292 of record CAZFCJ010000009.1, on the reverse strand, counting down.
CCCACGGAGGGCCTCCATCAGCTTCCGGGTTGTCTGCATTTCGTCTTCGTTGATCGTATGCCCCATGTGGGGGTAGAGACGCACGGTGACCTCGCCGCCCATTCGGCCCAGCACATTGGCGGCGTGTTCCACGCGATGCCTTTCAATGTACGGATCGGGATCACTGCAGCCCAGGAACACCGGAGTGCCGTCCAGCGGGCCCTCCTCTTGACGGTCCAAATCATCCGGGCCGATCAAACCGCCGCTGAGGCCGATGACCGCCCCGTAGCGTTGGGCGTTGCGCGCCGCGTACTCCAGAGCCAGGCAGGCTCCCTGCGAGAATCCGTACAGGATCACGCGGCGGGGCCCCAGGCCCGCCTGGCCGACATATGAAATGAGCTCCGACAGTAGTGCCAGGCTGGATGAGAGGCGAGGTTCGTTTTCTTTAAGCGGTGCGTTGAAGGGTTTGGGGTACCACTGTCTGCCCTTTGCCTCCGGTGCCAGATAGGCGAAATCCGCAGGTGGGTCTTGGGGCAGACTTTGGAGGATGTCACGGGCGCTGGCCCCTCGGCCGTGCAGAAGCAGAACGGCCGCCGCGGCCCGCTCGATTCGAGTTCCGGCGGTCAGGACAGGCCGGCTGAGGCCAAGCCGAGAGAACTCCTGGTTCATGGTCCTCCCCTTCCCTTCTGGGTTGAACCGCCGTACGAGCACCCGAGTTCTGGCCCGTCACCGTCTTTGGCGCGCGCCGATCGAACTCACTCTTCCCGGGATTGTTTCCCCAGGATCTGGCACAGCCGTCCGAGCTCCTCCTGCTCCTCGGGACACAAGACGCCCATCAGGTCGGCGATCTTCTGCGCGTGATCGGGGAACATATCGCGGATCAATTGATGACCCTCGTCGGTCAGGCTGACCGTAATCTGCCGACGGTCCTGTGGATACCGTTCGCGGCACACGAGCCCCTGCCGCTCGAGATTGCTAATCACCATGGTCATGTTCCCCGCCGAGACCAGCAGCTTCTCACCGATCTCCGCCTGGTACATCGGTCCCAGATGGTAGATCGCTTCCAGCGTGCCGAACTGACTCTCGGTCAGCCCGTATTCCGCCAGGAAGCGACTGGTCTCATCGCCCATCACTTTGCGCGCTCGACTCAGCCTGAGGTAGGCGTCGAGCGCGCGCCGGACGGACTCTTCGCCTTCGTAATGGGTCGGCAAGGGCGCTCCTAATCCGCGGAAATCGTTTAATGTTGAAGCTTCAATATTAAATTATTTACCATTTTGGGGCCGGTGTCAAGAAATCAGGATGGTCCAACCTTGCTGTTCGGGTGCAGGACCGTTGAAGGGGGCAGAGGCGTCGACTGAGATCCACGCTGGCACAGGTGGGGATGCATACGTGGAAGCGCGAGGCGCGGGGGCGATTCACTGTTCTAAGAGCCTGGACAGTTTTCGTACTTCCATCGGGCCCCGACGCACCGTGATCCAGGCCGTCTTGGTCGCTCAGCCGCCCGCGATGGCTCCGACGATCAGCAGGGGTTCGCGACCCGCAGCGATGGCTTCCGGCAGGGGCCTGTCCGGCGGCTCATGGGACAGATCTTCGCCGCCGCCGAAGAAGCGCAGCAGCGGTCGCCGCTCCTTTGTCTCTTGGTCGCGTATGGTGCCGCGCAGCACCGGATAGACCGTCTCGAGCGCGTCCAGGACCGAGCGCTGCGTGACCGGGCCGTCCACCTCCACGGTCACTTCTCGATCCACTTCGGCCAGCCGGCGAAGATGCACCGGAAGAACAACCCGTATCACGGCAGGGTTTGGACCTCCACCGACATCACCCGCGGCAGATTGCGGGCAATCGCCTGCCAGCTGTCACCCTCATCGGCCGAGGCGTACACCTGGCCGCTGGTGGTTCCGAAGTACACGCCGCACGGATCGAGCGAGTCGACGGCCATCGCGTCTCTCAGCACATTGACGTAGCTGTTATTCTCCGGCAGCCCGTCGCCCAGCTCCTCCCACTCGTAGCCGCCCTCCCGGCTGCGGTACACACGCAGTTTGCCCTCGGAAGGATAGTGCTCCGAGTCGCTCTTGATGGGGATGACATACACGGTTTCGGGATCATGCGCGTGCACGTCGATGGCGAAGCCAAAGTCGGTGGGTAAATTGCCGCTTATCTCATACCACTCGTCGCCGGCGTTATCGGTGCGCATCACGTCCCAATGCTTCTGCATGAAAAGCACCTCAGGCCGCGTGGGGTGCATGGCGATCCGATGAACGCAGTGCCCGATCTCTGCGGTGGGATCGGGGATGTGCTCCGAGTGCAGCCCCTGATTGATCGGGCGCCAGGTCCGGCCGCCATTGTCCGTGCGAAAGGCCCCGGCCGCCGAGATGGCGACGTACATCCGTTGCTCCTCGTTCGGATCCTGCACGATGGTGTGCAGGCACAAGCCACCTGCGCCGGGGGTCCACTGGGACCCGGTTCCATGCTGTCGCAGTGCGGCCCTTTCATTCCACGTCTCACCTCCATCGGTCGAGCGGAATAGGGCCGCGTCTTCAACACCCGCGTACACGGTGTCCGGATCGGTCAGGGAAGGTTCCAGGTGCCAGACGCGGGCGAACTCCCACGGATGCGGCGTGCCGTCGTACCACTGGTGCGTCTCAATTTCCCCCTCGTATTTGAACTCATTCCCGACCGTCTCCCAGCTCTCACCGCCGTCATCAGAGCGTTGGATGACCTGGCCAAACCAGCCGGTCGACTGTGAAGCGTAGATCCGATTCGGATCGGCGGGCGATCCCTTTAGATGGTAGATCTCCCAACCCCCAAAGTGAGGCCCGCTGATGTTCCATTCACGGCGCTTACCGTCCGCTGACAGGACGAACGCGCCCTTCTTCGTACCGACTAAAACCCGTATACCACTCATTTCCCTCTCCCTTTGCTGGTCGCCTTTGCGCCAACCCACAACTCACATGCAGCTGCGATCATTCTACCCGCGCGCCATGCCCCGGCGCATCCCCTTATCGGGGTAAACGCCCGACCCGAGATCAGCGGGGAATTTACCATTCCCACGATCGTCCCCCGACCGGTGGCTTCACGAATGCGCTGTGACCGGGGCGGTTCAATCGAATAGACCCTCCCGCGCCTTCGCAGCCGGGTCCGAGTGGCCAGCCTGAGGAGCGGGTGGGATCTCGCCAGCCACGGTGAAAGCGCTGTCAATCCGGAAGCATATCGACAAACATTCTACTCGTTATCGCTAGGTTGGCGAAGGACGTGGAGACCTGCCGCCCGGCGGCCAAGTTCCGGATTTCTCAGCGATGAGGGACAATCATCTAACCCTTCAGTCCTCGTCGCACGCCGGCGGCTCCCCACAGCTCAACCCAATGCTCGGCTTTTGGCATGCCGCAGCGGCCGAACTGATCCACCACCGCTCCCACATCGACGGGGACACGTCGCAGGTCGATGCTGAAGCTTCCATCCTCCACCTCGAGAACCGCGTACTCAGACCATGGCAGGATCGTGGGTTCGGCAAAGGGCATTTCTTGGAGTGGTTCGCCGACGCTTCCGGGGTTGACGATCACGATCCCCTGGTGGCGACGAACCATCTGCAGATGGCTGTGACCGGTGGCTAAGATCGCCGGCTGAAGGCCTTCTAACATCACGTCCAGCTCATCGGGTGGAGTGGTCGAAAGGATCATCTCTTCATAGGATCTTGGTGAGCCATGTACGCAAAGTAATCTGTGTGACCGGTCGAGTTCGATCTCCACCGCGGCCTCGAATGACCGCAGGAAGTCCAGCGACTCTTGGGAGAGCCGCCCCGCACACCAGCGAATCTGCTCGCGCATCCAGTCCGGTATAGTCGCGTTTGCCGAAAGAGTGGTTTCGTCCAGAAGGTACGAGTCGTGGTTCCCCATGACGCACACGCAGTCCGCCTCTTTCAAACGGTCGATCACACCCTCCGGCCGGGCCCCGAGTGTGGCCACGTCACCGAGGCAGACGATCCAGTCTACCCCTCGGCGATCCAGTTCCGCCAACACTCCCTCCAGAGCGACCAGGTTCCCATGTACATCGGAGAAGAGGCCTATCCGCATTCAGACACCATAAGCATTCTCGGCATCGGGGTCGCCAAATCTTGGCCTCCCGGTTGACCGTGTGAATATGAGCGCTTCATCTGCGCTTGACCCTCGCATGCAAGCCTCACGGCCCTCCTTTCTCAGCCCTTCACCATGCGCCACGAACGGCTCCTTATCACCGCGAGAGCCGTAGCGCGGGATCGCGCGCCACGACCGATCAACTCCTACGAGAAGTGGGCTCCGGTCAGAGGGCCTCAAACATCGGCAGACGGACGCCGGTGAGTTCGACCAGGCGCCGATAGACATTCAATACATGGACTTTGTAATCACCGCGGATCGCGCCGCGGGTGATCTTCCTCACCGGAATGTCGACCGCTTCCTGCATCCAATTCGCCAGCGTCACCATTCTATCGGTGAGCTTCAGCGCTTCATAATATTCGAAGTCATCGAGGTCATGACCGGACAGCCTTCGGTAGGACTCCAGGACATCACCTCGGAAGCGGTGGCCCAGCATCGTGCAAAATAAAAGCACCGACCACGCCATGTCAAGCCGGAAATCGTCCACCTCGGCAAACGACCAGTCCAGAACCACCAGCTCATTTCCCGGTTCGCGCATGAGCAGATTCTGTGGATGATAGTCGTTGTGACAGATCGTCAAGCTCGGCTCCACGTCCTCCGGTTGGTGAGCGCGGATCCATCCCAGCAATGGGAGGAATTCGTTCAGGTCAAATCGTTCGACGGCTGCCTGCAACCATTGTGCCTTCGCCTCGGGATCCAGCGCGCCGCCAGGCTCCGGCAGCAGACCCTGCCACTCCAAGCCGTGCAAGCGTGCCAGGGGCTGCAACAGGCCATCGAGCTGAGCCCTGACTTCTTCGTCCGTCGCTTCCTGCAGCCTTTCGTGCGCGGTTCGACCGGAGATGCGCTCCATCACCAAGCATGGAAGGCGAAACGGGGAGCCGCTCGGCAGCCACAATCGAACCTCGGGGACCGGGACTCCCATCTCGGCCACCCGCCGCATCACATTGAACTCCCGCTCGGCCTTTCGCTCGGCATTCGGACCGTCGTGACAGCGCAGGACCAGCGCCTCTTCACGAACTTCGCCGTGCTCCTCATAGCTGGCGACCAGCCCATAAAGGTGGCTCTCCCAACCGGAGGGCATGTCATCCTCGGTCCGCACCACCAGATACGAGCGTGTCTCGTGCTGCCCGTTCAAGAGCGGAACAAGCTCAGCCGCCGCCCGAGAATCGACGTTCATGTCGGGGCGTGACTTCGGCGCTCGCCAAATACAGCACACTCTGTTGCCGAGCGGCCCTCACGCAGCCGGGCCGACAAAGCCGGACACTCCGGCGGATGCATCACCCTCCGAAGAATGAAAATCAGGACGAATCTCCTGGAGCGTCATGGCCGGGTCGTGCGATCAAGAAGCGCGTCGTCGGATGCGGGATCAGGGGTTCGCTCCCGTCTCTCAACCCCAAATAGTAGTCGCTCATCGTCGCTCTCTTCTCTCGTCCGACTTTCCGACAATCTATCTGCGCGAGGAAGCTGAGCAGCCGGATCCGGTCCTCTTCTCGGCCAGACCGTTGGAGCGGTTCGACCGAGCACTTTCCCATGATCCTGCGCATGGTGAAACGAATGCCTTCGGCGTCCATGGACCGCTTTAGGTCATCGGAGAAGCGCGGCGCCAGTCCGTAGATCTCCTGAGCGAACTCCTCGTACGGGGCGTTGATTCCACCCCGATCCGGACTGTAGATCAAGCAGATCCCATCTTCTCTCAGCAGCCTCAGCGCCTTCATAACCCAGCGCGCGGCTGGGCCGGCCAGGTACTCCAAGGAGTGATTGAAGATCACCACGTGAAACCGTTCAACGGGAGGATAGTCCTCGAAATCTTGGGACAGAACCCGCCACTCCAGGCCGTTGAATTCGGCACCTTCGAGCCGCCGGGCGAGCTGCTTACAGGCCTCAAGATTGATGTCGATCCCGACGAAGTACCGCACGTCAAATCCGTCGCCAAGCAGCAGTTCCAGCATGGGGATCTCGAAGAGACCGGTGCCACTCCCAATACTGAGGATCCGGCGACACCGCCGTCCGTCGCATACACCGCGGATGTCTTTGAGCATTCGCTGCGGCTGGTCAGTCAAGCTGCGGAAGAGTGCGTGGCACTCATTGTAGTAGGAGCTCCCGTACCAGGAGATCGCCGATCCGGCTTTATGACTCATCTCGCTCATGCTCGCTCCGCTTGGGGCCGCTACCTCGGCATCGACGATTTGGTCGCGATCACAAGATTCACATGCTGTGGGAAGCGATATGTCCTGCTCTCAGGTTCGTGGAACGAAGGCAAGAGCTGTTGGAACAAATCGCAGGCGTGCAACTCAGGGTCCAAGACACACTTTCGCAGATAATCCTCCAGCTGGTCCGGTGAGTCCTCCGGAACCCGATGGTCGAAAGTCAGCGGAATGACCTCATAAGGCGCGTCCAGCCCATCCAGGATCCGCTGGGTATCCTCGTACTGCATGTAGGGCGGAACGGTCCCGCCCTTCGGGTGATTCTCACGGTAGAAGCCGTGGATCCGTTGGTAGGCTGAGCGGCCCGTCAATTGATAGATCAGGAAAACGCCCTCGTCTGTGAGCAGATTTAAGAGGTGCTCGAACACAACCGGCATGCCTTCAATCTCCACTGTGGTAAAGCCGTGGATGGACCAAATCACATGGTAGGCACTCCCGCCCGTCGGAAGTTCAGCAGGGAGGTCTTCAATTGCTACTTGATAAGTGCGCCGGGTGGAGAACTGCTTTAATCGCTCCAGTGTATGTTGCGCGTGATTCAGGCTCGCCGGTGAGATATCGACCAAGTCACACTCGAGGTGCAGCTCAGCAGGTAGGATTGCATCGAGAAACGTCGGAAAGATCCCCGTCCCACAGCCCACATCCAGAACCCGCAGGCGTCCACCCTCGGCAATCGATTCCAATCGGGCCGCAAATGGGTAGGCCCGGAGCAGCTCCTCATATTCGATCGCGATGAGTTCGACCCAACGCCGGTCGTTCCATTTATCGTGGAAATAGAAATACCGGCCTGATCTAGCCTGCATGGTGCCGGCGCCTCGCCCGTGGCCCGCCGCCATGAGTCGGCCAATCTCAGACCCCATAGTTGGGGTCCTTAAAGGAATGAGACTCCCGTGAATACAGATCCTTGTCCAGGCTGGCCTGCATGGGGTGCTCGGCCCCGAGTTGGTCATACGCCAGGACGATGTTGACCCGCTCTTGGCTGCCTTCGACCGTGCGCACGCTATGCCAGCAACGATTGGCGCGCATCACCAGCAAGCGGCCCACATCGGGAGCCACCACGACCTTATTGCCAAGGGCTCGCCGAATGGGGGGAAAGTGGATCAACTTGTCCAATATCCTCTGGCGCTTCAACGAGTTCCTGCTCGTCAGCAGCACGCGGTAGTTCGGGTAGAGTTCAATTTGGCCACCTTCCACTGCGTTCAAGTACAGGATGGCCGTCGCCTCGTTGCGATCGTAGTGCCAGCGATATGAGGAGCGACCGGGCGCCATCAGATTCACGTTGACCCCGGCCCGGACATTGTCCAGTGGAGCCAGCGGAACGGCGAACAGTTCGTTCATCAAGTGCAATATCGGACCGGTGTACAGATCCCAGATCGCGGGGAGCTTCTCGCGGATCTCCCTTCCTTCAATCACACGGTAGCGGAGGGTACGCGGTTTGGCCGGACGATGGATCTCGACGAGCTGATGATTCTTCCGGTAGGTCTCGATCATCCGCCGGAAGTCGGCGCATTCCTGAGACGATAGGTATGAATCCATAATCTCATAGCCCGCGGATTCAACGCCTGGTTCGGTGTGAGAAAGAGTGCGTCCGAGGGTCATGCTTTTCCCATCGGCCGAGGCTGCCGGCTAGATCGGGAACGATAAACTCCCGCTCCAGGACAGCGTAGTCGAGCGCTGGACCACCCACTGTGGTTCAAATTACTATACGCTTTCCGTGGCCCCGCTGGCAAGAGACCACACTGCGTTTTCCGCAGCCGCAAACCGCCGCCAGGAGTGGGGTTCGGATCTGCCAGCCGCGCTTGGTTTGTGGCTGGTCTGGTCCCAGCGGGCGGAAGCTGCCAGCGAATGGCTCCCCATCCATGCCAGATTGTCTGTATAGTAGAAGAGGATGGAAACCACGACAGGGCACAAAAGTCGGAACGATGGAGGAGGGCTCAAATGACCCAGGGAGAACGCGCGGGAGAAGTCACCCACTATTTCAATAACATCAGCGTGGCAGCCCTCCAACTCGTCCGGGAGATCGCGCTTGGCGACTCACTCCACTTTCTCGGCAGCCACACCGATTTCCGCCAGACCGTCGAGTCGATGCAAATCGAGCACGAGGACGTCGAGACCGCCTCGCCAGGCCAGGAAGTGGCCATCGAGGTCAAGCAGCGCGTCCGACCGGGCGACTCCGTCTTTCTGCTTCAGGAGGACTGACCGGGGATTCACCGGGGGACCCCCAGCGCGTTCCGCTCGCCTCCAATGATCCCGCTCGACCAGCGGTGGTCCCTCACCGTGTCATGGGCGGAGTCAGTGCCCGTTCTTAGGCGCGCCGATCGATACCCGCCCGCTCAAGAAAGTCCACGAGCAGGTCGGCGGTTTCACCCGGATGTGTGAGGGGGTGCAGATGGCCCGCGTCGACTTCGAGAACGGCCCATCCCCTCCTCGACGCTTCTCGGGCCAGAGGCTCGTAGAACTCGCTCAGACGAAGGTAGGCACACGGCGAGTCCGCCCAATCCGACTCGAACGAAATGGGCTCGTGGAAGAGTGCAAGCGGGACGGGCTTAAGCTCCGCTAAGAAGCGGTCCCGCACTTCCCTGTCCGGTATCGCCTCCTCCATCAAGGCGGGGTCAAACCAATCTGACCACCGCGGCAGGATTCCGTCACGGGCCATCTCACGTCGGTGCTGGACCTCTTCCGGTTGATCCTGGTCGGCCAGGCTGGCGTCTCGCCTCGGAAGCCGCGCGTCCAGGAACAGGTACGCCCCCACCTTGTGATCGAGCGCAGACCCGATGGCGGGAAGGTAAGCGCCCGCCGCGCTGTGCCCCACAAGCACAAGAGGCTGGGAAGGCCGGGATTCGGTCACTGCATCCCGCAGGCGCTCGGCGAAGGCGCTGGCAAACCCGGACGATCGCGCCAAGCCGGGGACCAAATTGGGGACCAATGTCCGGTGCCCTCTTTGCTCGAGCGCCTCCGCAGTCCGGCGCACCGAATAAGGCCCAATCAGAGGACTGTGGACCAGAACTAGAAAGGGAGTCATTTCATGAAACAGTCCAAATCTGTCGGCAGCGGCCACGGGTCAAGCAGGAGAAATGGGTCTCCGGAGATTGGACCGATGTTGGCTCGACGGATGGTGTCTCAACCACACAAGTCCCCGTCATGCCATCTGGCGTGCTTCGACCTCGGCAGGTCGCCATCGATCGGTCAAATGCGCATTCGCCCAATGCACGGTTTTCTTCCACATGCGGCTACCCGGCCACGACGGCTTCGGCCTCGATCTCCACCAGAAGCTCGGGGTCGATCAACGCCGTCACCTCAACCAGGGTTGAGGCGGGCTTGATGTCAGCAAAGAACTCCGCGTGGGCTTGGGCCACTTGCTCCCAATCACCGATGTCCGTCACGTAAACTCGAGTCCGGACGACGTCGGCCATGGACGCGCCCAGTTCAGCGAGCGCTCCTTCGATCCTGCGCAGGATGTAAAGGGACTGGTCGTAGGCGGCACCGCCTCGCGTCTCTCCTTGTTCGTCGGAACCCGCCGTCCCGCTCACGTGAATCACGTTGCCAACCCGAACCGCCCTCGAATAGCCGAACTTGTCCTCCCAAATGGTGCCGGCCGGCACTCGTCGTCTATCCATCCTGTCCTCCTCGTTGGACGGAGCCCGGTTCCATACGCGGCCTCCGCTCTGCCGCCTCTCCTTCCAGGTTACCCCGGTACTGCTTGGGAACCGTCGCCCGAGATTGCGGGGGAGCCTGTTCACCGTCTCCCGAGTTCGATGGGTCCCAGCCCGTCCCATCAAACTGTGCTGCTGCACGCATGATCGCCGAACTTCTGCCCCTGTGAGCCCGCTCTCTTGAATCCGACCACGCCCTGATGGAGCGCGGCCCGCCCAGCTGCACACTCGGTCGGGGCCCGGCTTTCGCCTCATCGGGACCGCTCCGAATGGCTCGGAACTCCCGGAAGTCTAACCTCGAAATATTCTGCTGCCTGCGGCCGGCCGATCGGACGTGCGGCCGGCAACCCGACGGTCCAACGGAAGCAGCGTAGTTGACCCGGACCAGCGTCTCAAGTGGATCTCTGCAGCACAGCGATCATACGCCGAGCATCCGGATCATCCATAGTCAGCGGCTGATTCACGTTGTATCCGCCATACCAGGCGAGCACGTCCAGTTCGCCGGACAGCCTGGCCAGCAGATGGATCTCCTGAGGGTACAAGAGACGCTCCCGGGCCGTGTCCGTCACCACCACCTCCCGCCCGTGATCGTTCACCCTCATCTCAAGCTCGACCTCAGCAACTCCCGTCACCAGATCGAACGCCGGGTCGTTGACCGCCCATTCGATTTCGACCTGCAGCCCATCCCTTTTCCCCGTATAGATGTAGTCGCCATAATGATGAAGGGAGCAGTCGCGCGGGTGCGTCAGATCCACCACGTACAGGCCGGCTTGCGTGAGATTGCGGGCCACAGCCTTCATGTGCTGGACCAGATCGCCGTTATCGGCCAGTGCGTCTATCCCATCGAACATGCTGAAAGCCAGATCCACCGGGGCCTGAAGATCGAAATCACGCATGTCCCCGATCTGCCATTCCACCTTTACCCCCTCACGATCCGCCTTCTCTCGGGCCAGCCGGACCATCTCCCGTCCCAAATCGAGCCCCACCGCCCGTACCCCACTGCGCGCAAAGGCGCGCGCGTGGTAGCCGGGCCCACAGGCGAGTTCCAGGACTGAACCCGGGTTTCGCCCGACATGCTTGCGTGAGACTTCAGTGAGGAATGCCACCTCGTCCTCCACATCCCGTTCAAACACCACATCGTAGTAGACCGCCTGCCCGTACAGGTTCATGTGCTCGGCCATGTGTGCTCCCTCTCGCGGATGGATTCCAGCTGTGTTGCCCCAATGTGCGTCCAGACTTAGCTGTGAGGTGATTCTATCCGCGCGGTTGAGCGTCCGCGTTCGAGGCAGGCAGCAACGCCCCACTTGATACGATGAAGGCAGAGCACAAGGTGCGAAGGAGGTTATTGGATGGAGGAGACCTTCACGTTTACCGCTCGCAGCGCCGTCGACCCTTCCCGAGTCGTCACGCTGACGCTGCACGACCACCAGCTCTCGGTTGGCACCGCCCCGCCGCTGGAGCAGATCCAGCGGACCGCGGCCGAAGGGGACACTGAGATGGAGCTAGAAAACGAAGTCCAGACCCGACCATGGTTACGTCCACTGGCGATCGCACTCGTGGAGCAAGCGACGCGACCGTTTCCCGTCCACGACGTGTCCGCCGACGTCCGGGAGGATCGCCTGGTTGTGCGAGCCTGGTATCGGGCGCGGGGTCTGCGGCTGCTGCCGATCACCTTGATTTCCGGTCGCGTGGACAATCCGAAGGGAGCACTCGAGTTCGTCGAGGAGCTCAACCTGCGCAGGGGCGAAGTCACGCCGCGCTTCGGATTCCTCGAGCTGTTCGACTATTGGGCGACCTGGGCCGTGGCGCTTTTCTCATTAGGCGCGGTGTTCGTCCTCTGGCGACGACGCATGAATCACGCGTGAGTCCCGGGAAATCTATCCCCTAGGCGGATGTGTCGATCCACCAGGATAAGACGGATTTCCCGTCCCATCAAGCAGCTCTTTCGTCTGCCAAGAATCAATGGGTCGGCGGAGAGAACGATAGCCCTATCGCCCTGTGACCCCACAGGGCATACGTGAGGCCCAGACGGCAGCGACCATCGGCGCCGGGCTGAATTGTCCGTCCTGGGCATTTTCTGTGCGAAGCTTGCAGCGCCGCCCTCCACGCAGCGGTCGCTGCGCCGGTGTATCCTATGAGCCACGGTCCCATCTGTGAGCCTTGCATTCGCCGTTCAGGGCACCATATCTTGGGCTGAACCCGGGGGCGGTGCACTGCGCGGGGTGACGTCCGACCCGGGCCGAGGCCGACCACCATCCGGTGGGGCGACCAGGCCTCGGCACCTAGTTCACTCCCGGAGGGAAGATCATGCCCGACGAATACGATTTGCTGATCCGCCGTGCCCGGCTGCGCAAGCAACCGGACGAGGACGTGGATATCGGCATCAAGGAGGGGATGATTCAGTCCATCGAACCGCGCATCGAAGCCCCATCCGAGCGGACGATCGACGCAGAGAGTAACCTGGTCACGGAGTCGTTCGTCAATCCGCATCTGCACCTGTGCAAGGTGTATACGCTGCAAATGACGGACGAGACTTCGCTCGAGCACTACCGGGGCGAGGATATGGGCAAAGCGATGACCGCCATCGAGCTGGCGGCCAGGGTCAAGGAGCAGTACGATGAAAGCTGGATCATTGAGAACGTGCGCCGGGCCTTGGCGCTTTCCGCATTGCACGGTGGAACCCACGTGCGCGGCTTCGCCGACGTCGACAGCAAGGCCCAGCTTGAAGGCGTCAAGGCCCTGCTGAGGGCTCGTGAGGAATTCCGCGGCATCGTCGACCTCCAGGTGGTCGCCTTTGCTCAAGACGGCCTGGTGCGTGAGCCGGGCGCCCTGGAGCTGATGCGCCAAGCGATGGAGCTCGGCGCCGACGTAGTCGGCGGGATCCCATGGATTGAATACACCGAGGGGGATATTCGCCAGCACATCAAGCAGGTGTTCGATTTGGCCGAGGAATTCGATTCAGATGTATCGATGCTGGTCGACGACGCCGGCGATCCCGGTCTGCGCTCGCTCGAGGTCATGGCTCTGGAGACCGTCGAACGGGGCTGGCAGGGACGCGCGCTGGCCCACCACGCCCGGGCGATGCAGCTTTATCCGAAGCCCTATTTCCAGAAGGTCGCTGCCTTGCTCCAGCGCGCCCAAATGGGGGTGGTGTCCGATCCCCACACCGGGCCCCTCCACGCGCGGATCAGAGATCTGCGGGAAGAGGGCGTGCTCGTCAGCCTGGGGCAGGATGACATCTCCGATGCCTACTACCCCTACGGGCGCAACAACATGCTCGAGGTCGCGTTCCTGGTGTCGCATTTGCTGTGGATGACCACGCGCGCCGAAATGGAGGTGCTGTACGACATGATCACCACCCAGGCCGGGAAGTGCATCGGGCTGGCAGATTTCCGGCTCAGCCCAGGTTCTCCAGCCAACCTGGTGGTGCTGCGTGCGGCCGACACCCTTGAAGCATTGCGCGACCACGGCAGGCCAGCCCATGTGATCAGCCACGGGAATTTGGTGGACCTGGATCGGATGCAAAGGGTCGCCGGGTCGGGATCGTGGTAGGCCACAGGATCTGCCTGCAGGCGAATCCAACCCGATTTTGTGGCTGCATTCGGCCCTGTGTAGAATAGATTGGACCACGGAGCATCCGTCGCACAGAAGGAGTTGACCATTGTGAGCGAGGACCCTTTCATGCGAGCCGCAATCGAGGAGGCTCGCAAGGGCCAACAAGAGGGCGGGATCCCGATCGGCTCGGTGCTCGTGCGCGAGGGCGAGATCTTGGGGAGGGGCCACAACAAACGAGTCCAGGACGACGACCCCGTCGTGCACGCCGAGATCGACTGCCTGCGGAACGCCGGGCGGGTGGGAAGCTATGCGGGGACCGTGCTCTACTCCACGTTGATGCCCTGCTTCCTGTGCGCGGGCGCAGTGGTCCAGTTCGGGATCAAGCGGGTTGTGGTCGGTGAGAACGAATCTTACCCCGGCGCGCTGGATTTCATGCAGGATCACGGCGTTGAGCTCACCAATCTCGACCTGGAGGAATGCAAACAGATGATGCGTCAGTTCCAGTCCGAGCACCCGGCCCTCTGGAAGGAAGACGTCGGCGAGCTCTGAGCACTTCGGCCCCGATGAGCCATAAGTCACCCTGTAGGGGAATTTGGGTTGGTAGCGCCGGCCCCGTGGTGGTCCTTCGACGGCCCGGCCCAAGCTGGGCGCATCGACCATGCGACGGGCCTGACTGCCTGCCACAAGACCATGAGGCCGCTTGCGATGAATTTGAGTTCGTCCGGCTGCGGATGCCCGTCGGAATTGGCGCCGACCCGGAGGCGGGGGATGCGCAGCCAAGCTCCCTATCTCACGCTTGTGCCGGGCCATTCGATCACACCGCGTTGAGCGCAGGGAAGGAGAGGGTGAAGCTACTTGCCGATTAAGACGATTGTCCGCACCAGCGCATATCACGATTCCGTTTCACTGATGCTCGTCGCCCGCGACCTCGCCCAACTTCCCGGTGTGGAGGACGCCGCCCTGGTCATGGGCACCCAGGCCAACAAGGGCATCCTCGAGCAAAGCGGCCTGCTCACCCCCGAAGCCGAAGCGGCCTCGGCCAACGATCTGATCATCGCCATCGACGCCGAAAAGGGAACCCTCGAGGGCGCAGTCTCAGAAGCGGAGAGACTGCTGGACAGGAAGGGCGAAGCGGAGAAGGAAAGCGATGAAGCCCGGCCGAAGTCGATCCGCAGCGCGGTCAGGTCCCGTCCCGAGGCCAACGTGGCCGTCATTTCAGTGGCCGGACGCTACGCCGCCGAAGAAGCCCGGCAGGCTCTTCACAGCGGTCTGCACGTGCTGCTTTTCAGCGATAACGTCTCGATCGAGGACGAGATCGAGCTCAAGGAATACGGGCGTGACCACGGCCTGCTCCTCATGGGCCCCGGCGCCGGCACGACGATTCTCAACGGAGTCGCCCTCGGCTTCGCCAACGCCCTGCCCCGAGGGCCGGTGGGAATCGTCTCTGCCGCGGGGACCGGCCTCCAAGAGGTCAGCACGCTGCTGGCCAAAGCCGGGGTCGGGGTCAGCCAGGGAATCGGCGTCGGCGGACGGGATCTGAACGAGCCGGTCGGGGGAATCATGATGCTCGAAGGGCTCAAGGCCTTGCAAGCCGACCCGGCCACTGAGGCTATCGTCCTGATCAGCAAACCTCCCGCCGCCTCCGTGACGAAGAAGGTCCTGAACCAGGTCGGAAAGAGCGACAAACCCACCGTCGTGTGCTTCATGGGCGTCAGGCCGGACCTGTCCGACCAGAAGCACGCCCTGGCAGCCGTCACGCTGCACGAGGCGGCGCTGTTGGCAGCCCAGCAGTCCGGCGCCGACGTGGCCGACCTCGAATCCGACCGGGCCGGGCTGATCAAGATGGCGGAGGACTTGCGCGCCGGCATGGTTGAGGGACAGCGGTTTCTGCGCGGCCTGTTCTCGGGAGGCACCCTGTGTTATGAGAGCCAGGTCGTGCTCAACGACATCCTCGAGGCGCCCGTCAACTCTAACGTTCCGCTGAACGAAGCTCATCGGCTTGAGGATTCCAACTCCAGCCGGGGCCATACCGTCGTCGACCTGGGCGAAGAGGAGTTTACGGTCGGCCGGCCCCATCCCATGATCGACAACGATCTGCGCATGCGGCGGCTGGAAGTGGAAGCCGGTGACCCGGAGGTAGCGGTGGTGCTGCTGGACGTCGTGCTCGGCTACGGAGCCCATCCCGATCCGGCCGCCGAACTGGCCCCCGCAATTGAGGCCGCCGTTCAACGCGCCGAGGAGGAGGGCCGGCAGCTGACCTTCGTGGCCTCGGTGACCGGCACGGAAAAAGACCCGCAAGGTTTAAGCTCACAAATGGAGGCCTTGGAGAGTGCCGGTGTCAAGGTCTTGGCGAGCAACGCATCGGCGGCGCGGCTGGCCGGCTTGATCGCCGCCGGGTAGCATCACGACGCCGCGGCAAAGACCGCAGTTCAAAG
This sequence comes from uncultured Anaerolineaceae bacterium, assembly GCA_964517315.1. Lineage (GTDB taxonomy): Bacteria > Chloroflexota > Anaerolineae > Anaerolineales > E44-bin32 > DASWJQ01. Next base: position 17,342 of record CAZFCJ010000009.1, on the reverse strand, counting down.
AATGGGGAGGTTTCATGCCATCGGGGGAGATCAACGACATCCTTGGACGCCCGCTGGCGGTGGTCAACGTCGGCCTGGCGATCCTCGCCGAATCCGTGCGCGCCCAGCACGTGGACCTGATCGACGTGGATTGGACGCCTCCCGTCGAAGGCGTTGAGGGGATCACAACGACCTCATCCGGTGTCGAGGTGGATCAGGCCAACCAGGAGGTCATCGACCGCATCACCGATGGGCGCGCTGTGCTGGTCGGCATGGGGCGCGCGGGCGAAGTCATCCCGGACATGCACGAGCACATGATTCTGCACGCCGGACCGCCGGTCACGTGGGAGCGCATGTGCGGTCCTCAGCGTGGCGCGGTGATGGGCGCGCTGATCTACGAGGGGATCGCCGGAGATCAGCAGGAGGCGGAGGAGATCGCGGCCTCCGGCGACATCGAATTCGCTCCCTGCCATCACCACCACAGTGTGGGACCGATGGCCGGAATTGTGTCGCCACGCATGCCGGTATTCATCGTCGAGAATCCGACCTCCGGCAACCACGCCTATGCCACCCAGAACGAAGGACTGGGCAAGGTGCTGCGCTACGGCGGCATGGGACCGGAAGTGTACGATCGGCTGCGCTGGATGGAGACCGTTCTATACCCGGCCCTCGATCGGGCGCTCGGGGAGATGGACGACGGCGTTGACGTCAAGAGCCTGATTTCTCAAGCCCTGCATATGGGCGACGAGTGCCACAACCGTAACAAGGCCGGGACATCGCTCTTCCTGCGCGCCATCGGACCCGCGCTGGCCCGCACCGCAGACGACACCCAAGAATTGGCGGACGTGATCGAGTTTATTGACGGCAACGATCACTTCTTTTTGAACCTCAGTATGCCCGCCGCCAAGGCGATGATGGAGCCGGCTGAGGGCGTGGAGGGCTCCACGATCGTCACCGTGATGGCCCGCAACGGCACCGACTTCGGCCTCCGGGTCAGCAGCATGCCCGAGCGCTGGTTCACCGCGCCCGCCGGTGTGGTCGAGGGACTGTTCTTGCCCGGATTCAGCGCCGAGGACGCCAATCCCGACATCGGCGACAGCACGATCACCGAAACGGCCGGATTCGGCGCATTTGCCATGGCGGCCGCGCCGGCCATCACCCAGTTCGTCGGCGGTGACCCGCAGATAGCGCACGAAACGACCGCGGAAATGTACGAGATCACCTTCGCCAAACACCCGAATTTCACCATCCCAGCGCTCAACTTCCGCGGCACGCCGCTGGGGATCGACGTGCGCAGGGTGGTGGAAAAGGGAATCCTGCCCAAAATCAACACCGGCATCGCGCACAAGGAGCCCGGCATCGGCATGGTCGGGGCCGGAATCTTGCGGGCGCCCAAGAAGGCTTTCGACGAAGCTCATTCCGCGCTGCGCGAACTCTGATTTCGCAGCTTGCCGGCCGGAGCTTCTCTTCTACCGTTGCATGTGAGGAGGATCGCCATGCACGCAACCCTCGGTTTGACCGTTACCCGCCGCCTCGGCCTGCGTCAGACCTTGGCCGCGGATCTGATCCTGGTCGCCGTGGGCGGCCTGTTGGTCGCCGGGTTTGCGCAGGTTCGCATCCCGATCCCGTTCAGTCCGGTGCCCATCACCGGCCAGACGTTCGCCGTGCTGCTCGTCGGAGCCGCGCTTGGATCCCGTCGAGGCGCCGCCAGTCTGCTGCTCTACCTCGCAGTGGGTTCGGGCGGCCTGCCGGTGTTCGCGGGGGGTGCGGCGGGCGCGGCTCGCTTGCTCGGCCCGACCGGCGGTTATCTGCTGGGCTTCGTACCTGCGGCATATGTCATCGGGATTCTCGCGGAGCGCGGTTACGATCGTCGATGGACCAGCGCGCTGCCTGTATTCCTGATCGGCCATCTGATCATCTACGCCGCAGGGGTGGCCTGGCTGTCTCAGTTCGTAGGCCTGGCACAGGCGGTGCTTACCGGGGTCGTTCCCTTTATCCTTCTGGACGCGGTCAAGGCGCTGCTCGCCGCGGCCGCGCTGCCCTCGGGTTGGATCATGGTCCAAGCCTTGGAGGAGGCCCGATAAACCAAATTTCACACGGACGGCCTTCTCGGCCTTCCAACGGCTCGCGACGACCCCCGCACTTGCCAAGATTTCAAAAATCTCCATGATGGTAGGCGCCAAAGCACAGCTGCTCAGGCCGTTTTGATACCATCACACTTAGCCAGGACGACGACCGGACAGGGGCAGGATTCTTGGACACCGGATTTCCCGGGCGACGAATACATATCGGCACCTCGGGTTGGCACTACGACCACTGGGAGGGTCCCTTCTATCCGATCGCCTCGGATCCGGAAATGTGGCTGGACTATTACGCAGAACGGTTTGAAGATGTCGAGGTCAACAACACCTTCTACCAGCTGCCTGGGGAATCCACGCTGGAAAATTGGAAGAATCGCACCCCGGACGACTTTCTCTTCGCTACCAAGGCCAGCCGTTACATCACCCATATGAAGAAGCTGAAGGATCCTAAACCGTCTTTGCGCAAGTTCTTGGACAGGGTGCAAGCGCTGGAGCCCAAGCTGGGACCCATCCTGTTCCAGCTGCCGCCCAACTGGAACTTCAATCGCCAGCGCCTGGCGTCCTTCCTTGCGGCGCTGCCGGCGAGCCAGCGCTACGCATTCGAGCTGCGCGACCCCACCTGGATCAACCATGAAGCCTTCGATTTGCTGCAGGAACGCGGGGCGTCATTTTGCATCTACGAATATGACGGCCGCGTTTCCCCGAAGCGGATAACCGCCGACTTCGTGTACATTCGCCTTCATGGACCGGGACGCGCCTACCAGGGAAGCTATGACGTTTCCACACTTGCGGGCTGGGCGGGCGCGATCAGCTCGTGGGTTCGCCAAGGCAAGGAGGTCTTCTGCTTCTTCGATAACGACCAATCCGGCTACGCGGCCCAAAACGCCCGTCGCCTGCAAGGTATGCTTCGAAAGGAGATCTGACGCCGCGCCCCGAGGTGCGCATCACCATGCCCGAACTTCCCGATGTCGCCGTATTTCAACAACACCTGGAGTCGACCTCGCTCCATCAGACGATCGAGCGAACCCGGGTCCTCGAGCCGGACATCCTCGAGTCGACCTCCCCTGGGGGCCTGGGTCGGGTGCTCTCCGGGCGCTCATTCGTCGGAAGCGACCGCCACGGCAAGCACCTGTTCGCACAATTGGATGACGAACGTTACCTGCGCTTCCACTTCGGAATGACGGGTTATCTACAGTATTTTAAGAACGAAGAGGATCAGCCGGAGTACACGGCGGCGCGCTTCGACTTCGAGAATGGCTATCAGCTGGCGCTGGTCATGCCCCGCAAGTTAGGCGCGGTGGAACCCATCGAAGACATTCAAGAATACGTGGAAGAAGCCGAGTTGGGTCCCGATGTTTACCGCACCTCATTCGGCTTCTACGACTTCAAGACGGTTCTCGAGGGGCGGCGAGGGATGATCAAATCGACCCTCATGAACCAATCCATTATCGCTGGGCTGGGCAACGTCTACACCGACGAGATCCTGTTCCAGGCCGGCATCCATCCCAAGATCACCGTTCCGGACCTGCGCGAGCGGGACCTGGGTCACATCTTTCACGTCATGCGCCGCGTGCTGCGGATCGCGATCGAACGGCTGGCCAAGCCTTCCGACTTTCCGGAAAGTTGGCTCACCCCGCGCCGCGAGCCGGGCCAGGCCTGCCCGCGCTGCGGGGGTGAGATCGAGCGCATAAGCGTGTCAGGGCGCAACGGATATTTCTGTCCGAATCATCAGATCGCGCCGGGTGTGACTCTCTGAGACCTCCCGGCCCGCATCCCCCTTTTCAGGCGATCTCCTGGATCGCAGCGCGCTCTTCCTCACTTAATGAAAAATCGAAGACGTCAAGGTTGTGCCGTTGGTGCGCCTCACTGGACGCCTTGGGGATCGCGACCACCTTCTCCTGCTCGATCAGCCATCGCAGCGCGACCTGCAGGGCCGATTTTCCGTGCCGGCGACCGATCTCCTCCAGTGTGGATTGCCCGGTCAGCCTCGCTTTCTCCAGCGGAGTGTAGGCCGTGACCAGCACATCTTCCTCCTGACAGTACCTCACAAGGGCATCCTGGCGGTGGCGGACATGGAACTTGACCTGATCGCAGAAGATCGGATGTTCGGCGACCTCTCTCGCTTCCTCGAGCTGGCCGACGGAGAAGTTGCTCACGCCGATATGTCTCACCTTGCCCGCGTCAACCAAACGGTCCATCCCCTCCAGAGTCTCTGCGACGGGGATTCTGTCACTCGGCCAATGGATGAGGTACAGATCCAGGTAATCGGTGTCCAAGCCCTGCAAAGTGGCCTCGCAAGCTTCAACGACCTGGTCTGCCTCATGATGATTTGACCAAACCTTGCTGACAAGGAACAGCTCTTGCCGCGCCACGCCAGAAGCCGAGATCGCCTGGCCGATCTCCCGCTCGTTGCGATACATCTCGGCGGTGTCTATATGGCGATATCCCATCTCCAGGGCGGTCTCTACGGCCCGGCGGCAGGTTGAGCCGTTCATGTTCCATGTTCCCAAACCAATTTTGGGGACCTCGACTCCTTGAACGACGGCCGTCTGCACTTCAATGCCCTGGCGCACGTCAGACTTGAGTCCGGATGGGGGCGACCTGAGCCCCTGTGACTTCCACAATCTTGCGCGGATCGACCGCAAACACCGCGCGCGGCGAGCCGGCTGCAGCCCAAATCTGGTCGTATTCGATAAGGTCCTCGTCCATGTATGACGTCACTTCAGCCGCATGTCCTAATGGCGGCACGCCGCCGATCGAGTAGCCGGTTTGCTCGCGAACGAAATCTGGATCCGCCAACCTGACTTCTTCGCCGGCAAGGAGCGCCAGTTTGCGCTCATCGACCCGGTTGGGCCCGCTGGCGATAATGAGGTACCCCCTGTCGCTCTCTTTGCCTTGGAACAACAGCGACTTCGCAATCTGTCCCACCTCGCAGCCGATCGCGTGCGCCGCCTCGGACGCCGTGCGGGTGCTCTCGGGAAGCTCCTTTACGGTCGCCTCCAGTCCCACGTCGCTCAACGCCTCCCGCACCCGGTCAGGCCCATTCTTCCCTTTCGCCATCATAAATCACCTCCATCCCCCAATCATAACGCTCAACTTTCATCTTCCGGGAAGTCCGCACCGACTTCCCGGAAGCCCCGACCGGTTCGAAAAGCCGGGAACTTTTCCTTCACGTGTGCGTCTATTAGATGTGTTAATTCAAAGGCCAAATGTAGAAAAAGGAGATGACTGCCATGCTGCACAAACTTTTGCTGAGCGCGATGCTGGGGAGCGTCCTTCTTTGGGGTTGTTCGCCGGCCAACCCCGCCGATCGCGGCCCGAGCAGCTACCAGGGCCTGCTGACCGCGCTGGAAGAGGACGGCGTGGCGGCCGAACCGGGTGGGACGATCGATCAGGAATTCTTCACGGTGACCGGCCAAGTGATCGAGGTGGACGGCGAATCCGTCCAGGTCTTCGAATACAGCGACGAAGCGGCGCGGAAGGCCGATTCCGACTTGATCGGCGAAGACGGGTCGAGCGTCGGAACGACGATGATCACCTGGATCGATACCCCCCACTTCTGGGCGCAGGGCCGGCTCATCGTGCTGTACGTGGGTTCAAACGCTGAAATCGTCAACGCGCTCAATCGGGCGCTTGGTGAGCCCATCGCTGAAGGTGGCTGACCGCGGTCAACTTTGAGCCGCCTCGGTCCACCAACATCCGGGATGTCCGGACGGGGGGCTGAAAACTCCAATCAGCCTCACCGGACTTCCCGGAAGTCTTCTGCTAGGGCCGCAGAGACTCGGCGATCCGGCGGGCCAGCTCCAGCGGAAGGTGGGTTTCCAGGCGGTAGGTCACCCCCGACTGCTCCCAGATCAGGACGTGCCCCTCGATGAGCCGTCGCTGCTCCACCTCACCGCTCTGAACCACGACCCAGTACGGGCCCTCCGTCCACACGGCGGGGGCGTCGTTGACCCGCGTTTGCTCGACAACGGTGGGCTCCCACTTGAAAACCGGCCCAGTTAGCTGGAACAGCGCCAGCTCAACCGAACGGCGGTCGTTCAGCCACACTAAGACGACGGCCGAGGCGGGATTCTCCTGCACGAACACGCGGTCCGGCGCGCCCAGTTGGGGCGGATAGGCGGGCAGCACGATCGGGTGCGGGAACGCCCGCCGCGCCTCCTCCAGCGTGGTTTCACCGGCGAGATCAAGCTCAGAGGCGGCGATCCCGGGCGCCCCCGCCAGCTCCTGGTCCAGGTCGGAACCGAAGAGCAGGCGCACGCTGCCGATGCGTACGATTTCCTCCAACGCAGCGCGCGCGCCGGGCACCAGGCTCAGGGTGATGACGGTCAGCAGCAGCGCGGCCGCCGCGGCCCACCCAAGGGCCGGGCGCCATTTGACGCCCGAAGCCCGCGCCCCCAGCACGCCGAGCACCTGCTCCTTCAGGTCCGGCGCATCGGGAAACCGGAAGCCGGAGGCGAGCTCTGCTATGCGCCGTTCAAAGCGTTCGTCTTCAGCCCTCATCCATCATCACCTCATGCGCCAAGTGCGGCGCCTCACGCTCGATCGCCTCCCGCAATCGCTCAAGCGCCCGGTAAACCCGCGATTTGACCGTCCCCTCCGGTACGCCCAGGACCTGCGCGCTTTCCGCCACACTGAGGTCCAGAAAATAGCGGCAGTAGATCACCTCACGATCCTGACCCTTCATCGCTTGCAGCAGATGCCACAGCTCCTCGGACGCGTCGCCCGCTTCGCGCCGGGGGACGCCACCGGAACCCTGCCTTGCTTCTGGGTCCGAACCCGCCAAGCGCTGCAGCGCCCTCCAATAGCGTGAAAGTGAACGCTTGCGGTTGCGGGCGAGGTTAGCGCAGATGCTGAGCAGCCAGGGTCGCAGCGGCCGTTCGGTGTCAAATTGGTCAAGCTTGCGATAGGCTCGGATAAACGTTTCCTGGGTCACGTCCTCGGCTTCATCCCGATCTTTCAGGTGCAGGTAGGCCATGCGAAACACACCCTCCTGGTGGAGGGGAACAAGTTCTCCCCATGCGGCAGAGTCGCCCTGCCGCGCCCGATCTACGAGGGTGCGTTCGTTCAGAAGGACCTCTCCGGAGAGATCGCCCTGGCCTTCACCCTATGTACACCGCCGGCGCCAGTTCGGTTCCAGGATGAAAGGTCTGGCCGGCTGCAGCAGGAAGAGATCAGGATCGCCTTCGGCGTTCCTGACACCGATGATCAGGATTCACAAGCAGGATTTGGGTCATAAGACCCGTCGCGTCAAATGCGCTCGGGGATCCGGAGCAGACGCTGGCCAGCCTCTTCCAGGGTCGAGGTTCGTTTGGCGAAGTGAAAACGGATGTAGCGATGGATCGGCTCATGGAAGAAGCTCGATCCGGGCACGGCCGCCACGCCGATCTCCTTCGCCAGCCAGCGGCAGAACGCAGTGTCGGTGTCGAAGTCGAAGTCCCTGATATCGACGAGGACGTAGTAGGCGCCCTCCGGCGGCGTGTGCTCGAGGCCGGCCTTGCGCAGATAGCCGAGGAACACATCGCGACGCTGCGTGTACTCGCGCCGTAGCTGTTCGTAATACTCCGGCGGGAAGGAAAGCGCTGTGACCGCGGCCTGCTGCAGCGGGGCAGGGGCCCCGACCGTGAGGAAGTCGTGCACTTTGCGGGCCGCACCCGTGACCTGCGCGCTGGCGATCACATAACCCAGTCGCCAGCCGGTCACCGCGTAGGTCTTGGACAGGGAGCTGCATGAAAGCGTGCGGTCGAACATCCCGGGAAGGCTGGCGATGTAAACGTGTTCATGCGGCTCATACACGATGTGCTCGTACACCTCATCGGTCAGCACAAACGCGTCGTGCTCCACAGCCAATTGGGCGATCGTCTCGAGCTCCTGGCGGGTGAAGACCCGGCCGGAAGGGTTCGCCGGATTGCACAGGACGAGGGCCTTGACGCCGCGCTCGAAGGCCCGCTTCAACTCCTCGGGGTCGAACGTGTATTCGGGCGGGTGCAGCGGAACGTAGATGGGTTCTGCTCCGGAAAGGATCGTGTCGGCGCCGTAGTTCTCGTAGAAAGGCGAAAAGACGATGACCCGATCGCCGGGGTTGCAGACCGTCATCATCGCCGTCATCATCGCCTCGGTGCTGCCGCAGGTGACCGTGATATGGGCGTCGGCGTCGATATCGAGCCCCATATACTGGCGTTGCTTGCGGGCCAAAGCCTTCCGAAACGCGGGCGCCCCCCACGTGACGGCGTACTGATGGAAATCGCCCTCCAGTGCATCATGGGCCGCGCCCACCAATTCATCCGGTGGAGGGAAATCTGGAAACCCTTGCGACAGATTGATGGCGCCGTGCTCATTGGCCACCCGGGTCATCTCCCGTATGACCGACTCTGTGAATCCTTCCAGGCGGGACGCTGTCTTGGCCATTCTCCTCCTCGGATCCGGCGGCCTTTCAGGCCGTACTCATAAAGCCACCCGGCGCCCACTGGCGGTCAGCCGGGGGCTGGCTGCACGGGCGCGGCGGCGAGTGAAAAAAGCATAGCATCTCCGCCCGGCAGCGACAAATGTCCGCCGCGACCGCGTGCTACAATCGCCGCATGCACCCTTGGCCCGGGATCATCGAAGCGTTCCGCGACCAGCTGGATCTCCCGCCGGACCTCCCGGCCATCACGCTCCTTGAAGGCAACACGCCGCTGATTCCGATCCCGCGGCTGGCCCGAGGCCTGGAGGCCACCGCGCTGTACGTCAAGTTTGAAGGTCTCAACCCCAGCGGTTCCTTCAAGGATCGCGGCATGACGGTGGCGATTAGCGAGGCCGCCCACCGTGGAGCCGGGACCGTGATCTGCGCCAGCACGGGCAACACGGCGGCCAGCGCGGCGGCCTACGCCGGCAGGGCCGGGCTGCGCTGCTTGGTGATCATCCCTCACGGAGCGGTCGCATCGGGCAAGCTCGCCGGCGCCCTCGCCTACGGCGCCGAGGTGCTGCAGATCGAAGGCACATTCGACGAATCCTTGGACCTGGTCCGCTCCGCTTCCGAGCGGCTGCCCGTTGTGCTGGTCAACTCGCTCAATCCCTACCGGCTGGAGGGGCAGAAGACCGTGGCGTTTGAAATCTGCGAGGCCCTCGACGGACCGCCGGATTGGCTGGCCCTGCCGGTCGGCAACGCCGGCAATATCAGCGCGCTGTGGATGGGCCTCCAGCAATTAAAGCAAGAGCACGGATGGAAACCACCCCGGCTGCTCGGCGTCCAAGCCTCCGGCGCAGCCCCGCTCGTGGAGGGCCGGCCGGTGCCCGATCCTCACACGGTCGCCAGCGCCATCCGCATCGGCCGCCCGGCCAGGGGCGATCAGGCCGTCCGCGCGGCCAATCATTCCGGCGGTCGGATTGTGGCCGTGGATGATGACCAGATTCTCGCCGCGCAGCGTGAGTTGTCACGGGAGGGCATTTGGGTTGAACCGGCTTCGGCGGCCGGCCTGGCGGGGTTGACCGCGGAGGCCTCGGACGGCCGGCTGGACCTCCAAGGCAAGAAGGTCGTGTGCATCTGCACCGGACATGGATTGAAGGACCCGGCGGTCATCTCCGACCGGTTCGCCGAGCCGCGCCGCATGCCCGCGCAGATGGGCGCGCTGCAGGAGGTGCTGAACGAATGAAATCTGTAACGCTCCGAGTGCCCGCGACCACGGCCAACTTGGGTCCCGGCTTTGACTGCCTGGCGCTGGCCCTCGATCTCCACAATCAGGTCGAGGTCAGCCCTGCGGACGACGGTGTCACGGTTGAGGTGGAGGGAGAGGGCGCCGAAACCCTGCCGGGCAATCAAAGCAACCTGGTGGCCCAGGCCGCGCTGCGGGCCTTCGAAAGCCTCGGCCAGAGACCTCCCGGTCTGCACCTTCACTGCCAGAACCGGATCCCGCTGGGCTCAGGATTGGGCTCCTCGGCGGCCGCCGTGGTGGCCGGCATCTGCGCGGCCAACGCCATGGTGGATGGGGAAATGAGCGACGAGGAGCTCCTTTTCTTGGCGTATGCCATCGAGGGCCATGCCGACAACGCCGCCGCAGCGCTCAACGGAGGCCTCAACCTCGTACGCGCTCGCCCCGCCGAGCTCATCGTCCGCAAGGTACCCTTGCACCCGATCGAGGTGGCGCTGGCTGTACCGGGATTCGAACTCCCCACCGAGCGCATGCGCGAGGCGCTTCCCGAGCTGGTCCCGCTGGCGGACGCCGTGGAAAACATGGCCAGCCTGGGGATGATGCTGGAAGCGCTGCGCGACGGAAACCACGAACTGCTGCGGGAGGCGGTCGATGACCGGCTCCACCAGCCCCATCGGCTGAAGCGCATCCCGGGCGCCGAAGCCGCGCTGGACGCCGCCCGGGCGGCGGGGGCGTCCGCCGCCGTTCTCTCGGGAGCAGGACCTAGCCTGGTGGCCTTTGCCCCGCAAGGGCTGCAGGCCATTGCCCAGGCCATGGTCAACGCGTTCGAGGCCGCCGGGCACAGCGCCCAGGCCATGGTCCTTGCCGTCGACGAAGACGGCGTGCGCGTCGGGGTCAGCTCCGCCTGAGACTCAATCCCAAGACCAGAAAGCCAGCTTGCCCCGCCCCAGCACCTCGGCTTGGGAGCCCGACTCTGCGGGCAGCGCGAAGACCGTGCTCCCGCCGCTGGGCAACTCGGCCGTATATGCAAGCGATGATCCGTCCGGCGACCAGATCGTGTTCGAGCGCTGGTACTGGTCGTAGAAGGGAAGTACGTTCAGGAACGCCTCGGTGGGCCGGAACGAGGTCAGCCGGCTGACCTCACCCGATTCGGCATCCACCAGGTGGAGATGGAGCAGCAAGCGCTCTTGCTGCCGCCCGCGGCTGATCAGCTGATCATCACCCTCCGAGGTGAACTCGGGCACGAACGCCGCCAAGCGCAGCCCGGTGGGCGACCAGAAGAACCCGGCGACCGACTCCAACCCGGTCGGCCTGACCACCGGCTCGACTCCCGGCGCCAGATCCACCAAATGCAGCTCCCCGAAGCCCAGCTGTGCGTCGGCCTCCGCCCTTACGAAGGCCGCTCGGTCGCCCGCCGGCGACCAACCGAACGCTACGCCGCGCGGTGCGGAGGCGACGTGCTCGAGAACCGTTCCGTGGTCATCCAACACCAATAATCCATGCGCCGGATCGTCGGAAACCCCGGCAACGAGTACCCGCTTGCCGTCCGGCGAAAACGCCGGCGCCTGAAATCGCATCGGAGAGACCTCCAGGTCTTTTCGCTCGGCGGTCTGTAAGGAGAATGTTGACAGCCTTGCTCCCTCAGGGTTCTCCTGCGTTGAGCCCCCGACGTGGGCAAAGATCGAGGCCCCGTCGGGTGCCCAATCCCAATAGTATGGCTGTCCGCGATCGAGTGTGCGCGCCCGTCCCTCCCGGTCCACAAGCCACAAGCCCAAATCTTCCGCGCCTACCGCCGAACTCAAAAACGTCACCTGTTCGCCGTCCGGCCCCCAGTAGAGGTAAAAAGGCGCCTCATCACCCGCGTACAGGTCCTGCACCTCTCCTTCCGGCGAGGCCGCCTGAAGCCGCACTGACGACCCGCCCCCGGCATCACCCTCGATCCGGATGAACGCCAACCTACGGGTCTTCGGCGCCCAAGTTGGGGCCTCGTAGTAGACCGTTCTGTCCTGTGGATCAGCCAACGAAGCGTCGCTGGTAACGGCGCGGCGATCTTCGCCACTCGGCCCGACCGTGTAGAGGTTGCCGTCGAGCCCCACGAACACCACCCGGCCCTCGGGCGCGCCCGCCTGAGTCGCCCGTTCCGCGGTCGGGGAACCCAGAAGCGTGCTGCATGCGACTGTGAACAAGAGAGCGAGAAACGCCGCCAGGAGGGGAGGCAAGCTCAATCTTCTCGCCCGTTGTGGCGGCGGGGGATGAAGGGCGCGTCGATCAGAGATTTCATCTACAATTGGCTGTTGCACTCGATCCTTATCGCGCACGAGAGGCATACCCATGAAACAGAGACCTTCGTTGTATCTGACCTTGGGGGCGCTCGCGATCGCCACGCTGATCGGCTGCAGTTTCCTGGGGCTCCAGGCGACGCCGCAGGCGGACGGCGGCGAGGCATCCGCCACCGAAACGCCGACTGCGCCGCCTGCCACCGAAGCGCCGGCCCCAACCGAGCCGCCCACCGAAACACCCGTTCCCAGCGCCACCCCGACCATCACGCCGACCCCTGGCCCCAACTTCGGAGCGGCCTCCGTCTACGCCGTGTCCCATCTCACGGGCGACCGGCTGCTGGTCACGATCCAGATCCCGGGCGGGGTGGAAGGCATGTACCAGGCCGTGGTCGGGCCGAGCACGCTCAACTGCGAAATCCTCGCGGACTACCCCAACCGTCTGTACTGCAACGGGCCGGAACCTTACCAGAACTACACGGGCCGAGAGGCCACGGTGACGGTGTACTCCACCGCCACCGGCGCCTCGGTGTACCAGACAGATTTCAACATTCCGCCGCGTCCGACGCCTACGCCGACGCCGACCGACACGCCTACGCCCACTCCCACGCCGTAGGCCGACGGCGGGAAGCGATCAACCGCCGCCGTTCATCGCCGCCACCGCGATGCCGTCCCCGGCCGGGAAGATGGTCGCCGTCAGGCGCGGGTCCTCTGACAGCCGCCGGTTGAACCGGCGCATGATCTCGACGTCGGGATCCGTGTTGGTCGGATCGACCAGCTGGCCGCCGAAGGCGAAGGCGTTGTGGGCCGTCAGCAGTCCTCCGGGCGCCAAACTGCCCAGCGCCCAGTCGAGATAGGCCATGTAGCCTTCCTTGTCGGCGTCGATGAACACGAAGTCATAGCGATCCTCCGCAGGGAGCCCTGGCAGCACTTCGTGGGCGTCGCCGACCCGCAGGTCGACCTTGGCCCCCACACCCGCCCGGGCGAAGCCTTCCCGCGCCAGCTCCCCTCGCTTTGAGTCCACTTCGATCGTGATCAGTCGGCCGTCCGGGGGCAGACCGCGCGCGATCCAGGTTCCGCTGTATCCGCCCAGCGTCCCGATCTCCACCGCGCGGCGTGCGCCGCTGGCTACGACCAGGAAGCGCAGGAACGCGGCCTCCTCGGCGCTGATCATGATTTCCGGCAGCCCGCGGGCCGGGATCTGACCCCGGATCCATCGCAGCGCTTCGTCCTCCCCGGCGAAGGTTTCGGAGATGTAATGCGAAAGCTCGTCATTGTAGGTCGGCATGCAGCCCTCTTCCTGTTCTAACCACGGTGCAGGTCCCAAGTGTATGCTGATTATACTTAGAGGCCCGACGCCGTTACCCTAAGCCAATCTGCCAACCATGGACCAGGAAATCACACGAACACTGTTGGAGTGGTATGCCGAACACGGTCGCTCGCTGCCCTGGCGCGAGACGGAAGACCCTTACGCGATTTGGGTCGCCGAGGTCATGCTCCAGCAGACACGCGTCGAAACCGTAGAACCTTACTATCGTCGCTGGATGCAGCGCTTTCCGACCGTCTCTCAACTGGCGGAGGCCTCGCGCGACGAAGTGCTCAACCTCTGGGAGGGGCTCGGCTACTATCGCCGCGCGCTGTATCTGCATCGCGCCGCCCTCCGGGTTGTCGATGAGCACGGCGGCGCGCTGCCGCGCAGTGAGCATGAGCTGCTCCAACTCCCGGGCATTGGCCCGTACACGGCGGCGGCCATCGGTTCGATCGCGTTCGGGCTCGATACGGTCGCATTGGACGGCAATCTGCGTCGCGTGCTGGCGCGCTTGTTCGACGTGTCGGGCGATATCCGCTCCAGTGAGACCGAGCAGCGGCTCCGTGAGCATGGGCAGGGGCTTATGCCCCCCGGTCAAGCGGGCGATTTCAATCAAGCCCTGATGGACCTGGGGGCCACGGTGTGCCTGCCGCGGGGCCCACGCTGTTCGTCCTGCCCGTTGGAACCCCACTGCCTGGCCCGCAAGCGCGGCGTCGTGGAGCAGCGACCAACGCGGCGCCCGCCGGGCGAGCTGCCCCAAGTGACCCGGGTGTCGCTGGTCCTACGCAGCGGTGATCGATTCCTGATCGCTCGCCGACCCGAGGGGAAACTTCTCGGCGGGCTTTGGGAGTTCCCCGGCGGGAAACTCGAGGACGGCGAAGAGCTACTCGAAGGACTCAAGCGCGAGGCCCAAGATGGGCTGGGCTTGCGCCTGCGCGCCCCCACCCAGCTCGGAACTTACCGCCAAAGCTACACTCATTACCAGGTGACGGCCCATGTCTTTCGGGCCGAGATCGACCCGCAATCCCCGCTTGTCCGCGAGCGCAGCGGGCACAAATGGGTCACCGCTGGGGCGCTCGACGAGTACCCGATGGGCAAGATCGATCGCAGCATCGCCCAGGCCCTTCAATCCGAAAGCTCGACTTAAGCGATCTTTCTGCCCCGCCGCGAGCCGAAGAACCAGCCCCTCTTGGTAGGACATTCGTCCGCTCTCATACCGCAGAGCTGCGAAGGTTCGGGTAGCGTTCATGAATTCGCGGGGACAAGTTGACAATTTAATCGCGCACCCCCTCAAAAGGCTAAGCCGTCGAAAGATGGCGGTGCAAAGCTATAGGGTCTAACGCGGAGCAGATGATCCGCCACGACTGCCAGCTGCCGAGGATTGGGTAGCAGCCTCGAGTACGGAGATCGACCCCCCGCTTTCGGCCAGAGCGCCGGAGGCGGGGTTTTTGCGTCCCCCGCGCCCAGCGCATCGAAGGGCTAATGAATGGAATTTGTAAGGTGTCTGCAAATACCGCAGGGCGCAGTCCGACATACGATGAGAGATGAAATGAAGACCTTTCTCCAGTCCGCCGCGCGATCGAGTTGGCCGGCCGTCTCAAAGCGGGGTCAGGCCCTGATCGAGTTCATGCTCGTGCTGCCGGTCCTGCTGTTGATCACGATGGGGATCGTCGAGTTCGGTCGCCTGTTCGCCATTTACTCCACGATGAGCTCCGCCAGTCGTGAGGCCGCCCGCTACGGGGCCTCGGTCGGCGACAACGGCGCGGGGGTCCCGCGCTACCTGGACTGCGCTGGCATGCGGGCGGCGGCGAAGCGCGTGGCGGTCATGAGCGAGTTGCAGGATTCGGACATCCTCGTTACCTACGATCGAGGCACCACCAGTGATCCGATTGGCAACTGCGATGCCAACCCCGATCCGGATGATATCGGTTTGGGGGACCGCGTGGTGGTCAGTATTCAGGAGACTTACCAGCCGATCGTTCCACTTCTCCCCATTCCCGAGCACACCTTGTATTCGAGGACGGGGCGGACGATCCTGAAGGAGATCGAGGCCGGGCCGACGGCGACGTTGGGTGGGCCGATTTCGACGCCCACCCCGACCAACACCCTCGACCCCTCGATCACCCCTACACTCACGCCGACGCCGTCCGACACGCCGACACCCACTGCCACTTACACGGCGACGACCGGCCCTTCCCCCACGCCGACCTTCACGTACACCCCCTCGCCCACACCCACACCCATTCCGATCCCTCAGAACTTCTCAGCCACGGCCAACTGCACCTCTTCTCCGCACAAAGTGACCTTCGACTGGGACCCGGTGGCGGGCGCCGATTATTACGCCGTATACCGCTCAGAGCCCACGCCCGTGACCCAAGTCGTGCTTGACAGCAATCCATCGTGCAACAACTGCGATCAACTTCCGGACGACGGGTCGAGCCGGACCTACTACGTCGTGGCGGTCTTTGATGGGGCCGAGAGCGATCCGTCCAATGTTTCGACGGCGTCCTGCCCGTAGGGTGAACTCATGATGAAGGAATCAACGAACACGATGAAGGACCGCTCGGTGAAACCGCTCACCAGACCTGGTGAAAAGGGGCAGAGTCTCACCGAGCTGGCGCTCACGCTCACGATTCTGCTCACGCTGCTCGCCGGCGTGCTCGATATCGGCCGGGCCTATTTCCTGTTCCTGGCATTGCGCGACGCGGCCGCCGAGGGCGCGGCTTACGGCTCCTTCGACCCGCTAGACACGACGGAAATCAAGAACCGGGTGCGGCGCGAGAGCCCTGGGGGGATGATCAGTTGGGATGACGCCACGATCACTGTGAACATCATCGGACAGGCCTGCCGCGGCGGGGGCATTGAGGTCACCGCCCAAGTCGACTACACACTGCTGACCCCCTTCATCGGAGCGATCGTCGGCAGCCAGACGCTCCCGCTCGAGGCGACCGTCGTAAACACGATTTTGTCGCCAGGCTGTCCGTGACCCGTTCATTGAACCGCTCGCGCCGCTCATTTGAGGAGGCCGCACGATGAACTCATACAGCTCAAACAAGCACCAGCGGGGGCAGACCCTCGTGCTGATTGCCCTTTCCTCGGTCCTGCTGCTCGGCATGAGCGGACTGGCGATCGATGGCGGAATCATCTTCACCGACCGACGGCACGCGCAGAACGCGGCCGACGCGGCCGCGATGGCCGGCGCGTTCGCCATCCTGCAGGACAACGATCCTGTCAACGCGGCCTACGCGCGCGCAGCGGACAATGATTACGATGACAATGGCACCAGCAACTGGGTCACCGTGGAGCATCCGCCCTCCTCCGGTCCCTACGCGGGAGACCCTAACTACGTCTACGTCGAGATCGACTCCAAAGTGGATGCGGTGTTCTCACAGTTCGTGTTTGGCGGCGAGCTGATCAACACCGTCACCGCCATCGGTCGCGCCCGGCCGGCCACGGTCGAGCCGTTGCTTTTCGGGAACGCCGTCGTCGGCCTGGCGCCTTCGGGGTGCGCGGTGGTGTGGAGCCACGGCGACAACTCCACCGAGATCGAGGGCGGAGGAATCCACGTGAACTCGGAGGATCCCAACTGCGCGTTTAAAGCCAGCGGCAGCAACGAGCTCACCGTGACCGACGGCGACATCACGGTCGTCGGCGGCTTCGAGATCAGCGGGAGTGCCACGGTTGATCCACCCCCGGACTCCGGCGAAGAACCGCTCGACGAGCCCGAAATCGAGCCCCCTACGTGCAGCGGCAACGCCACCCGAGACGATACCAACGATACCTTCACCCCCGGATATACGGACAATTTCCGCTTCAATGGCGGGGACTGGACGCTCCAGTCAGGCATCTACTGCGTCGACGGTGGGTTTACCGTGAACTCCGGCACGACGCTGACCGGTGAGGACGTGCTCATCTACATCCAGAGCGGCGACGTCACATTCAACGGCTCGGCCGAGATCCACCTCGACGCCATGGACGACGGCGAATACGCAGGTCTGCTGATCTACCAGGCCCTGGGCAACACCGAGACGGCCGTGATCAACGGCAACTCCAATTCCACCTTCGCGGG